>NZ_JBFRGF010000004.1:0-311535 GCF_052115205.1 Arthrobacter sp. 2RAF6 | reverse complement strand
TGTCCAGAAGATCCGGCACGAGGAGCGGTTCCTGGAGCTGCAGGGCCAGATCTGGGAGTCCTTGAAGGACGAAGTCACCCGCGCCTACAAGCAATCGGCGGGTGCAGCAGCATGACAACCACAATCAATAGAGGTGCTCCCGTGCAAGATCAAGCACAAGCGCAAGCGAGTGAGCTGAAGGCTTCCGCCCGGCGTTCCCTGAACCGCCGTACCACCTGGGTCTGGGCCGGCCGTGCCATCCTCGCGGTCATCGTGATCGGTGGCTGGCAGTGGTTCACGACCGAGGGCTGGGTGGACAAGTTCTTCTTCGGCCAGCCGACCGAAATCTGGAACAGCCTCGTCAAGCTTTTCACCGAGGGCACGGCATTCGGCACCATCTGGGAGAACCTCGGGGTCACCATGCAGGAAGCGTTCATGGGCTTCGCGCTCGGAACGCTCGTCGGCGTCGTCCTGGGCCTGCTTCTGGGCTCGAACAAGTACCTGTCGGAAGTGGTCGGCCCGTACATCCGGATCGTGAACTCCATCCCCCGCATCGTGCTCGGCTCGATCTTCATCGTGGCGTTCGGCCTCGGAGTCTTCCCGAAGGTGCTGCTCGCAGCGGTACTGGTCTTCTTCGTCGTCTTCTTCAACGCCTTCCAGGGCGTCCGTGAAGTGGATCAGAACCTGGTCGGAAATGTGCGCGTCTTGGGTGCATCGCCGCTTCAGGTGGCGATCCACGTGACGATTCCCTCGGCAATGACCTGGATCATCGCGAGCCTGCACACGGCGTTCGGCTTCGCGATCATCGGCGCCCTCGTTGCTGAAGTGCTCGGCGCCCAGCAGGGAATCGGCCTCATCATCAGCCAGGCACAGGGGACCTTCGATCCCAACACGGTCTTCGCCTGCATGGTGATCATCGCAGTCATCACCCTCGGCGCCGAAGCCCTCCTCACCCTGCTCGAACACAAGCTGCTCAAATGGCGGCCACCAAACCGTTCCGAAGCCCAGGCGATCTGACGCCCGCCGTCTTCCATTCCACTTACCCAACGCTCGAATCCTCAAAATAGAAGGAAAAGCACAACCATGATGAAGAAGATCTACGCCGTCGGCGCTGCCGGAGTGATCGCACTGAGCCTCGCAGCTTGCGGCACCAGCACCGCAAGCAGCACCAGCACCGCAAGCGGCAGTGCTGCCGCGGACACCGCCTCGATGCCCACCGTGAAGCTTATGGTCGGCGGCATCGACAAGCAGATCTACCTGCCGTACCAGCTCGCGCAGCAGCTCGGCTTCTACCAGAAGTACGGCGTCAAGATGGAGCTTTCCACCGAGTCCCAGGGTGGCGTTGGCGCCGAAGACGCGATGGCATCGGGGCAGGTGGACATGGCCGGTGCGTGGTACGTCCACACCGTCGACTTCCAGTCCAAGGGCAAGAATGTCGTCAACCTCGTGCAGCTCTCGAGTGCCCCGGGCGAGCGCATCATGTGCAGCCCCAAGGCAAACGTGAAAACGGGCGCAGACCTCAAGGGCAAGACCGTCGGAGTCACTGACCTCGGCTCGGGAACCGATGAGCTCACCCAGTTCATCGCTGCGAAGGCCGGCCTCGCGAAGAGCGACTACCACACGATCGCCGTCGGCGCCGGTGCAACCGCAATCGCAGCGATCCAGCGCGGGTCCGCTGACTGCGTCATGACCACCCAGCCGACCGTTGGCGCCCTGGAGAACAAGAACCTCGCCGTTTCTGCGATCGACCTCGCCACCTCTGACGGAGCCAAGGCAGCGCTTGGCGGCACCCTGCCGTCGGCCGGCCTTCTCGCCCAGTCGGACTGGGTCAAGACCCACGAGGACGCGGCCCAGAAGGTCGTCAACGCCCTTGTGGACACGATGCACTGGATCAGCACCCACTCCGCCCAGGAGATCGCCGATAAGCTGCCTCAGTCCTACGTCCAGAACAGCACCATCTCCAAGGACCAGTACGTTGCTGCGCTGAACCAGGACAAGGGTCAGTTCCTTCCGGACGGCATCATGCCTGCAGGTGGCCCCAAGACGATCTTCGACGAGGAGAAGACCATCGGCGTTGACACCTCCAAGGTCAACATCGCCGACACGTTCACCCAGAAGTACGCCCAGGCCGCGCTCAAGCTCGAAGGCTACACCGCCGCCACCACCCCTGCCGGCAACGACGGCTAATCTCTGCCCTCTATAGCTAGCCCCCAAACAATCGGCCTGCGTGGTAATCCACGCAGGCCGATTGTTTTGTTTGTGGGTGCTTTTAGGGATGCTTTGAAAAGTTCGACGGCGGTGGCGCCGCCGTGGAGCTACGTCCGGGGCGTCAGAGCTGCCGCGTACTGCTTCGATCCCTCGTTTGCCATTCCTCGGACCTGAAGAACTTTTCCAGCTCCGATCCTGCGTTCTCCGAGATACGCGCGTCGTCATCGGTCACGTCAAACAAGGGAAGGTAGCCTTTTTGTTCCGCCAATTCGTTCGCTATGACGAGTACCGACTTATCCTCCGCGGACACCGATTCGCCCTTGATCACTCGGTCGGCAATGTGCTCACACCCGGAAGCTTGCATTACGACCATTAGGTCAAAATTCCTTAGCTCATGCTCATGCCAGATGCTCTTTAATTGAAGAGGCCCGAAGGTGGTCGTGTCCCCGGCTCTGCTTTCGTGGCTTGTCATGGGACCACCTCTAGGAACAGAACCAATTTCCTCACGAGGCACATGTTCATCTCCATTGGGCAGGTGGGCTTTCCAAAACCGGACGAGCGGTCTGTTTAAAGTAGGGCACAACGCTTCCGAGGGTCAACCCTTGGCGGCCATCAGAGCCTCGTCCGAACGGAGCCGCGGGAACGGCCCCGGATCTCAAAATTGATAGTGAGCTATTGATTTTTCCCATCAGTCTCAACTAGTGTCTGACCACCACCGATGATGAAACGAGAAAATCTCGCTCCGTCGGCAGACTTTTGGGGGAATTCGTCATGCCTAATGGTCGTAAGATCCTTTGTTCAATCGCACTATCTTCAGTTCTGGTTTTCTCGGGCACGAACGCCGCCAACGCCCGGGCCGCCACCACCGAGTCGACTGCGGCTCCGGCCGCTCCGATTGTCGGTGCAACTACGGAGCCGCAGGTCGCCAAGGTCTGGAACGTCTGGCAAGACAACTTTTACAGCGAGGGGACGTGCAAAAGGGCCTCCTTCCCGATCCTTTATATGCACCGTTATATTCTTGACTATCGCTGTCTTCAGAATCGTCCCGGTTCTTTCAACGCCGGCCGCTGGTCGCTTTGGGTTCTGGTTCCTGATTCTGTCTAAACGAAGCGGAGGTCGCCACGCCCTATGAAGGCAAAGAGTGAAACAACCAGCGGCCAGCAGTTGCGCCCTGTCCGCGAAGGTTCCTCGGTGGAAGTATGTGGACGCCTGTTCACCGGAACCGACGGGAACACTTATGCTCGTCCGAGACTTCACCCCGATGAACCGCACACCAGTTTGAGGGAACAAGCCGAATGGGACTCGACGCCAAACAGAATCAGAGTCACGGGCTTGGGAACGCAAGAACGGCAGTTCGGCGGAGCCGAGGGCTCTTGGCATACCATTCGTGGCATTCTCAGAGGCATGTGCATCGAAGCCAACGCAGTGCTCGATCCTCCCGAGCACTGGCTCGACACCTGGGCGGGAGCAGCCTCTAGATACTCAGAGTCGGACCCTCATGCGCCAACCGAGTGGTTCCTTAGCCCAGACCGCCAGGAGTTCCTGGAGAGAATCTTTGCCATGATTGATGAGCGTAAAGACTTTTGTCCGCGTATCTCGTCGGGACTTAGCGGTACCGATAACGGCACCTTCTGCGTCAACATAAATATCATGGCGATCAACGAGAGTTTCGCGGCTTGGGCAGAAAACTACAGCCCGGATGACCTTCTTGTCCGATCTTTCGTTAGGGCCCTCTAGGGGCAGATTCATAACGACGCTAGGCAATCATCGGCATAAGCAAGGGCGGCCAGCACGGATAACATGGTGGCCGCCCTCGCTTGCCAGTGTCTAGACGTCGATGCTGGCCATGTTGGGGTAGCGCGCTCCGGCAGTGGCCCCTGCCGGGGCCAGTTCGTCAAGGCGCTTCAGGTCGTCTTCGGAGAATACGACGGCGGTGGCCCCCAGGTTCTCTGCCAGGCGTTCGCGCTTCTTTGTGCCGGGGATCGGGACGATGTGCTCGCCCTGTGCCAGCAGCCACGCGAGGGCCAGCTGGCCTGGGGTGCATTGCTTCTCGTCTGAGAGTTCCTTCACCCGGTCCACCAGCTCCAGGTTGCGCTTGAAGTTCTCGCCTTGGAAGCGAGGGGAGTGGCGGCGGAAGTCGTTCTCCGCGAAGTCGGCCTCGCTGCGGATCTGCCCGGTCAGGAAGCCGCGGCCGAGGGGACTGTAGGGAACGAACCCGATGCCCAGCTCGGCCAGGACCGGGAAGACCTTCGTTTCTGGCTCCCGTTCCCAGAGGGAGTACTCGGTCTGCAGGGCGGTGATCGGATGCACTGCGTGGGCGCGGCGGATAGTTTCCGGTGCGGCCTCGGAGAGTCCCAGATGCCGGACCTTTCCAGCCTGGACCAGTTCGGCCATGGCGCCCACGGTGTCTTCGATGGGAACGGTCTTGTCCACGCGGTGCTGGTAGTACAGGTCGATGTGGTCCACGCCGAGGCGTTGCAGGCTGGCGTCGCAGGCGGAGCGGACATATTCGGGCCTGCCGTTGACACCCAGGAAGGAGCCGTCCTCGCGGCGTTCGTTGCCGAACTTCGTGGCCAGCACGACCTCGGAGCGGCGGGCGGCGATGGCCTTGCCCACGAGCTTTTCGTTGGTGAAGGGTCCGTACATGTCGGCGGTGTCCAAAAGGCTGCCGCCGGCGTCGAGGAAGTCGTTGATGGTGGCAAGGGATTCGCGGTCGTCCCCTTCGCCGTAGAACTCACTCATGCCCATGCAGCCGAGGCCAAGGGCAGAGACGGTTAATGAACCAAGCGTGCGGTTTTCCATGGGGTTCTCTCCTGTAGGTGGCAGAACGTGCTGGACGGCAGGACGGTGCTCAGAGAGGGGTGCGGGTAGGGCCACTATAGGCACGTGCTTGTAGAGCGGACAACAAACAGGAGCGTGAGCACCCCGAAAGCCTTCCGACCAAGGAGTGTGACAAGCGAGCGTTCTCGTCCACTTGTAATCTGTGCCCAACATCTACGAGAGGCTGGTCATGGGCGGTTGGGTGGACGTCGCACAAATCATTAGCGCATTGGCAACGGCGCTGGCGTTATTCTTCGTGGCCAGGGCCACGCGCCATTCGAGGCAAACGGTGGAGGAATCGCAGCAGATGCGGAGGCTCGAGACTGAGCGTGAGGATAGGGCAATAGTTGCTGCGGAACGTCATCAGGCGTCACGGGTCGCGTGTTGGCCAGTAAAAGGCGAAATTGACGGCAAAATTCAATGGGGGATTGAGTTGGTCAATTCAAGTGATGCGCCGGTTTTCAGCCTTTCGGTCGAGCGAGCACAAGGCGCCGCACGGAACGGCACTCCGATCCCGGAAATTCGAGCATCGGCAAAAATCCTTCCGCCAGGCCGCTATTTTTTCAGCGAGCTCAAGAGGTGGCCGGTTTATGTCGAGAGGCAACGAGCGTTGGAGCCTGTGCCCGGCAACGCTGCCTACATGCCAGCCATCGAGTTCATGGACAGCGACGGAAGATTCTGGGTTCGAGGTGTTGACGGCAAGCTTAATCAGACGACGGCGGTGCCCTGAGAACCATGAGAACGGCGCCAGTCTCCCGGGTCAATGGAGCGGCCTGTTGTCGCACGCCCACAGCCCGATGCATTGGCTTGAACCATTCGTCACTTGATGTCCCAAATGAAGATGTAAGACTGCCCGCGGTAGATTGCTCTCAGGTTCGTTGCTGGCTGTATGGCTGCGGCGCAGGACAAAGGGACATAGATGACCGTCGCTGGAGCATTCAGGGCAATCTCGGACGACGAGGCGCGCTCGCATCTGGAGCGCTATTTCGGACTCGGAGAGTGGACCGGCAATGAGTATGCTGGGTCGCATTTCGATTCCTTCGGCATGAATGGGGAAGCCGCGTTCACCTCAGATGATCTGATCTCCGTCTCTTGTCTTTCGGTGCATGTTCCGGCACCTGCAGCGCTGGGGATTCTTGGCCATCGCTCAGCAGAAATCACAGCCCTTCTGGAAATGATTCCAAACGATGTGGCGCTTCAAGATATCCCGCTCGATGAGCACGATAAGTACTTTGGAGAAGACAGCCCTTGTTTGCTCCTTTGGCGACTTTTGCGGGCGCAGGACGCACAGCGATGGGGAGTCGGCGCCACAACTGCAAGCAAGCTCCTGGCCCGGAAACGCCCAGACCTTATCCCGATCTACGATTCCGTCGTTGCCCGGGTGACGGGCTTCAAAGACTCGACTGGCACGTGGAGAGCTTGGCATGAGGCATTCGCAACTGATCTCGAATTGCTTGGACGGTTGGAGGCTTTGCGCTCGACCATTGGGCGGGATGACCTTTCCCTCCTTCGAATCCTCGATGTCGTGCTTTGGATGCACGGTAGCCAGGACGCCGAGGCCCTCGGGAACGTCGATCAGGACGTCAGCTAACCATGCCGGTCGGCGACGCGCAGGCGGCGTTTAGGGCCGCTGCGGCCTTGGACGGCATCCAACTTGAACCGGCGAAGGTGTCCTGGATCAACCAACGTGGACACTTCGGACTCCCGGAGCAAGCAGCTATAGCCGCAGCGCCATTGGATGACATTTTTGAGGATCTGGGCGGCCAAACAGATGTACACAAATCCAAAAGGACAACGGCTCTGCGGGGCGACTTCTATCACGTGCACTCAAAGACCTTTATCGAAATCGACGAAGTCCAGCATTTCACGTCCTTTCGCCTTCGGACATTCGAACAATATCCAGGCACCATCCCGCTCGGATTTCACCTTGAGCAGTATTTAGAGTTGTGCAGACAGCACGCTCCTCGGGCGGATAGGTACAGGGCGACCAAGGACGCCGTTGGCTTCGGCCCGGGAGGGCGGCAACGCCAGCGCGCGTATTACGACGCCCTTCGCGATCTCGCCGTTCCGTCTATGGGACATCCGCCCCTCATCCGGATTCCGATTCTCGACGGGGATGGCGCCGCGGGCTACGCCTCGCACCGTCATCGGGTCCGATCAGCGCTGGGCAATACGGGAGATCCAGAAGCAGATTTCATTGCGGCTGGCTGGCGAAGCACCGGTGAACGTGGTGCTGGGTACGGGGTCAGTAGGCCGCTTCGCCGTCTCGTTCGGAGTCTTGGGCCAGCAACGGCATTCCTAATATTCGCGATTTGTCACTCCTACCAAATACCCTGGCGCAGTGAATACATTCGATGGGGGACCGACAGACTCGAATCTGCCGGAGGGGCTGTACGAACTCCTAAATACCGAAGCCCTGGCAACAAAGCTGACCCTTGTGCCCGAACTCCAGGCAGTGGTGGCAGAGGTAGAAGATGACGATGTATCGGAAGTCCTCAGCCGTCATGTGGCAGAAGTCCTCCGCGAGGTCCTCACAGCAGCGAAGCCGGGAGACCGAGTATCCCTTGCGAACCGTCTCCTCAACGGAATCCAGGACGCCGACCACATTGTCGACGGACCCACGCAGCTACTCTCCCTCCACCGCCCTGACGCACTGAAACGCCGGCAACTGAGGCGCCCCACGACAAAACTGAGCGAGTCGGCACTCCTCACCAACAGCAAGGAAGATCCCAACCTCGCCGCCGAGCTGCGAACTGAAATTGAGTCCGCCAACACGGTCGACCTCCTCTGTGCCTTCGTGCGGTGGACGGGCCTCAGATTGCTCCAGCCCGCTCTCGAACAACTCAGGGAGCGTGGGGTCAAATTCAGGGTCATCACAACCACCTATATGGGCGCAACCGAACGCCGGGCTATCGATGAGCTCGTCCGCCGCTACGGTGCCGAGGTCAAGATCAACTACGAAACCCAAGCCACACGTCTGCACGCCAAAGCCTGGCTATTCCGCCGGAGCTCAGGCTTCGACACCGCTTACGTCGGTAGCTCCAACCTCAGCCAAGCCGCGCTCCTGGACGGTCTGGAATGGAACGTCCGTCTGAGTTCAGTCGCCACGCCCGCGCTACTCAAGAAGTTCGAGGTCACCTTCGACAGCTACTGGGAACAGCGTGCCTTCCAGAGCTATGACCCGGACAAGGACGGCAACAGGCTCGACGCCGCCCTGGAGCGCAACGGCGGCAGACGAACGGCAGCCCCTGACGCCGTCACTGGCCTCGAAATTCGGCCCTTTCTCCACCAGGAAGAAATGCTCGAAGACCTCGAAGCTGAGCGTTCAAAGGGATACAACCGGAATCTCCTGGTTGCTGCCACAGGCACCGGCAAGACCGTCATCGCCGCCCTAGACTACAAACGGCTCTGCGAAGCAGCCGGCCGGAACCTGACGCTCCTGTTCGTGGCTCACCGGCAGGAGATCCTGAAACAGTCGCTGCGCACATATCGCGACGTCATGCAGGACGGCGCCTTCGGTGGGCTCTACGTCGGCGATCACAAACCTCAACAGTGGAAGCACCTCTTTGCCTCTGTTCAATCGCTCGCTTCCCTCGGTGTTCAGACCCTCAGGCCCGAGCAGTTCGACGTCGTCGTCATTGACGAGTTCCACCACGCCATGGCTCCGACCTACCGGCTATTGCTCGAGTACCTCCAGCCGCAGCAACTCCTCGGGCTTACAGCGACGCCGGAACGTGGGGACGGCGGCGACGTCGCAAAGGAATTCTTCGACGGCCGCACTGCCAGCGAACTTCGACTCTGGGACGCCCTCGACGCAGATCTGTTGGTGCCGTTCCACTACTTTGGCGTGTCCGACGACGTCGACCTGACTCAGGTTGAATTGAAACGAGGCAACTACGACACTGCTCAGCTCGACCGCCTATACACAGGAAATGATGCCCGAGCGGCAAAGGTCATCCGCGAGCTGCGCGACAAAGTCACCAGCACCGAATACATGCGCGCCATCGGCTTCTGCGTTTCGGTGCAGCATGCGCACTACATGGCCGAAGTCTTCAATGGTGCCGGCATCTCGGCTCTTGCCGTTGACGGCAGCATCGACGACGCCGAACGCGAACTTGCGCTCAAACGGCTCCGGGACAGGGAAATCAACTGCATCTTTGCTGTCGACCTTTTCAACGAAGGCCTTGACCTTCCGCAGGTGGACACCATCCTGATGCTCCGGCCCACACAGAGTGCCACCATCTTCCTCCAGCAGCTCGGGCGGGGGCTACGCCGTGCCGAGGGCAAAGCGGTGTTGACGGTCATGGATTTCATCGGTCAGCAACGCCGCGAGTTCCGCTTCGATCTGCGCTATAGGGCGCTCACCGGCTACGGGCGGAAAGAGCTGGAGAAGGCCATCGAGGACGAGTTTCCGTACCTGCCTTCGGGCTCCCAGATCGTGTTGGACCGCGTCGCGCAGAAGGTCGTCCTGGACAATATCAAGGCACAGCTGCGGTTCAACAGGACGCAGCTTGTCCGGGACATAGCCTCTTACGCGGAAACCGAGTTGGAGGCCTATCTGCAGCAGTCTGGGAATGACCTGAAGTCCATCTACCGTTCAACCAAGGACTCCTGGACCGGCTACCTCCGCCAGGCTGGGCTGATCGAGGGGTTCTCGCCGTTGGAGGCCGTTCTCAGCGGGCGGATCCAGGAGCTCTCGAATGCCGATGAGAAGAAGCTCCTTGGCCGGATGGCTGCGCTGATCCACGTTGACGATCCGGAACGCGCCGAGGCGTACTCAATGCTGGTCACTGTGGATGCGCCCCGCTATGCGGAGCTCGGCATGCGGGAACAGACTTTCGCCCGGATGCTGTTCTACACACTTTGGGACGACGGCGGCGGTTTTCAGACGTACGACGCCGGACTGGACTATCTGCGGAGCTACCAATTTGTCTGCAGCGAGATCCGCCAACTCGTGAAGCTCGGGGTTGCGGCATCCAAACATGCCGCCAAGGGCCTAGGATCTGGACTGCAACACGTTCCGTTGCTCTCGCACGCGACCTATCGACGCGAAGAGGTGTTGGCGGCCCTGGATTACGGTTCGCTGGAGCTTGGAAGGAACGTGCAGCACCGCGAGGGCGTGGCCTGGTGCCCGGCGACCTCCACCGATGCCTTCTTTGTCACCCTGAACAAGGACGACAGGAAGCACTCTGCAACCACGATGTACAAGGACTACGCCATCAGCCCGGAGCTGTTCCACTGGGAGTCGCAGAACGCGACGTCGCCCGGAAGCCCGACGGGAAAACGGTACTTGGACCGGGCTGCGCACAGCTCAAAGATCCTGATTTTCACCAGGGACACCTCAGAAGACGAGACAGGCCTTACGGTTCCGTACACGTGCCTGGGACAGGTTGACTACGTGCAGCACGTCGGTGAAAAGCCGATCGCAATCACCTGGAAGCTGCATCGGCCGATGCCTGCTGATGTGTTCGCCACTGCGGCTGCGGTGGCGCAGTGATGGTCGTACTGACGAAATCACGATCCGAAGCAGGGGTCGGGAGCCGCAGCTAGCTCCCCATCTGCCGTTATGGTGCTTTACCCGATCTTTGTCCAGGCCTGGTAGCTGGTCGACTCGAATACCTCGCTATTTGCGAGGGTTACAGTGGCCGCACCTTTGACGATGTTGTTGTCCGTAATGCTGGCGTCGCTTCCGGTGTCCGTCTTCCAGGCGTAGTAGCAGCCGACAGATTTGGTTCCGTCGGACCCGTTGTTGTGTAGGTGCCGGGCTGCACGTCCCCACCATCAACGTGAAGGCTGCTCTTTATCTGGCTGGCGGCAACCTGCTTCGTCGCATCGCTGAGCTTCTGTTCCCTGAGGCCAAGTCCGCTTCTTTGCCAGCTAAGGTTTTCTCCTTGTCACCCAGCTGTTGCTGCAGGGTCTTCACACCGGCGGCTGCTGATTGCAGCGTGCTGATCTGGGCGTCCTTGTCCGATGCCGCGGCGCGCAGCTTGCTGATGGTTGCGTCTCCGCTGGTGATTTTGGCGGTGAGCTCGTCGTTCAGTGCCGCGTATTCTTTCGTCGAACTGACGGCTGGCCGCGTCGCGAAACCGAGTGCTGTCCCGCCGATGAGCCCGGCGATAAGCGCGATGGGCACCACCACCCGAGCCCATCGGGGGATCCGTTTGAGCATTCCGGAAGAGAAGGCACTTTGGCGACCGACCGGCGTCGAGCCCTCTGACAAGGAGCCGACCTGTGGCGCCAGATGGTGTGTTCATTATCTTTCATCCCCCTTCATGATTCTTGAGTCAGTGCGCTATGCGGGCTCCGGTGCCCTAGCCGTTGGGGCTAGTGCACCGGAGCCTGCGATCAAATAGCCGCTACTTGCTGCTGCCGGTGCAGCTCGCCATGGCAGTGGTTCCAGAGCCGCTATTCTTTGACACGCTCTGACCGTCGACCAGGATTTCGCAGGTGACATTGGTCGGGCTCGTGTAATCACCGGTGACGATCAACGAGCTCAGGTTGAACCCCTTGGCGGTGACGTCCTTCTTCCAGTTGGCCGTAATGTCTTCGTTGGAAGTGCCTCCATCGGTCCAGTAGGAGACATGGGCCTTACCGGTGACGGTGACGACGTATTCGATCTTGTGTTCCTTGTTCACCGAGTCGCTGACGCTCTGAGCCGCAGCGCCGATGATGGCAGTGACGATGATGGCGACGATCACGGACAGAACGCCCAAGATAAGTCCGGCAGCAGAGGTTCCCTTCTTGGAGAACTTACGGGTCAACCCAACGACACCGAAGATGATGGCAAGCGGGCCGAGCAGGAAGGCAACGAAGCCGACGATCGGGATGATCGAGAAGACGATGGCGACAATACCCAGAACGAGTGCGGCGGTGCCGAAGCCGCTGCCCTTCGAGGGCGCGGGGGCGGCCGGTGCCGGCTGGGCGTACGGTGCGAGTGGTTCGGTCATGATAGGTCCTTCGGGTTGAGCGATTCGGAGACAATGCAGGGCCGCGAGTGCGAAAGCGTTGAAATAACCCCTGCTCTTACTCTCGGCAGCCTGCTGTGCTCACGTTAGGACCGGGGTCGGACACTTTAGGGGAGATTCTCGAAAACGCCAGTCAACTCCCTGCATTCGCCCACCGGGATGAGGTTTCTCGAAAGGAAATGCTCAAGCCGTCCTTGGTCTCGAGCCCCTATGGAGCGGAGAGGATTTCGATGAGAGCCAGATCCCAGCGATCGGTCGTGGGGGCTGTGTCGTTGATGGTGACCACAGTGCCGCTGGTGGGTGTTTGTCCGGTTTGGCGCTGCAGCCAGTAGGTATCGCCGGCCGGGGGGAAATATTGGTCAACCAGGGTCTGAGCCGGTCCGACGGTTCGGGCCAACGGAGCGTTCCAGTCGGTTCCAACGCCCCAAACCCATGATCCAGCGCGGGTGGTGGTGAGGCTGGCGCTCGGCGCTCCGGTGGCGGCGCTGCCTCCGGCTGTGGCGCCTTGGGCTGTGTCGGCATTGTTGAACGCCACCACGGTCATGGCTGACTGCCATGAGCCCGAGTTCTGAGTTGCCGTAATGGTGGCATTGGTGAGCGGGCCAGGTGCCACTGCCTGCCATATTTCGGCTGTGCCGGCCTGCGCATTGGTGCGCTGGCGGAGCGTCCAGGACAGGCCAGCGCCGCTGACCGATCGAATGGATGCGCTCCCCCCGCTGCTGGGGCCGTCAGAGCTGATGAAGGTAAGTATTAGCTGGTTGCTTCCGGTGGTTGTGAGACCGGCGACGCTGACTGTTGCAGAGTTGGTGCCCTGATGAGCGGTCACGAGCTTGTCGATGGTGATAGTCCGCGCGCCGGACGCTGTAGCCGTGGCGGTGTTCGAGGGAGGACTGACATTGCCGGCCGCATCCTGCGCCGTGACGCTATAGCTGTAGGTGGTGCCTGCGATGACTGTTCCGTCGACGAACGAGGTGCTTGTGGCGGTGCCAATGGGTGCCCCGTTGCGGGAAATGTTATAGCGGGTGACGCCGACGTTGTCCGTGCTGGCGTTCCAGGCCAAGGAGATTTGGCCGGAGCCGGCAACGGCTGTGAGGTTTGTGGGGGCGGTCGGAGCGGTCGTGTCGGCTGACACCACGGTTTGGGATTCATTCGAGGATGGGCTCAGGTTCGATGCGGCGTCTTCCGCCTTCACCCGGTAATAGTAGGTGCCAACCGCTACGCCCGCGTCATGGTAAGCGGTGGTTGATCCGCTTACCTGCGTGATTTGGTTGGCAGGCCCAGGCGTGAATCCCGGCGTGGCCGAGCGGTAGATGTCATATTTGGCGACGCCGACGTTGTCCGTCGATGCGGTCCAGCTCAAGTCCACCTGGCCGACGCCGCCGACAGCCGAAAGGTTGGAGGGGCCGGTGGGGGCGGTTGTGTCCTCGAACGGAGCGGGGAAGCGGACCATGGATGCCACCGAGGGGACACCGTTGCCGTCGATGATGGAAAGCATGTAATAGCCCGGCGGGGCGTAGTTGCCATTTGACGGCATTTGAACGTTCAGTCCGCCTGAAGCTTGGGAGAAGGGTAGCGACAATGCGCGGGTGTTTTGATCGAAGGAGTGGGTCACCGATCCAGTGCGGATAAGGGAAACAGACCTTATGTCTGTTGCGTTCGGGGTCTGGACAAAGGTATTGGCGTTGTATTGGAGGGTGGCTGGAACTGAACTCATCGTCGGTCGGGCACCTTTGAACAGGTACGAGGGTGAGTAGATCTGATAGCTCTTTTGGTCCGTCACGCCAGTGTCACCGCCGCCGCCCGAGACGAAGACCCGGCCGTCAGGCAGAAGCAGTGCCGTGGAGTGGTAGAGACGTGGTGCTGTCAATGCTGCCACCGTTGTCCACGTGCCCGTGGCAGGATTCCAGATTTCGGCTGGCTTGACGGCGTTGTTGTCGTCGTGGCCGGACCTGTCCGTGCCGCCTCCGGTTGCCAGGACCGTACCATCGGGCAGGTTGGTCAGGTTTACGAAGCTGCGGGGATACTGCATTGACGCGGTCGGCTGCCACGTCGGGTTCGGAAGGTTCATGTCAAGGGTGAACGCAGTGTTTGATGACAAGCCTGAGAATCCACCATCCGAGGAAGACCCGGCCTTCATGAATTTGCCGGGTGCGTAGTTGGTGATGGACGCGCCATCAATCACGCGGCCGTCAATGGTGCTCCACTGTTGTGTGGCCACGTTGAGGGCGAGCGTGGACGTCGCCTGCTCAGAAGCGCCGGCCTGAAGCACCCGCCCGTCGGGGAGCTGGTACATGAATGGGTAATACGGGATGTTTTTGGTGGCCGTGGCCAGGTCGCTCCACGCATTCTGCTGGGAGTCATAGATCTCGGGAACCTGGATGAGGTCTGTGGAACTGGTGTTCGCCCCGGAGGTCACCAATACCCGGCCATCGCCCAGGGTTGTGCCGGTGGGGTACCACCGGGGGTAGTGCATGGGCGCGAGCACCTGCCAGGCCTCGGTGCCCGGGTTGAAAGCGTCGACATTACGAATACCGAGTCCGCCGCTGGTCGCTGTTCCGCCGACAACCAGGATCCGGCCGTCGGGAAGTACCGCCTGCCCGGAGCAGAACAGATCTACGGCAGCGTTCGGCACCTGGATGTAGCTGCCGGTGACAGGGTCCAGGAGATACTGCTGGCCTCCCTGCGTGAAGTCACCTTGGTACGTCAGGACCTTGCCGGTATTGGTCAGGGCTGCATGGATGGAAACCTCGGGCCAGGCCTGGACTGGTCCCCATGAACCGACGACGGCGGGGTCGCCGCCGGAGTTGCTTACCGTTACAGTCACAGGATTCGCGGCTGCGGTGTTGCCGGCAGCGTCCCGGGCAACGGCTGAGAGCGTGTGGCTGCCGTTGCCGACGGCGGTGGTGTCCCACTGAACCGAGTAGGGCGACGCCGTGGCCTCTGCCGATAGATTGGCGCCGTCGAGCGTGAACTGGACCCCGACAACACCTTGATTGTCGCTGGCGCTCGCGGTGACGGCTATCGTGCCGGTGACGGTGGAACCATTGGCCGGGCTCGTGAGACTGACGGTGGGAGGCGTGGTGTCCGACGTTCCCGCGGGCAGGATCTCGATTAGCGACAGATTCCACATGTCGGTGGCAGGAGCAGTGTCGTTGATCGTTATGGACTGTGGCGCTGTAGATGTGCCGGGGGAGGACTGGCGTTGTGTCCAGAATGTATCACCGCTGCTGGCAAGAAACTCATCGACCTTGGTCTGGCCGGTCCCGACGGTGCGGGTCGCGGCCGCGCTCCAGTCATTGCCGACACCCCAGACCCAGGAGCCGGTGCGGGTTGTCGTGAGCGTGGCGGCGGGAGCCCCGCTGGCTCCGTTGGCCCCCGCGACCGCTCCGTCGGTGGTGGTGTCCGCACCAGTGAAAGTGGCGACTGTTATCGAAGCCTGGTACGAACCGGTGTGCGTGGCCGTCACCGCCACATTGGTCAGAATGCCGCTCGCCACGGCCTGCCAGACTTCAGCAGTGCCGTATTGAACGTTGGTCCGCTTACGCAGGCGCCAGGTGAGCCCGCCTCCGGTGACCGAGGTGAACTGTTGGGACCCGGTGGCTGCGGGGCCATCCGCGGTGACGAAAGCAACCAGTAGTTCCCCTGATTGGCTGGTGGTGAAGGTTGGTGAAACGACGGTCGTAGTAGGGGACGACTGGTGCGTGCTGACTACTTTGTCGGTCGCCAAACCGCCAGCGGCGCTGGCTGGCAGAGAGAACAGGGGCACGAAACCGAGGGCGGCAACTGTAGCGATCGAGACTAAGCGCGCAAACACGTTCCGCCGCATGATTTCCCCTGGTTTTCTCGCAGTGAACATTCGGCACAGAACCCTGACCGCAGCGTAACTTCGGTGTGCGGCCCGGAAAGCTCTGATCGGAATCACCCCACAGGAGACCGAGCGTAGCCGGTCCGAAGCCGCGACATCACGAGTGGTGACCACCTGTTAGGGCTTCTGACGCACTCCTAAGCACTTCCCGTCGGCCAGTAGCAAGAGGCGCTGACTTCGCGCAGGACTGGCCCGGCCAGCAGGACCAGCCCGACCGGCCTGCAGTGATGATCGTTGTCCCAGAGTCGGAAGTAGGGGCAAGGGTGGCCGCGCCGGGTAGAGCAGGCTGTTCCTGGTACTCAGAACGGCGGCCGGTTTGCCATCTGTGCCAGTCGATAGCCCTAAAGGGAGCGGCTCTGACCTGCTTTTCCTAACCGGTAGCGGTGAATCGCCGGGACCCCAAGAAAGATGTACCCAAACGCTATGGCCGGGTATCCGGTCCACAGCGGTCCAAGCAACTCGCGGAGGGGGCTAATGAAGATCATGGCCACGCCCAGGAGTGCTATTGCGAGCGTCAGCAAGCCGCTCCAACCGTGAAGCATCACGTGTCGGGCTTGTTCTGCGGAGATCATTTCACGGCTCCTATTTCTTTGGACAGTGCAGTTGTTCGCCTTGTTGTCATTTGATCTCGAATTGCCGACGTGACTTCCTCGGGATGGGCGGCTGAGACGATCCATCGGCGATTGTTCGTTTCCAAAGCGACCGCAGGCCCTCCCACCAGCAAGCCTCGGGTGTTCTTGCCCATGACCCGGAAGCCATATCCGTCAGAGAGGGATGTATCCGGGGCCGCGGTTATGGCCAAACGTCTGAGATCGACACCTCGGTTGAATAGAACGGCGCGCAGCTCAGGACGATTTTCTCCCCATCTGTCGAGATGGAGACGGTCATCCGAACAATCAGCCAGGTCAAGGCGGCGATGCCGGCGGCGATGAGAAGCCCGGGCAATAGGATGCCAGAGACCAGCGCAGACACGGCTAGGACAAGACTGACACACCGACTATTCTCCAGATCAAGCCTTTGGAACTACCTGTGAGCCTGGCTTCTGATATCACCAGGTCTTCCCCAGTTCCGCGTCTTGCTAGACCTGCCTTTCTACGATCTTCTGGAGGGACTCCCAAGCCGCCGCTGGCGCGCTTGTGAGTAGATAATCCAGGCAACCGAGCCTGCAAACGGCAACGCAAGGATCGCGACGGCAATCGTTACTTTGACTGGAGCGGGAATCCATTTTGATGCGATAAGCGATGCAAGCGCGACGACTACCAACACGAAGTAGACGATGCCAAGAACAGGAGTAGCCAAGGTGTCGCTGACGACTGGGTTGATCGGATCAGCCGGGCTAAACACGACCGACCTGCTTTGTTTGCTTCTTATGGACAAACCACGTCGCGAGGTTTGCCCCCGATGCTGCGAGGGACACGATCCCCATGATGATCTGGTTGCTAAAGAACGCGATGATGGCAACGATCAAGAGCATGACGGCCGCAGAGATGGTCAGAAGTTTCATGACGCTGTCATCCGCATCCCAAGGCAGGCGACCGGCCGCTGAGTTGGTGCCAATTCATAATCCCCCCAAGGGTTAGGCTGACATAGCTTGGTTAGGAAAGATTGGTCAGCTGTTGAGCTGCTGACGGCCCCATCCTGAAAGAAAGATAAACCTGCGAAAGCCCGTCTCCGTGTGGATTAGGTCGAATCTCCGTGCGTTTTGGGCGAATCTCCGTGTGAAAATCGCAAAATTCAGTGGAGGAGAGGCGGCGTCTACGTGTTTGGGTCTACGTGCGTCTACGTGGTTGGACTAAAACGCGCGCGGTCGTGCTCCGCGACGGAACCACGCAGGGACTGAACGTCACGTCCCAGGTGCCGGACGACGTCGTACGCCTCAACCTGGGCGACGCAACGCGCCACTTAATCCTCGGAGCCCGGCAGTTCTTGCGTCCCGGACCTGGGTTCTTTCCTCGGGGAGTTGCCGTCCGGGCTGAGCTCGTCGGAGTAGGGCGCCGAACCTTGGGGAAATGTGTCGATGAGTTCGTTGGCGGCCATGGCCAGGAGGTCGCGCTGTAGGACGGGCAGGGAGAGGAGGCCTTGGAGATAGGCTTCCACCTCGTACTCGCCAACTTCGCCGCCGAGGCTGAAGTACTTGAGCCAGAGGTCGCCGGCGTTGATTTGTGCTGACTTCATGGCAGCGGCCAGCATGCGCTGCTGTTGTGGTTCGTGCGGATCGAAGCCCATGGGGCCGGCCTTAGCCTGCAACACCTGGATCTCGAAGGCCGAAGTTGCCGAATCCGTGTTCACCGCGTTCACCTCCCAAAATAAGGCCGAGCAGATCACCGGCCGGCTGGTCGTGCGCCGCATCCCGGAACTGAACTGGAAAGCCAGCAGGTCAACGCGGATCTGAACAGCGCCCTCGCCCACATGCCCTCAGCTGTTCCCCGCGAACTCGGCCTGGCCGGTTGCCGCGGTCATGGCCTACAACCTCACCCGCGCCGCCGGCCTCCTTGCCGCAGGGCCCTTCGGCAAGGCCAGAACCGGAACGATCCGCCGCAAACTCATCCACGTCCCGGCCAGGATCGCCTCCAGCGCCCGACGTATCCGTCTTCATCTCCCCGAAGCGTGGCCTTGGCAAACGGCCTGGGAAGAACTCTTCACCAGCGTCCACGCCCCACCGCAAGCGGCATGGAACCCCGCTCACCCGCCGGCCAACGGCCTGAACAGTAACACGGAGTGGAACGCGACCGCAGCGAGGCCGGCAACCCGCCATGCCCGAAACCAAAAACCGCAACCGCCCCCCGACAACTTGTCAGGACCAACCGCGGATCGGTGGATCAAGGCTAAGGCCTTCAGGATGCTCGGGCCGAAGGTGAAGGTCGCGAACAGCGGACCGACCTGAAGTGGATAGAACCAGAAACGTGCCATCCGAGCGGTGACCATGCTAGCTGCAGCGGGATGGCAGCCGTCTACGTGTTTCGGTCTTGAACACGTAGACGCTCCTTTTATGACACGTAGATGGAGCCTTTATTACACGTAGATTGGCCGTTTTTGCACGTATTTTTCGTTGTCTCACCACTTAGATGGCAAATCCAGACATAGCCTTTTTACGGCAAACTGGGCGGCCCTCGCGCTTTCCAATTGCCGGAATGAAGTGATTGCTACAGCAAGCTCGCACCTGAAGGGGTGCGAACCGGACATTTCCGCAATCTGGAGGAAACGTGAAAATTAGTTCAGTATCCTTAGTTTTTTCGGTCTCAGCCGTTGCAATACTTTTTCTGTCAACTATTTCTCCCAGCGTGGCGGCCGAGAGCGTGCCGCCGATAAGTCCGGCAATCCGCGCCATCGAAAATTCGGCACCGGGATTCATTCCGTCGGCCAACGTGCGAGGATCTGCAGATTTGAACACGTCGCAGGCCAGGGCCCGAGCCGGGAACGGATCGAACGAGTTTCCCACGAATTCTGGTGATCCCGTGGCAGTCCAGAGTTCAAGTGGGACCGTGATTAGGTTGGGGCTTCCCTTCAATGAAAAGGCCGTTGAGGGCAAGAAACAGTCGAACGGGACAGTCGTTTTTGATAACGAGAACGGAACGAGTTCCGTGCTCGTGCCTAAGGAAGGAAGGAGCGTTGCCGCAGTGACCGTCCTTTCCAACTCCTCCTCACCCAGTCGTTTCAACTACAATCTCACGGTTCCATCCGACGGCACCGCAACCTTGAATAACCGAGGTGCCGTCGAAATCTTCGATGGCAAGGGCGCTTTCTCGGGCGTAATTGCCCCCGCCTGGGCAAAGGACTCCAAAGGCACAGTCGTGGCGACTCATTACGAGCTAAATGGTCCCACTCTCACCCAAGTTGTAGACCACACGTCCCAGTCGTACACGTACCCCGTCGTGGCGGATCCATGGCTAGGAATCGACCTGATTGACAGGTTTAGCTGGGACGGGAACAACATCAAGGTTCACGTAACCCCCATCACTTCATCAGGTACCGGTGCAATTGGTAGCGCGTAAATTAAGGACGAAATGAGTAACCGAACAGCCCCCATCATCATAGGTGCGCTTGGCCTCGTAGCCTTTTCCGTCGTAACAGTGATCTGGACGGTGCGGACATTTGAGATTGACGCTGCCAATCTGACAGAGGCCACCCCAGCACTGCAGGAGGCCCTCTGGCTGGGGAGTATCCTGGTGGTTGCCGGATCTATTACTTGGCTCATTGTGCTCAGAAGACGGGCACCTAAGGAGTAGCAGCCACTCGATCATTTCATCGACAAGCGCGGGTTCGCGGCTTTCGATCGCGGCGGCAATGCAGGCGTCTGAGCGGAGAAGGCTCAGGCCTCACGTTTGGTGGTGCTGGCTCTAAGGTCCAGCGTGGGCTTGGGGGACTGGACGATGTTCTCGGTCGCCGCCCAGGAGGCGAGGAGTTTGAGGGCTTCTTCTGAGGGGCTGCCGGGAATGGCGGGGTAAACAGTCAGGGTGTGGCCTGGGTCGTCTTCGAGGTCCATGGCCTGGTAGGTCAGTTCAAGGAGCCCGACGACGGGGTGGTTGAAGAATTTGGTGCCTGAGTAGTGGCGGCGGACGTTGTGTGCCGCCCAGCGCGTGCGGAATTCGTCGCTGCGCATGGAGAGTTCGCCAACGAGTGCTGCGATGTCCTTGTCGTGGGGGTTGCGGCCGGCATCGCGGCGCAGAATCGCGACGTTGACGTTCGCTGCACGGTCCCAGTCGGGGTAGAAGTTGTGGGCCCGGGGGTCCAGGAAGATGAATCGCGAATGGTTCGCAGGGCGTGCCGGGCCACGATACATCTCGGAATACAGGGCGTAGCCGAGGGCGTTGGCGGCGACGATGTCCATGCGGTTGTTTCCGATAAAGGCTGGTGCGCCGGTGATGGCGTCGAGCAGGTACTCCATCGCGGGCCGCACTGCTGGCGCAGGTGTGTTGGTGGAGCGTTTCCTTCCCGAGGTACCGGCCGCACGTGCCAGGTCATAGAGGTGGTCGTGTTCTGCGCGGTCAAGCTCCAGGGCCCGGGCGATTGAGTCGAGGACGCTGTCCGAGACCCCTGTGAGGTTTCCCCGTTCGAGGCGGGTGTAGTAGTCGATGCTGACGCCGGCGAGGCGGGCGACTTCTTCCCTTCGGAGACCGGCCACGCGGCGTCGGCCGCCGATGGGCTCGATGCCTGCCTGCTCGGGTGTGATGCGTCCTCGGCGGGAGACCAGAAACTCTCGTACCTCGGCTCGGTTATCCATAAGGAAACGGTACGGTGTAACCAGGAACGGTTGGGAGGTTCTGTCATAACCCGTTTCGACAGGGCCCTCGCTAGGCCTGCGCATTGCGGGTTTCATGGAAATCGAAGTCAGGCATTCGATGAAATGGAGCACCAGCGTATGCGCGCAACAATCATGCACGCCCCCGGAGACGTCCGCGTCGAGGAGCGGCCCAAGCCGGCCATTCAGCAGCCAAGCGACGCAATCATCAAACTGGTCGCGGCCTGCGTATGCGGCTCGGACCTGTGGCCCTACCGCGGAGCCGACAGCATCGAGGCACCCAGGCCGATGGGACACGAGTACGTGGGCATCGTCGAGGAGATCGGCGCCGACGTGCGGAACGTCCAGATCGGCCAGTTCGTGGTCGGGTCCTTCTTCGCCTCCGACAACACGTGCGAGATCTGCCGCTCCGGCTACCAGACCGGTTGCATCCACCGCGAGGGTGTCGGCGGCGCCCAGGCCGAGTATATGCGCGTGCCCCTCGCCGACGGCACCTTGGTTGCTACGCCGGAAATGCCCGACGCCGACAAGGTCCCCTCGCTGCTGGCCGCGTCCGACGTCCTGGGCACCGGGTGGTTCGGTGCCAAGGCCGCGGAAGCAGGACCGGGTAAGACGGTCGCCGTCGTCGGTGACGGCGCCGTGGGCCTTCTCGCGATCCTGGCGGCGAAGCAGATGGGCGCCGAGCGGATCATTGCCATGTCCCGCCACGCCTCCCGGCAGGCCCTCGCCCGGGAGTTCGGCGCGACAGATATCGTCGAGGAGCGCGGCGACAAAGGCGTGGCCAAGATCAAGGAACTCACCAACGGCCTCGGTGCGCACTCTGTCATCGAAGCCGTAGGGACCCAGGAATCGATGATGCAGGCCATCCGTGCCACCCGCGCCGGGGGTCACGTAGGCTACGTCGGCGTCTCCCACGACGTCGAGCTTCCCGGCCTGGAGCTGTTCTTCTCGCACGTCCACCTGCACGGCGGCCCGGCCCCCGTCCGGGACTACCTGCCGGAACTGATCGACCTCATCCTCCGCGGCGAGATCGACCCCGGCAAGGTCTTCGACCTCGAACTGCCCCTCGAGGAGGCCGCCGAAGGCTACAAGGCCATGGACGAACGCCGAGCCATCAAAGTGCTGCTCCGCCCGTGAGCACGTCACCGACCACCACACGGGCTGCCACGGCAGGGACTGTCCCGGCAGCACTCGTCTCCACGGTCATCTTCCTGACTGCCGTGGCGCCCCTCGCCACCGACATGTACGTCCCGGCGTTCCCACGCGTGTCAGAAGAATTCGGCACCTCGGCGTCATCGGTGCAGCTGACCCTGACGACGTTCTTTGCCGGGATGGGACTCGGGCAACTGGTCGGGGGTCCGTTCAGCGACCAACGCGGCCGACGCATGCCGCTTGTGGCAGGCACGATACTCATGACCATCGCGACGGTTGGCTGCGCCCTGGCCCCGAGCATCGGATTCATGATGGTTGCCCGGTTCCTGCAGGGCTTTGGCGGGGGATGGGCCATGGTGATTGGCCGCGCCGTCATCGTGGACCTCGCCCACGGCCCGCAGCTCGTCCGAGTGCTCAACATCGTGATGGGTATCGGCGGCGTAGCCCCCATCATCAGCCCCTTGCTGGGCGCGGTGATCCTGCAATTGACCGGGTGGCGGATGACCTTCTGGACACTGGCGTCCCTTGGTATCCTGATGACCCTTTGTGCGCTGTTCGTCGTGCCGGAATCCCTTCCGCCCGGGAAACGTCACGCGGGCGGACTGCGTGAATTCGGGCACGCGGCGCGGACTGTCCTGGCGAACCGACGGTTCGTTGGATACGTCATGGTGGCGTCTTCGGCATTCATCGCGTTGTTCGCCTACGTCGCCACGTCCGCGTTCATCCTGCAGAACATGAACGGATTGTCGCCTGTGGCGTACTCCATCGTCTTTGCCGCGAACGCCGGAGGGATGACTATCGCCGCCCTCGTCTCGGCGAGATTGGCAGGCCGGGTGCCCACCCGACGAGTCATCCTCGCTGGGCAGACCATCGCGCTGGCCGCCGGCGTCGTCATGCTGGCCGGTGCCCTTTGGTGGGGCACTCCTTTGTTCGTGGCCATGGGCAGTTTCTTCGCGCTCATGGTGGCCCAAGGGCTGATCAATACCAATGGCGGTGCCCTTGCCTCCGCTGAAGTACCGGCGCACCCGGGCACGAGTTCTGCTGTCCTTGGCCTGGTGCAGTGGACCACGGCCGGCATCATCGCGCCGATCGCAGGGTTGGGCGGCACTGACACAGCCGTCCCGATGGCAGCCATCATGATCGTCGGGGCCCTGCTGTCCCTCTTCGGCCTCCTCATCGTGGCCCAGTCCGGCACGGACGCTCGGCGTTCATCAGCCCCGATATGATCCGAAGCAAGCCGAAATTGGTTGATATGACGTGGGTCACTTATGCTGGTACTGGTCAAGCAGCTGGCTTTCTCGATTTAGCACGAGGAGGTCAGTCATGGCACCTATTCAACCCGGTCACTCCCGTCTCCATGGTCAAGGGGCGGGCCATCCCGATGTCAGCGCTGCGCGGCGGGGCGCATCCTGGACGCGGGACACCCCCAGTGAGGCTTGGCGGGGCTACCTTCCCAGGCATAGCGTGGTTCAACAACTGTTTGCTCCCGGTCGGCGTCGGGGAGAACTTCTCTGATGGCGGGACACTTTGAAGTGTTCACTGACAACGGAGGCAGCTGCAGGGTGAGGCTGGTCGACGAGCTCGGGAAAGAGCTTGCCGTCTCCATCCCTTTCCGGGACACGGACGCTGCAGCCCGGGGGATTTACGCCTTCCGTGAGATCGCGGCAAGCGGACTGATTGAAGACCACACTTCCCGGTTCTGAGCTGCCCCGCTTTGTGACTGCCGGTGGCGGCAGCTACTTCTTCGCCGCACGCGGTTTCGCGGCTTTCGGTGGAAGAGTTGCAACGTAGGCGAACGCCTTCTCGATCCATTCCGCCGTTTGTTCTTCGTTGTCGCTCCAGGCTTCGGGGAGGCCGACGTAGCCACCCATCGCGCGACCCTCCGGGCCGAAGGGAAGCGTTTGGTGACCGGCCTCCAGTTCCGCGCGGTCGCCGTCGGAAAGCCTGACGCCGATCATCGGGCCGAACAGTCCGGCGAACATATTGCCGTTCACGAAGGCACCCAGGTTGCCGAACATCGGCTTGACGACGACATCGGGGTTCTCCGGCACCACCGCGCGGAAGCGGTCCTTGTCGGCGTCGGACGGTTTGGGTATCTGCATGTGCCTGCTCCGGGGTAGGGGATCGAAAGCCCAGGACTGCCTGAAGCATACGACGGCGGGATGCGGGCTGCCAGCGTCCGGGCACCGTTCTCCCTATGAAACGGGAACAGGTCAAACGAGGACAGTAGGATGGGCCAATGTCGAGTTCACCCGAAAACGAGCCTGCAGACCAGCTTCAAGGCATTTTGGAGCTTCAGTCTGTTCTGGTGGGCGCAGGGAATGCATCTGAATTCCTTACGGGGCTCTCTAGGCTCGCTGCGGCCTCGATTTCTGAGGCTTCCGGCGACGAGATCGAATGCGCAGTCACCGTCAAAGTCAGGCGCCGGCCCCTTACTGCTGCGGGCAGCAGCTCACGCGCCGTGGAGATTGACCGGTTCGAGCAGGCTATCGGTGATGGCCCCTGCATCGCGGCACTCCGGGAGATGTCTCCGGTGATCATCGACGATGGTTCGACAGATCTGCGCTGGCCGGCGCTCACCAAGAAATTCGCAGAGATCGGCATTCATAGCTCCTTGGGTATTCCCATGGAAATCAGCGAGGACGCCAGCGCCGCACTGAACTTCTTCGCATCCAAGCCCGGCGCGTTCACCCCGGATGTCTTCGACAAGGCCGTGGGCTTTGCCGCCGCCGCCCGCAACATACTCCACCTGTCCGTGCGCATCGACTCCGCCCATCACCGGGCAGAGGACCTGGAGTCAGCCATGCAAAGCAGGACTGCCATCGACGTTGCCTGCGGTGTGATCATGGCACAAAACCGATGCTCGCAGGCAGAAGCGATGGAAATCCTCACCAGGGTCTCCAGCCACCGCAACCGCAAACTACGGGACATAGCCACCGAACTGATCGAACAGGTTTCGGGGAGCGGGATCGAAACCCATTTCGAGGGGTAGGAACAGGCGCGGAGCGACGCGGCAGTTTGGACCCGGTAGGACGCCTACTTGTGGATAGGTTTGTTCAGGGCGAGGCTGATTGTCTGGCCGGGGGCGAGCTCCCCGGTGGGTAGGTCGGTGAAGGCGTACCAGACCGCTTCGGTGCCGGTAAGCGGGCGGTTGGCCCATCTCAGGTCCGTCACGTTGAAACGGAACGAGATCTGGCGCTCGGTGTCCCCGGGGGCGGTTGTGTACGTGAGCGGGATCCCGTCGGCGTCGGCGGTGAAGGTGCCCTGCGCTCCGTCGATCTTGAGTTCCCCGGGCATGAGCCTCACCCTGGTGCCCGCGGGGATGGGCTTGTCAGCGGTGAGGGACGGGTTGTATTGCAGCAGTTGGGCCGTGGTGGATCGGAATTTGTAGCCGAGGCTGTCGAAGGAGTCGCCATCCACGGTGGTGTAGAAGATGGTCTGGCCGAATGAATTGTTGATGGTTGTTCCCGTACCGGATCTGCCGTCGACGGGATTTTTCTGCAGTTGGATACGGTTCCCGGCGCGGACAAAATAGGTGTTGCCCTTCTCGTACGCGTATGGAACCTTGTTCGCTTCCGCCAACTGCTCCTCCGTGATTCCGAACCGGTAGGTTATGCCGCCAAGAGTGTCCTCGGGTTCGATGACGTAACTCGTGGGGATACCGTTATCGTCGACGGTGGCCGTCCCCTTCGCGCCCTTGATCGGGCCCGGAGCCGGGATCAGCCGAAGCTTCGTATTCGGTGCTAATGCGCTCCCGGGCTGAAGCCCATTGAATTCAGCGAGTTTCTCCTCGGAGATACGGAAGGCTGCGGCCACTCCGGCAGACGTGTCACTGGAGACGGTGGTGTAGTAATCCACGTTGCCAAACGAATCGGTCACCGTAGGCCCCGTCAGGGAAGACTTCCCGGCGTCGGACGGTGTCGCCATAGCGGTGACGATCGGAACGGCAGCCGTGTTGACCGGATCAGTTACTAAACTCGAGGTGACGAGTACGCCGGCCGCGACCGCAGCTGCCGCAAGCCCGGCAGCTGCGAAACGCTTCCAATGACGTTTGGCCGGCGCGCTTCCTTCGGGGCCAAGTGGTCGATGGCATCCCGGACAGCAGACCCTTCTTCGGGTGCTCCGGGGATGCGCTCCATCTGCAAGGCTCCGATGAGCCCGGAGGACCGGGACACGGATCTGTCATGGTTTCGGAGCACGTTCTTGGCTATTCCGAAAATGACGAGCACTGGGAGCTCAGCGTCCTGTCCGGACTTCTCCCAGGCAATCCTGAAAACCTCCGCGCACAGATCCTCAGCGGTGGCGGCGCCGTCCGTCCTGCGCCGAAAATAGCGGTAGATGCGGTCGTGGGACCCCGTGTGGGCGGCAACGAACCGTTTTTCCCTCTCCAGATCCACCCGTTCCCCCATAGTTTGCAAGCTCATGCCCAGTTAATGTCCGGCAGCCAACAAACTGTAACGAGAATCTTGAAAGAATCTGGGCCATTCAGAAGGTGCCCGGCGAGTCACGAAGTGGGGGCCAGCGATTGCCGGTCAGTTGACACAACCATTCGTGCAAGAATCGCGGCATGGATGAGGATGAGCGGCAGCTGAGGCAACAATTGATGCTCCACGAGGCCCTGGTGAATGCGATTGATCGGCGGGAAGAGGTCTTCCAGATGATTGAGGATTCAGAGGACGTGGACGAAGCAATCCGTCGGGTGGGTCAGCTGTTGGGCGTGGGAGAGCTGGGCAGCCGTGCAGTCCTCGACCTGCAGGCCAGAAGATTCACCCGCGACCAGCGCCAGGCCATCGCTTCCTATGCCGAAGAACTCAGATCAAGGTTGCCCGATGGGCGCTGAACTGCTCGCGTGCGGTTGATCGTCCTGGCCTCGCTCCCCGGCTTGAGCGACGCTGCCAAGTCCTATCACCGTTGGGCCACGGGCCAGGGCAGCCCTGACGCTTGGCCGACCCCTAGATCTGCCTCGCCGAGCTAGGCCTGCTGGGCTGCTGTGACCGTGTGGTACATCAGCCCGGAATTCTCGCTGGCACGGCCAAACCCGAGGCACTGCAATGCCTGTACCTGTACGTCTGTGGTCGTAAACACTATGAATGCCCCTCGACGGCGGACATCGGCAGGGCCGCCCTCCGTGCACGTTAGGGGCGATACTGTCCAGTTGCAGGCCGTCCTCAGATGACTGGAACCTTAGTTAGGGTCCGGGGACGAGTTACTCGGAGGAAGCTCGACGAACGCAGGCCCCTGCGCGCGCTGAGTGCGGGACGCTTGGGGATTCAGGTCGGTGCACCATTCGGGGTAGACGCGGAAACCGCGCTTGCCGGGATGAAGGTCGGAACTGACGTATCCGAGCGAGATCAGGTGTGCCTTGGTGAATTGGAAGACGCCGAACCGTTCCTGTTCCTCTACGAAGACGAGCAGTCCAGACATCGACTCGTCAGCTGTGAAGGGCCGGGTCGATCCGCCTTCGCCGCGCTTCCAGACCGCGACGAAGGCGCCCGGTTTCGTCGGTGTGATCCTGGCGGTGCGGATTCGCCACTGCTCCTTCCCGATGCGGGCGATCCCAGATTCGTAGTCGCTGTTCTGTTCTTCAACCTCTATGACCGGCTGTGCATCGGCAAGAGCAGGCGCAAGATTGAAGAAACGCTTGAACGCGTGGAAATTCGCTCTCAAACTGTTTTCGCTCAATTCCGCGAGGCCGGTCTCGCAACCAAGGTGGCTACCGCACCGTTGTGAAGTGCTCAACGACCGGGAACGGGTCGTAGAAATGGTGCAGCAGTTCCTTCCACCGCTCATAGTCGGCGGACCCACGGAAGCCGTCGGTATGGGCTTCGACCGAGTCCCACTCAACGAGTAGAAGGTACAGGTTTGGGGACTCGATTGAGCGTGAAATCGAAAGACTCCGGAAGCCCTGCTGCTGGCTGATCAGAGGTCGCGCCATCCGGAATGCCTCTTCGAAATCGGACTCGCTGCCGGGACGGACGGGGAGGATCGCGTGCTCCAGAATCATTCCCTCAGCTTCTCACGGTCGTCCGGTTGAGGATCGGCTAACGGTCACTCGGTGACATTTAGCGCTGCGAAAAGTTCGCCACTTATCGCCGCGAATCTGGGGTTTGTCGCTTGTTCCGAAAGGGGAGCGCGTTCAATACGGCATTGCGGATCGTGATGCCCGATCGGGTCTTGGGTACGAGGAGGCGCGATGCGATGCCGGCGCCCCGTTGTAGCGGCCGCACGTGTTTGCGGTGCCTGTGTTCATAGCCGGCGAAAGCGGTGGTGTGGTCGTCCGGGTGGGCAGCAATCGAGTCGGCGAGGGTCTTGGCTCCAACGATCGCGCTGCTGGATCCTTCACCGAACAGCGAGATGCAACTCGCCGCGTCACCGAGCAGGACCACGCGGCCGGCAGCCCACTGCGGTACGTCCACGCGGGTGACGGCGTCGAAGTACCTTTCGTCGGACGCGCCCCATTCCTCGAGCGCGAGCGGGGTGAGCCATCCGCCGTCGGCGTAGGTGGACTCGACGAGGCGTCTGCCTTGGTCCGCGTCGCGGTAGTCGAAATCGTGCTGCCCCCGGAAGATGAATGCGAACCCGGGCTTCCCACCCGCCGGATGGATGGTCAAGGAGGTTCCCGGTTCGTTGTACAACAGCACGGTGCGCGGATCGTGGATCGGTGCAGGGGCGCGCACGGTGCCCACGAACATGCCGAATGGGCGGGAAAAGCGCTCTTCGGGGCCGAATGCCAAGCGCCGAACGGTGGAGTGGAGTCCGTCGGACCCGACGACCAGGTCGAAGCGACGGGAAGGGGTCCGCTGAAACTCGACGTCGATTCCGCCGCCGTCCTGGTGCAAGGCGGTGATCGAGTCGTCCCGGATGATGAGGCTTGTCTCCTGGGCCTTCTCGAGCAACAGGCCGACGAGGTCAGTGCGTGCGACCTCGACCTCCTCGTGGCGGTCGGCGCGTTGGCGGGTGCGGATGGTGGCCTGCGGCCGCCCGTCGGCATCGACGAAGACGAGGCGTTCGACACCGGTGGCAGCCTCCTCCAGGCGCGGCCAGATGCCCATTTGCCGGGCAATAGCGACTGCTCCTCCGCGTACGTCGATAGGGTTGCCACTGGATCGTGTGTCGGCCGCTCGTTCCACAATCGTGACCGACCAACCGGCCTTCGCCAGCCAGTACGCGGCGGTCGAGCCGGCAATGCCGGCGCCGGAGACCAGTACGCTTCGATCCACCATGCCCCCATTCAAGCACTCAACACCAGAGGTAAGTCCGCATCGCTGGGGATTTCAAAATTCGATACCTGTCCGGCTTGAAAATGGCGCTCCTACTTCTCTCCCTTGCTTAACGGAGCACTGCACCGTATATTCGGACTACTGCTCCGATTAGGGCAGTTCGGCTTCCTGTCCTGGGATGAGCGCACATGCGTCGCCCGATCGCCGCTTCGCGGTTGATTGCAGAAAGCTGGGTCCAGATCAGCGAAAGCGAGTACACACCTATGAGCAGCATCAGTTTCATCGGCCTCGGCGGCATGACCAACGCAATAGCCGCTCGCGCGGTCAAGGGCGGCAACACTGTTGAGCTCATCGGGCGTGACGCGGCCAAGGCCAAGAGCCTGGCAGCCACTCTCGGCGGCGGGACCACGGTCGGGACGTTCGGCGCTGTCCCTACGGGCGACATCGTCGTCCTCGCGGTGCCATACACCAGCGCCGTTCAGGTCGCTGCCCAGTACGGGACTGCACTAGCCGGCAAGGTCCTCATCGACATCTCAAATACGTTCAACGCCGACGCGACCGGAGTAGTCACTCCCGAGGGTACTTCGGGGGCGCAGGAGATCGCCAAGGTCGTCCCCGAGGACGCGCACGTCGTGAAGGCGTTCAACACCGTTTTTGGTCACGTCCTGGCTCAGGACGGCTCGTGGGACGTGCTCTTCGCCGGAGACGACGCGGAAGCCAAGGCCACTGTGTCGGCATTCGTCTCGTCCCTCGGACTCCGTCCGCTCGATGCCGGCGGCCTCGAGATGGCCCGCTGGCTGGAAGGGGTGGGACCGCTGCTGATGGGCCTGGCCCAGAACGGCGCGGGCTTCAACATCGCCCTCGGCATCAACACTCTCAACTGAGCGCAACCGCGCCCCTTTTTATCCACCGCATCACTCGCAAGGAGCATTAGCATGCGCGTTCTCGTCACTGGCGGGACCGGCCATTCCGGTTCGCACATCATCCCCGAACTCATCTCCGCCGGGCACGAGGTGACAGGCCTTGCCCGATCGGATGCTTCCGCGGCGGCGCTGTCGGCGCTCGGCGCGACCGTCCGCCGTGGCGACCTTCAGGACCTTGAGGGGCTCAAAGAGGCAGCGGCTGACTCCGACGGAGTCGTCCACGTCGCTCACCGGCAAGACTTGCTCCCGACGGGCGGGATGGACGCTGTGGCTGCGGCGGAAATCCCGGTCATGCTCGCCTACGGTGAGGCACTCGCGGGAACGGGAAAGCCGCTGGTCGTGGCGGGGAGCGTCGGCTCGCCCGGACAGCTAGGCCGTCCGGCCACCGAGGAGGACCCGGCTCTCTTCGTCGATGATGAGCACAGGGGCACCCTGCGGGTGCGCAATGTGGTCGAAACCACCGTTATCGGCTTGGCCGAGCAGGGGGTGCGGTCTTCGGTCGTGAGGATCGCCAATATCGCGCATGGCACGAGCGACCGTGCCGGCTTCCTGCCCATGTTGATCGCGCTGGCAAAGGAGCGGGGCTTCGCCGGCTACCCCGGAGACGGCTCGAACGTCTGGAACGCCGTGCACATCCGCGATATCGCTCCATTGTTCCGACTGGCGCTGGAAAAAGGTGAGGCCGGCCGATACTGGCACGCGGTCGAAGACGAAGGAATTCCCTTCCGCGAGATCGCTGAGGCCATCGGCAGCCGCCTGAGTTTGCCCGCCGTGAGCATTCCCCTGGACGAACTGATGCTGCCGGGGTACTTCGGATTCATCGCGAACATCGTCACGCAGAGTTACCCGTTGTCCAACGTCATCACCCGGGAGGACCTCGGCTGGGAACCCACACAACCCGGCCTGATCGCCGACTTGGACAACGGCCACTACCTCCCCGAGGGGCGCTCATGACAACTGCCGTACGCGGTCGAGTCGGGCCAGCCCGCCGGTGAGGACGCCATCCGCGCGGCGCTGGCCATGGCAACTCGATAGCCGCGGGGCCGGTCTCTTTCCGGTTGCGCCGTAGGCAGGTTAGTCTAAGTGGATCGGTGCACCGATTATGCAACGCACCGCCCGACTTGCTAGCCAGGGAGACATATGCGGGCCGACGCCAGAAAGAACTACGATCGCCTGCTCGTGGTGGCGCGCGAAGTCGTGACCGAGCACGGAGCTGATGCATCACTGCGTGACGTCGCCCGCAAAGCGGACGTCGGGCTCGGCACCCTCTACCGTCACTTTCCTACGCGAGAGGCGCTGATTGAGGCCTTGCTTCGTACAGACGTCGACGAACTGACGGCTCAGGCGGCCGACCTCGAGTTGTCAGGCACCCCGGAGGATGCGCTACTGACATGGTTCCGCGGCAGCGTTGCGATCACACACGAATACCGGGGTCTCTCGGGACTGCTGGTGGCCGCGCTCGAGGACGCCGAATCCGCACTCAATGTCTCGTGCGTTGCGTTGCACGATGCGGGCACCCGGCTTCTCTACCGCGCTCAGGACGCGGGCGTGGCGCGGGCCGACATTGACGGCACTGACTTGTTCGCGCTAGTCGCAGCGGCTGCGTGGGTCTACGATCAGCCCTCGCTAGCGCCACGCGCGGACCATCTCTTCAGCGTGATGTCGAGCGCAGTCCTGCCCAACGAAGCAAGCCATGTCGTCACTCAGGAACGCCCTGGGTCCCCACGCTGACCAGGGTCAGATGGATGGGGCCTTTGTCCTCGCTGAATCCGTTCAGTGAGGTCTCGCTGATCTCTTCGGGCCATGGATGCCCGGGCTGCGATGGGCGTGAGCTGGCGGCCCAGCTCACGCCCATCCCGGGTGGAGAGAACGGTGGACCGGCCGACCGCGCAGCCGCCCGTGCACGGGCAAGCCCGCGATGACCGCCTGCGGCTGTATCAAGGGACCTATATCAGCCGCGCACGGCGCACTGTCCGCGGGCTGCTCGGCCCCGAGGGGCCCGGGCCTCAGCCGGTGAATTCGTTGGCGCCGAGGGCGAAGTCCCAGTGGCCGACCCCGTTGCCGGCGAGGCCTACCGTGACCACACCCATTCCTTCCAGCCAGTGCGCCATTTTCAGGCCGCCGACGTCCAGCGGGCGCAGCCCGAGGCTCCCGATGAATACCGCCACATCCGCCTTGGCGTGCGCATTGTCGCCCGCGATGAAGACGTCGGGCCGGCCCTTCTCCAGGACATTACGGAAGATGGTGTTGAAGGCCTTCACCACGCTGGCGCTGGCCGGGGCCACCTTGGCGACTTCCTGCGCTATCGAGGTCTCCTCGCTGTGGGCCAGTCCGTCGAACGCGGCGTTGAAGGGGTTGCTGATGTCCACGATGACCTTGCCCGCGAGGGCGTCTCCGTACTCGGCGACGACCGGAACGACTCCGGCGTACAACAGGGCCGTGATGACAATGTCCCCGGCGGGGGTGGCGCCCCACTTGCCTGTCGTCGCACCGCCGCCCAGAGCCTTGGCCAGGCCATCGGCCTTGGACTGATCGCGTCCCATGACCTCGACGGTATTGCCGCCTGCCACCGCGAGCGTGCCGATGGTACGGGCCATGTTCCCCGTACCGATAAGGGTGATGCTGCTCATGAGGTGTGCTCTTTTCTTGTTCTCGAGGTGTCGCCCTGTCTCATTCGTGCGCGTTCGAGATCAGTTCGTTGTGGCGACGGCGTTCTTGTGGGGTGTGCCCGCGGCACTCCTGGCGCGTGGTTCAGATCACTGTGGTGCCGCCGTCGACAACCAGCTCCATGCCATTGACGTAGCTCGAGTCATCCGAGGCGAGGAACAACGCGACCGACGCGATCTCTTCAGGGTTGCCCATCTCTCGCCGCGGGATCACGGATTCGAACTGCGCCTTCATCTGCTCGTCCATCACTTCCAGCATCATCGGCGTGGCGACCTGGCCGGGGGTCAGCACGTTCACCCGGATCTTCCTGTCCCTCAGCTCGGAAACCCACACCCGTGCGTAGGCGGGCAGCACGGCCTTGCTCGCTGCGTACACACTCCAATCGGGGTAGCCCCGGAGCGACGCGTTTGACCCGGTCATGAAGATCGAGCCTCCGTCGTTGAACAGCGGCAGCGCCTTCTGGACCGTGAACAGCGTGCCGCGCGCGTTCAGCGAGAAGGCGGCATCGAACTGCTCCTCTGTGATCTCGCCGAGCCTGCCCTGCTCGCCCGTCCCAGCACTTGCCCACAGCACGTCGATCGTGCCCTTTTCCTGCTTGACCGTCTCGAACAAGCGGTCCAGATCATCGAGGTCGGCCGAATCGCCCTGCACGCCGGTCACGTTCCGGCCGATCAGCTCGATGGCTTCGTCCAGCGCGTCCTTCCGCCGGCCCGAAATGAAGACGTGAGCTCCTTCATCAACGAACAACTTCGCACCGGCCAGCGCCATCCCACTAGTCGCACCTGTGATCACCGCAACCTTGCCATCGAGCTTTCCCATGATTACTCCATTCATATGCCGTGCCGATGTTAAGTACACCGATCTGCGTACTTAACGTATCGGGCGGGTGTGCGGGGCGTCAAGCTATGCACACCGATCGGTACCCATTGGGCTAAGCTGGGTGTGTGACAGAGTTTGAGAAGGGGCCGCGAGGCCTGCGCAGCGGCAGGGGCGCACGAGAGCGCATCCTTAGCGCCTCACAACAACTGTTCCGTGACCAAGGCATCAACTGCACCGGTGTGGACCAGCTCTGCGCGGTGGCTCAGGTGTCCAAGCGGACGCTCTACCAGCACTTCGCGGGCAAGGACGAGTTGATCGCCGAGTACCTACGCCGATTCGATCCCGACATCCTGCCCGAGGTCTTCGACAGCACCGACCTCACACCCCGCGAACGACTCCTCGCCATCTTCGACATCCACGCGCCCTTGTGCCCGTTCATCGCGGCGGCCGTCGAGATCCCCGACCCTGGCCACCCGGCACGCGAACTCGCCAGTGACTACAAGACGGCGTTTGCGGCGCGGCTCACTGATGCCGCCCGCGATGCCGGCGCCAACGACCCCGAACAGCTCGGCGAGCAACTGGCGCTTCTGCTGGACGGCGCCTCGGCCCGCAGCCGGGTCCTCAACACCGACACCTTCGCCACCGCCGCCGCCATCGCCGCCGTCCTCGTCGACAACGCCATCCCCGCAGCATCGGCACCGGCCGCGGCTTCGCTTAGGAACTGACCAGCCTGCAACGCCGCCCGGAACCGCTGCGCCAACCCAGGCCGATACGCCGACGACAACTCCACACGACACTCTTCACTCGCTAAGTGTTGCGACCACCGCAAGAACCCAAGGATCGGCTTACGTGTGCATTGGGGTGACATGTAGGGCTGCAAAAGGCCGCCATTTATCGCTGCGAATCACACTGCCGGTCTGGCTCGCGGAACTTCTGATCACGGCCATGTGGGCAAGTCCCGCACGATCAAATGCACGGTGACCGGGGGATTACTGCGATCATTTCCTCATTACTTGATGCTCGCAGCAACATACTCCGCATCCACGCCCACCCCGCCGACGATCGACGAGTAGTGCCCCGTCAACCACGGGAGCCCGACCACATACAGTCCCGGATGCTCAGTGACCCCGCGGACCTGTCTCGGATAGCTCCACGCGTCCAGGACGGGAATGTCCACGAAGCCGAGGTCCAGTTTGTAACCGGTGGCCCAGAGCACCGCGGTGATGTTCTCGGCGGCCAGGTTCAGCAGAGCAGGCGACGAAGGAGGAAGCCAGTCGTCCGCCGGCGCCGGCTGGTGTTCAGGTGCATCGATCCCTGCGGCGGCGATGTAGGCGTCGAGCGCCCGCCCCATGCGTTGGCCGAATCCGGCCTCGACTGTTGCGAGGCGTTCGGGGAGGTCGTCCGTGAAGGTGAGTTCGCCGTCGTCGGCTGCTTCCAGATGCCCGTGCAGCCGGATGCCCTTACGGCCGAGTTCGCGGAGGTGGATGTCGTGGCCGCCGTCGGTGCCGGAAAGCAGGGGGTTGCAAGCGAACCGTGCCGCGGGGGAGGGCAGCTGCCCGACCGTCAGGGCGTTGACCCCGCACTCGGGACCGTGTATTCCGGCTTGGAGGATCCAATAAATGATGTCGTGCCCGCGATACCGGCGCGGCGCCTCCGGACAGGCCGACACCGCCAGATGCACCTCACGCCCGGCCGCGAGGAGGTCTTCCGCGATCTGCCCGCCCGACTGCCCGGTCCCGACAATCAGCACGGCGCCGTCGGGAAGCTGCTCCGGATTGCGATAGTCGTGCGTGTGGAGCTGCAGGACGTTCCCGGGGAGTCCGGCGGCCAGGGCCGGGATCTTCGGTATTTGATACGCGCCGGTCGCCAACACCACGTTGCGTGCCCGCCAGCCGCCGTCGGGCGTTTCGACGCTGAAGCTGCCATCCGACGTCGAGATCCGCGTGACGTCCGTGCCGGTCCGGACCGGGGCATCGATCCTCCGCGCGTAGTCGCGGAAATAGTCCACGGCGTCGTCACGCGCCATGAACGCCTCCGGCTCCGGCCCCGTGTACGGCATTCCCGGCAAGTCCAGCGAGAAGTTCGGCGTGTTCAGCACGAACGCATCCCAGCGATCCTGCCACGCGCCACCCAGCGCGGCTCGCCGTTCAAGGACCAAGTGCTCGACGCCGGCTCGGCTGAGGAAGTAGCTCGTGGCCAGTCCCGCTTGGCCTCCACCGACGACAAGCGTGTCGATATCGAGGGGGCGGTTCTGTTGTGCAGCTCTGTTCTGTTGTACTGCTCTGGGCGGGTCAGTCTCCATGAGCGATCCTTCCGGTCCCTTGGCAGAACTTTACGCCCGGAGATTCGGGTGCGGGAGGAGATGGCCAAAGTCGGAAGTACAGTGGACAGCACCGTCAGCCCCGTGGTTGCGTGGAACTGTCTCCATGGCCGCCAACGGGAGGAACAACAGTGAGCAAGCTAGCACTTATCACGGGCGCCAGCTCCGGAATCGGCTGGGCATTCGCCGAACGCCTGGCCGCTGACGGTTTCGATCTGGTGATCGTGGGCCGACGGGAGGACCGCTTGGAGCAGTTCGCCGCTTCGCATCCTAAAACCACGGTCCGCACCGTCGTCGCCGACCTCTCTACGACGGCGGGTATCGACTCGGTCGCCGGGATCTGCGCTACCGAGTCGGTGACTATGCTCGTGAACAACGCCGGCGTCGCGCACTACATGCCCCTCGCCGAGCTTCCCGCCGACAAGGCCACGGAACTCGTCAACGTCAAGGTCCTCGCCCCCACCATGCTCAGCCGTGCAGCGATTGCGGGCATGCAGGAACGCGGCGAAGGCACCATCATCAACGTGGCCGGCATGATCGCCTTCGGCGGCCCCGCCCCGCACGCCCAGATGCCCCGCCGCGCAGTTTACGGCGGCGGCCTGGCGTATCTCGTCGCGATGTCCCAGACTCTCAGCGCGGAGCTGGAGGGCACCGGAATCACGGTGCAAGTCGTGTGCCCGGGCGTGGTGGCCACCGAGTTCCATGAGCGCCAAGGCATGGACTTGAGCATGATGCCGCGGATGAGCGCCGCCGACGTCGTCACGGCAAGTTTGCGCGGCCTGGAACTGGGCGAAACCGTCTGCGCCCCGGGCGTCGAGAACGGCGGGCTCCTCGACGCAGTCTTCCAAGCAGACCTCGCTGCTTTCCGAGCGCAGAGCCCCGAGCTCGCCACGCGCTACCGCTAATTCCGGCGAACGAACCTAATGCGATCCTCCTGAAACGGTCCTAGAGTGTTGGCCATGGCTATCGCACGCTTCCCCGTCGTCGTACTCGATTGTCCCGACCCCAAGACCCTGGCTGAGTTTTACAGCGCCCTTCTTGAGTGGAAAATCGAGCGGAACGACGACGACTGGTGGTCCGTCCGCGCCGAGTACGGTGATTCGCTGGCCTTCCAGAAAGTCGACTCCTACAGGGCGCCACAATGGCCCGGCCAGGAGGTTGCGCAGCAGATGCACCTCGACGTCGTGGTCGATGACCTCGACACGGCTGAGGCAGCTGTGCTCGAGCTCGGCGCGACCAAGCACGAAAACCAGCCGGGAACGACGTTCCGTGTGTTCCTTGATCCGGCCGGTCATCCTTTGTGCCTCTGCCTGGACTGATTACAGATCGGTCAGGATCGGAGAAGCGGTCAGTGGGGCCTCGGCATAAAGTCGAAATCACGAAGCAACCCACTCACTAAAGGACCTGTCATGACCGCCATCGAATCAGTCACCCTCGAAGTTCCTGACCCCGCGGCCGCAACCGCTTTCTATGACGCAGCCTTCGGATTGGGCCCGCGTGTGCGCGTGCGGGCCTCCGATGCTCCTACTGACGGCTTCCGCGGGTTCACGCTGTCGCTCGTAGTGTCGCAGCCGTCCACCGTTAGCAGCCTGATCGACTCCGCTGTGGAAGCCGGCGCCACGACACTGAAGCCGGTGGCAAAGTCACTGTGGGGCTACGGCGGCGTCGTGCAGGCTCCGGATGGCGCGATCTGGAAGGTCGCGACGTCGGCGAAGAAGGACAGCGGTCCGGCCACCCGGGAGGTCGACAAGATCGTGCTCCTGATGGCGGTCGCGGACGTTTCCGCGAGCAAGCGGTTCTACGCCGACCGGGGCCTCTCCGTTGGGAAGAGCTTCGGTAAGTATGTCGAGTTCGCCATGCCGTCGAGTCCGGTCCAGCTCGGCCTCTACGCGCGCCGCGCCCTCGCCAAAGACGCCGGCGTCCCTCCCGAGGGCGCCGGATCGCACCGGCTCGCGATCAGCAGCGAAGCCGGCCCGTTCACCGACCCGGACGGGTTCGCGTGGGAGCCCGCATCTGCGTGAGGAGGGCGCGACATCGCGGCGCCTCCCACGGAAAGTAGTCCAAGGCCCTTGGGGATTGGTGAGTGATACCTTTGTCAACACCTAGACCGCGAAGGAGAAGCCGTGCTTTTTATCTCAACTGGTCACGACGTTCTCGCTCCAACCGCGTATGAAGTCATAGCGACGGTGCTGGCTTTGGCCGCAGTTGTCGTCTTTGTCTGGGCCTTGACTGTGCTCGCGCGCAGGGCCAGGAGTCTGACTCAGCGGGAACTGGTCCTCTGGCTCTTGTTGGTCCTGTTCATTCCGCTCATGGGCCCGGTGGCTTGGATCGCAACCAGCGTGAAGCATAGGAAGCGACCTTCGATTTCCTAAGTTAATGCCAGGGACTGTTCGGCATTCCCTGGCATTATGTTGGCCCTACCGCGAGTTCCATCGGAACCAGCGGATTCCGATGAAGGCGAACACCACGACGTATCCCACGCAGGCCAAGAGCGAATAGGTGTCCTGACCGCTCCAGACAGACTGGTTCAAGGCATCCGAGAAGAGTGCCAGGAGGGCTCCGACGGGGGACCAGTCCGCGATGGTTTGCATCGAATCCCCAAGGATGCCGCTGCCGCCGAGGAGGCCGAGGAGCAGCAGGAAGATCATGAGCAACCGGCCGATCGCACTGACGGCGTTGGTGGACTGAACCAAGCCGACCAGGGCTTGCCCGATGGCCAGGAACATGGCTGCTCCGAGGACCGCAATGGTGAGGACCAAGAGGTACTGGCCGATGTTGAGCGTCAGCCCGTGAACGATAGAGCCGACGATGACGACAATGACGGACGCGAGCAGGTTCGTGGCTATTTGGACGACAAGGCGGCTGGTCATGATCATCCAGTTGGGCGCCGGGGTGACACGAAGCCTTTGCAGCACACCGATCTCCCGGTCGTGGGCCAGGGCCAAGGTGAATCCGAGCAGGCACGAGGTGAGTAGTCCAAGGGTCAACGCCAAGCCGATGAGGAGGTTTGACCCGCCGAGCCGCGATTGTGCTTTGCCAAAGCTTGTGACCACAAGGATGACGACCGGCAGCAGGGCGCTCAAGACAAGTGAAGTCTTACTGTTGAGCATCACAATGGAGTCCGCGCGAAGTAAAGAGCCCATGGCGAGGCCGCGCGGTGGGCGGACAGTGGCGACGCTGGTGTTAGTCACGGATCTCACTTCCTGTCAGTCCGATGAACACGTCTTCCAAGGTCGGTGCCCCGTGGGAGACCGAAAGCACCCGCGGATCGTCCCTGTGTTTGTCGATCAACTCCGACGGCTTGCCGATGGTGAGCAGTATGCCATGGTCGATGATCGCGACCCGGTCGCACACGGCCTGAGCCTCCTCCATCGAGTGCGTGGTCAGAAGAATGCTGTTGCCTTCGCCACGGAGTTCCTCGATGCGACGCCATAGCCCGCGGCGCGACTGCGGGTCCAGCCCTGCGGTCGGCTCGTCCAGTAAGAGCAGGAGGGGGTTATGAATCGTGGCAATGAACAGTGCGAGCCGCTGCTGTTGCCCACCCGACAACTGTTTGAACCTTTTGCCCAGTTCTTGTTCGAGCCCGATGGCCCGCATGCTCGTACCGATCTGCTCCCGTGAGAGTTTCACTCCGTAAAGGCCGCCGTAGAGCCTGGCGATCTGCTGAATGGTCAGCTCGGCCTGGAAACTGGAGGACTGCAGTTGCACCCCGAGGCGCGCTTTCGCATCGAGCGGTTCCTGCTGAACATCGATTCCGTCCACCAGCAGCCGCCCGGATTTCGGCGTAACCAACCCTTCGATGGCACTGAGTGTGCTCGTCTTCCCTGCACCGTTCGGCCCCAGCAAGCCGAAGATCTCGCCGCGATGAATCTGAAAACTGACGCCGTCGACGACGGTCCGCGCGCCATACGCGACGCGCAAGGCGCTGACGTCCAAAACCGGCGGTTGTGCCGGCACATTCACTTCACTCATCGAGCCGCATCCCTCTCAGGGTGGCCAAGCCCGCCACGTCGCAGGGCACCGTTGTAGCGAGTCTATATCCGGGAACCTGATGTTTTCGTGAGAGCCGGCAGCGTCCGAACGCGGAAACTCAAGGCTTCTTAGCCGTTGGGCGGCCAAACGACGGGTTAGAACGGAATCCTGGACATCCATTCGTGAAGACGGGTGTGGCTGGGGTAGGAGTTCTGTGCACCGTGGCCGGTTGCCGCATATGCGGCGACCTTCCCCGCGAACGACGCAGCGGCTATCAGCCCTTCGCCTTTGGCGAGCCCAACGGCAAGGGCGCCGGCAAAGGCATCGCCGCACCCGGTGGTATCCACAGGGCTGATTTTTGTGGGCTCAATGTGAACGGGCGTGATGGGCCAGGTCTGAAGGTTTTCCATGACGACGGCGCCATCGGCTCCGAGCGTGACTACGGCGTTTTTCGTCCCTGTTTCTCCGAGCAAGGCACCGACCACTTGCCATGGGCGCTCCCGCGGGATCTCGGGCAAGTTGAGAGCGGCGATGGCTTCCAGCTCGTTCAGAACCAGGACATCGATCAGCGGCAGCAGGGTCTCTGCGGCTGCTGTGTACGGCGAGAGATTGAGGATCGTTATAGCGCCTAGGGAAGTGGCCGCCCGCGCAGCTGTGTGGATTGTTGCCAAGGGAACTTCAAGGCTTAGGCAAAGGACCGCTGCCTTCTTGAGGGCCAGAAGAGATTGCTCTACGAAGTCAGGCCGAAGACGGGCATTGGCTCCGGGCGAAACGACGATGAAGTTCTCCGCGGAATCATCCACCGTAATCAATGCGGTTCCGGTGCCGCATCCTGATTCGGTGCCGATCATGTCCGTGGCAACTCCAGACTGTGCTGCGGCCTGCCTCAGGTATGCGCCGTCTTCGTCTTCCCCTACGGATGCGATCAAGTGGACCTCCGCGCCGAGGAGTGCGGCGGCTACTGCCTGGTTGGATCCTTTGCCCCCTGCCCGGCGGCTCAGACCCTGGCCGATAACGGTTTCGCCCGCCAGGGGGAGCCTGCTTGTGCGGACGGTCAGGTCTGCATTCATTGATCCGACGACGATGATGGACCCGAGTGCGTCGATGCCTGTGTCCACATCGAGAATGATTGGTGTTGTCATGGTGTACCTGGTTCTTGGTTAGTCGATTTGGTGGAGCTCGAGGGTGCTGGCTTTCACGATTCTTGACGTGATTTCGGTTGCCACGGCTTCCGCATCGATGGTTTCTACGCGGCGGACGTTGCCGCCGGCATCCGGGATAAAGGTGCTCAGCCCGGCGGTTTCTCCTCCGAGGGCGATGGTGACGGTACCGCGGGGGGAGAGGTCGAACAGTTCGGGCCGGAGAAGGGTCAGGACGGTGATCGGGTCGTGGGGAACGTTCCATTCCTCGTTCCAGTAGGCCCACCATTGGCGGATGTCTGCGTCCAGTGCCGCTCCAAGGGGGCCTGCCGCGGCGATGAGTTCCAGTTGCTCGCGGCGCATTTCAACTTTGCGGGTGACTTCGAGGCCGGTGACGACGATATCGAGTTTCGACGCGAAGACGACGGATGCTGCCTGATCGTCGCTTCGGAAGTTGTGTTCGGGTTCGCTGGCGCTGAAGGCTCCGCCCATGATCCACAGGCGCCGCACGGTCCGTTCGAAGCCCGGGTCTGCTTGGAGTGCTGCTGCGATGTTTGTCAGCGGTCCAATGGCAATTACGTCGATTTCACCGGGATGTTCGGAGACCTGTCGTACGAGAAACTCGACGGCGCCTTCGGCCTGGATGTTTTCGGACTCCAAGACGTCGTGTAGGGAGCCTTCGTGGCCCGGCCACCAGACTTCGCGGCCTGATCTGGGGCTCCCGATTCCTTGATGGACAGCGAGCTCTCGTCCCGCAAGTTTTCCGAATCGTTTGGCGAGCCGTGCCCGGAGGAGCGTGTCCCCGTAGACGGTGGTTACTCCGAGGAGCTCGGCTTCCGGGGAGCCGAGTATAAGGGAGAGTGCGAGGGCGTCGTCGACATCGGATCCGATGTCCGTGTCAAGAATGATGCGGTGCTGTGCACCCATGGGTTTTCCTTAGGATGGTATTGGGCATGCCTGTGCCGGTGCCTGGCCGGTGCGGCACAGGCGGAGCGACGAGCTATTTGAGGCCGGTGGTGGACACCGACTGGATGAAGTAGCGCTGGAACGCGATGATGATGGCCAGCGGGATCATGGTCAGGACCATGGAGCCGGCAAACATCACCCCGTAGTCGACGTTGAACTGCCCCTGCATGTTCGACAAAGCGATTGGTCCCAGGATGTGCTGGGCATCGGTGCCGTTCAGGAGCGGCCAGACATATGACTGCCATTGGAACAGGAAAAGCGTCAGGCCCGCGCCGATGAGAGACGGTACCGACAACGGCAGGTAGATGCGCCGGAAGATACCCCACCACCCCAGACCGTCCAACCGCCCGGCTTCGACCAGATCCTTGGGGATGGCCAGGAAAAACGTCCGCAGCAGGAAGATGGCCATCCCGTTCCCGAGACCGGGAAGGATCAACCCCGCGTAGGTGTTCTGGAGGTTCCAGTTACGGAACAGATTTGCCAGGGGGATGGCGATCGCATCGAACGGGATAAGGAAACTCACCACGACGACAACGAACACAATGCCGCTTCCACGGAAGGGAATGGCCGCGAGGGCAAATGCCGCCATGGCGCATATCGCCAGCCCCACAACCACGGTGATTCCGCTGACGATGATCGAATTCAACGTGGCGAGACCGAGATCGCTGTGCAGCAGGGTGGCGTAGTTGTCCAGCGTGGGTGTTGCGGTGAAGAACGTCTCCCACTGCAAGGGATTCAGATAACGGAATGTATCGCCGCCGGGGCGCAGGGAGTTCACGAATGCCCACCAGAGCGGGAGCAGGAAGAGGATGCCGATGCATGCTCCCAAGACGCTCAATCCGAGGTAGGCGAGCCGGCGCTGTCTGGAAGTACCGGCGGGGGCTGTTGCGGCACTCATGCGGCATCAGAGCTGCGGAGTAGCCGGAACTGCACGGCGACGATGACGAGTGTGAGGAGCACGAGAACAATCACTTCTGCTTGGGCTTTGCTGAGGTCCCCGAGCGTGTAGGCCCGGGTGTAAATGTCGTACATGAGCAGGTTGCTGGATCCTGACGGTCCGCCTTTGGTGAGGATCTGGACGGGGGCAAAGATCAGGAAGTTGGAGACGGTGTCGGCGACAAGGACGAAGGCGAGCGGGCGGCGGACCAGGGGCAGGGTCACTGACCACAGCTTGCGCCACGCCGAGGCGCCGTCGATGGAAGCGGCCTCGTAGAGCTCGGTCGGGACGTCGTTGATGCCGGCGATTAGGAAGAGCATCCAGTAGCCGACGCCGATCCAGCTCAGCAGCACCATGATGGAGGCCAGTGATTGCTGGGGCGAGGTCAGGAACGGCTGGGCGGGCAGGCCCAGGAGGGTGAGGAACGAGTTGCCCAATCCGTCGGGCCGGTAGATGACACTCCACACGACTGCCGAGACCGCGGGAGGCACGGCGATCGGCAAGACCACAAGGGAACGCCAGATCTTCGCGCCCGCGGCCTTCCTGGTATAGAGCACCGCGAGGAGGAAGGAGGAACCGATCTGGAGCGGATTGACAATGAGAGAGAAGACGAGCGTGACGATCAGGGCGTTGTTGAAGTCCGTGTTGCCGAAGAGATCAGCATAATTTTCAACGCCGACGAAAACCGTACCGCCCTTGAGGAAGCTTGCCCGGAAGAGGCTCTCCCACAAGGCGACGGCAGCTGGTGCGATCCGCAACACGATGAGGCTGATCAATGCCGGTGCCAGGAAGGCAATTGCCACGGCCGCCAGAGGTGCCGGCCGCCTGCGGCGGGCGGGCCGCCGCGCTGACGCGGGCCGCCCGTCCATTGCAGGTCGATGAGTAGTTGTTTGTGAAGAGGACATTGCTACAGCTGCTTCCAAGCATCAGTGATCTGTTGAGCGGCCTGCTTGAGCCGGTCACTCACGGGGGATCCGTTGCGGATGTCCGCGAAGGCCTTGCCCATGAGTTCTTCGAACTGGATGTAGCCAACGCTCACCGGGCGGGGTTTTGCCGTCACGGTATTCTCGTGGGCGATCAGGCTGGCCAGTCCCTTGGTTTTGTCTCCACCGAGAGCCTCAAGCTTGGGGAGGTACTGGGCCGTTGCAGCCGTGCTTGACGGGATGATGGTGGTCGCGTCAGTGGTGGAGAGGTTACCGGCCGGGTCAAGGGAAGCGAACTCGAGGAACTTCTTGGCCGCTGCCTTGTTTTTCGACGCAGGGTTGATGCCCCAGGACCAGGAACCAGTGGGGGTGACTTGGCTTCCGCCGGCGAAGTACGGCATCGGGGCTACACCCCAGTCAATGTTGGACTTGGCGAAGTTGCCGATGTCCCAGGGACCTCCGACGAAATAGGCCACCTTACCCGAAGTGAAGACAGGGCTGGTCTGGAATCCGCCAACGCCGCGAGGGGAGAGTCCTGAGGAGAACGTGTCCGAGTACCACTGCATGGCCTTCTCCCAGCCCGGGTTCGTGATGTCGGTCGTGAGCATCTTGTCGCCGCTGATGCCTGAGCCCCCACCGAGGGATTCGGCCAGCGGCTGCAACTGGTAGTAAGACTCGACCTGTTCAAGCAGGAGCCCGTACTGGGTTCCCGCGGCCTGCGCGGCTTTGCCGTCCTTGACGATCTGCTCCCAGGTCATGCGCTGTGCCGGGTCAATGGAGGGGTACTTGACCCCGGCCGCGTCGAGGGCCTTCTTGTTGTAGAACAGCATCTGCGTTGAATTCCACACGGGCAAGGCCCACAGCTTGTCCTGGTACAGGTTCACACTGTATTGCGCGTCAGGGACGGCGGCTTTGGTCTGGCCTTTCAGGCTGCTGAGGTCTTCGAGGTAACCCTGGGCGGCGAGCTGCGACAAACGCGGCTGGTCCACGGTGTAAACGTCGATCGTGTCGTCTTTAGCGCCGAGGCGTTGCTGCAGCGTGGGGTTGAGCTGGTCAAAGGGAACTTGGGAGTACTTGACGGTAATGTCCGGGTTCTTTGCCTTGAATGCCGCGATAACGGGGGCGAAGGTCGCGGGATCTTCGGGACCAAGCAGGTTGACGGTCCCGGTTCCGGAGCCTTCGCCGCCGATCGCGGCCGCGGAATTCGCGGGGCCCGTCGAACAGCCCGCAAGGAAAAGAGTTCCGGCCGCAAGCAGCGACGTCGCCGCGAGAAGTTTGCGCTTCACAGGAAGCCTTTCTGATGTGAGGAGGCGATGCCACGAAGCATCTAACCGGTTAGACTACTCGCAACCGAATGGGTTGACAAGGCTTTTTTGTGATCCGCTTTGTGGGATACGGCCGGTATGATCAAAGCATCTATGCGGTTAGAGTCTGATGTCTAGTAGAGGAGACGCCCATGCCAACAGCCCGAGACGTTGCAAAACTGGCCGGAACGTCCAACGCGGTCGTCAGCTACGTATTCAATAACGGTCCCAGGGCCGTGTCGGCCGATGCACGGGAACGGGTTTTGCGGGCTGCGCGAGAGCTCGACTACAAACCCAACGCACTGGCGCGGGCGTTGAGCGCGGGCAAAACCAGATCGATAGGGCTGATTGTTCCGGACATTGCCAACCCGTTCTTCGCGGAACTTGCCCGCGCGGTAGAGGTCGCCGCAGCCGGCAGGGACCATTTGCTTTTGATTGGTGACTCCGCGACAGATGAGGGCCAGGAGCACCGCCTCATCGAAACATTCATCGAACGCCAGATTGACTCCCTGATCCTCATCTCCCTTCTGGACGAACCCGACCTCAAGCCCGCCCATGCGGCCCGATTGCCGGTCGTCGCCCTCCACCCGCTCTCCGAAGAGCAGCGAGCGTCATCGTTGACCATCGATTACGAGGAGGCCGCCTATGTGGCGACATGCCATCTGCTTGAGCAGGGCTACGACAGTATTGGCCTGCTCAACGGGCCGGTCGACTCCGTGGGAACCAGGCAACATGCCGCAGGATTCGCCCGCGCAGTTTCCGGAACGGCGGTTCGTGTGACGGAACGGACTTCCGCCATTTCCAGGGCAGGAGCCTCCGAAGTGACCGCCGAGTGGCTTCGCTCCTCGGATGCCCCACGCGCCATTTACGCCACCACCGACGAACAGGCCCACGGGGTGCTCTTCGCCGCCTATTCCCTCGGACTTGGCGTCCCGGGCGAAATCGCGGTGGTCAGCGTCGACGGCACCGAGGCGTCGGCCTATTCCGTGCCCCCTCTGTCATCCATCCGCCAGCCCACTCAAGCCATCGCCCGGAGGGCAGTCGAGCTTTTGGTGGACAGAACTACCGACGATCCAATCGTGAACGAAATCTTCGACTTCGAACTGATCGTCCGCAAGTCATCCAAAGCCTGAGCCACGTGCCGCACTGGCCTTGGACCTCGGGTGCAGCCATTTGTCGGTGAAAACAGAACTACCAGGAGCGCCAGAACGTATGGAATATCCCCCGGTCACATCACGGCTTGCTCCCACAGAGAAGACTCTCAAGTTCCTGCCGAAGGTGTCACTCCATGACCACCTCGACGGCGGACTGCGACCGGAAACCATCATCGAACTCGCCGAGGAGGCAAACCTCTCACTGCCTTTTAAGGACGGAGCGAAGCTGGGCGCATGGATTGCCGACCAGTCAGACTCGGGCTCCCTTTCCGCCTACCTCAAGCCGTTCCACATCACCGGAGCCGTCACACAAACCCGAGACAGCCTCGTTCGCGTTGCCCGGGAATTCGTCCAGGACCTTGCTGCGGACGGCGTGATCTACGGCGAAATCCGATGGGCGCCCGAAAACCACCAACGACGCGGACTTTCTCTCGACCAAGCCGTCGACGCCGTCCAGGAAGGGATTCAGGCCGGAACAGCCGACGTCGAAGCCACCGGAAGGCGGCTTAGAATAGGCCAACTCATCGCCGCTATGCGTCACGATTCCAGGTCCCAAGAGATTGCCAAGCTTGCAATACGACACAAGAACCACGGCGTCGTCGGATTCGACATCGCCGGCGCCGAAGCCGGATTCCCCGCCTCCAGACACGCCGAGGCATTCAACCACCTTGCCGCAGGCCTCCTGCCCGTTACGATACACGCAGGAGAAGGCGCCGGACTGGAAAGCATTCGCTCCGCGCTACTCGATGGCAGGGCCTTGCGCTTGGGCCACGGCGTCCGGCTGGCTGAAGACATAACCCCCCAACCGAAACATGCCGGAACAGCTTTTGCCCTCGGGGACCTCGCCCAGTGGGTGAGGGACCGCGAAATTGCGCTCGAAATGAGCCCATCGTCGAACGTCCAGACCGGTGCGATCGCGCTATGGGGCACCCGGCTAACGGATCATCCCTTCGACTTGCTCTACCGCCTCGGCTTCCGCGTCACTGTTAACACCGACAACCGACTCATGAGCAACACCACACTCACCAAGGAACTGTCGCTCCTTGCCAGCGCATTCAACTACGGACTCGAAGACATCAAAGCTTTCCAGATCAACGCCGCAACGGCGGCCTTTCTCCCGGTAGACGAACGCGAAGACCTCAAAGATGTCATCCGAGCTGGCTTCGCCGACCTACATCTTCTCCCTGAATCTTCGTAGCCGACCTGGATGAACGTGATCAGCACTGGCTAGGGCTGCCGCTGCGCCGATGGCACCGCCGCACGCTCCCAATGCTCCCGCAGCAACGCTCCAAGCCGCTCGGGTTCGATACGGTGCGGGGGATCGAAGTGGTGGCGATCCGGGAACACTTCGAGGCGGAAGTCCGGGAATACCGTGGACAGCCGCTCGGCAACCTCGCCGTAGTCGTCCGGGTTGCTCAGGCCACCGAGTACGAAGAACACCGGCCGATCGAACGCAGCAAGTCGCGCCCTATCCAGATCGTAAATCTTGAAGTCCCGGAGAAACGCCCTGATCCCCGCCGGCCGCTTGGCCATCCACGGCGGCGGTCCACCTTCGGGCGGTGGCGGAAGGACGACGTCGGGCTTCACTCCCAGCCTCATGAACGCGGCCATGAACTGATCAGGCGGCAGGGTTTCCAGCGCTTCATATTCCTTCCAGAGTTGGGCGTGCACCGGACTCCAGTCCCAACTGCCGGCCCAGGCGGGCTCCAGGAGCGTGAGACTGAGCAGTCGCCGGGGATGCTTGGCGGTGAACGCCAAAGAGGCGGCTCCGCCTCCCGAATAACCTAGTAAGTGGAACGTCTCCCAGCCGCGGGCGTCGGCCTCGCGGAGGACACCCTCGATCTCGGTGTCCAAGCTCCAGCCGGGCGGCGGCTCATCGCCGTTGTACAGTTCCAGGTCCTTCGCCACGGCGTCGACGTCGGGACCCAGAGCTTCGATCAGCGCACCGTAGGCGGGTTGGGCAGGAAGCACGCTCCCCGGAAGAAGGACGACCCGAATCGGCTCCATGGCGGAACTCTACGCCGGTTGGGGCGTCAAGGGAGGGGGATGAGGGGCGATCTTCCGGGCGAGACGACACTGACGCCGGCGTCAACAGCAGTGGCGAGAAGTTCGCCGTCGTAAGCCACCAGCAAATCAGTTTGAAGCCTGATAGCAGTTGCCAGATGGATCGCATCCGCACTCCGCAGTCGGCCGGGAAGCGCGGCGGCATACATCAGATCGGAACGGGCGACGTCCACCAGATTGATACCGCTCAGGACAGTGTTGACTGGCTCTGCGCCCAGTCCCCGCCGCCGCGCCGCGCAATGAAGTTCGGTGTAGAGCAGCATCGACGCGACGAGGCGGTTTCCGCCTGCGGCCGCAGTCGAAAGATACTCAGCGAGGGCAACAGATTCCGGTTCGTCGACCAGAAGCTTGAGGATCGCCGAGGTGTCCAGATAAGTGATCACCGATCGCCACGCAGATCTGCCAGCATGTCCGAGGTGCGCATCTCACTCTTGATGCGGGGCACAAGCCTGAAATCCACGGGACTCCCAGCGGCAGGGCGGACGCCGCCTGATCGCAGCAGCCGTTCGAACGGCGAGGCGGAAGGCGGAATGAGCGTGGCCGCAATTTCCCCATTGTTGGTCACGTCGATTATTTCGCCGTTTTTGACGCGCTCCAGAATCTTGCTGCTATTGTTCCGGAGCTCGCGGTGCGGGATGGTGGTCATCATTTGCCTCCGTAGCAATCGTAGCATCGTCCGGCCTCTGAGGTTTGGTTTCGGTTTAGACCGGACCCGCAGCAATTCGTTCCAGCGCCCAGTCCCAACGGATCAGCTCCTGTTCCAGGCGCACGCCGTTTCCGTAGCGGTTGTTTCCCAGCGACTCGTAGACCTCCGCTTCCTCTGCAGTGAGCCTCGTCAATTGGGCCCGTGACGGTGACACTTCCACACTCCACGCCTCCCGATGGGCGAGCAGCGTCGCCTCATCCATGAGAACGCTGGACACGTGTGGGTGAACAGAGCGGAGCTGATCCAGGATCCGGAAGCCGTGCGTGTCCAGGTCGCCCCAGTAAAAGACCTCACAGTCCCGTAGCCACTCGGCGTCCCTCAGCGCTGAAAAGCCATATCCGGCGCCAAACAACGCCAAGGACCGTGGCCGATGTGGGAGGGCTAGGAAGTTCACCAGGTTCTCGGTGACGAGCACGGATGTAATGGGAAGGCGGAGGGTGCTGAATGCTTCTGCGGTGACCATGACATCGCGGGCATCACCCAACAGCGGGATCGCGGGGTCCAGCACTCGGAAACGGACGAGCTCAGGTGGATGCAGGAAGCCATGACGTCCGGCGAAACGGGCTGCCGGCGTGCGCGCTATCGGACTCTCCAGCACGGATTCTTCCTTGTCCAAAGCAGAATCTTGACCTGGCAGATCATCCTCCGGCGGCCGGTTCTGCAGGACGGCCAGCATTTCATCAATGATCCGCCGATGAGTCTCGATGAACTTCGTGTGGACTCCGGGGAGGCTCAATTGCCTTAGATAGATCCCCGGCCCGGGATTCACCCTCAGCCACAGCGCCACCCGGGCAGCAGTCAGGGCCGCATCGCCCAGAGACAACAGTTGAAGCGGGCGTTTCATTGCCCAGGCACTTAGTGCCGGATCCAGCCGGGTGAGCCCCTCAGCCAGCGAACGGAACCGCCCCAGCTCCCGGGTCTTGCCCACGAAGGCAACCTCGTCTTCCACCCTCGCGAACACTGCCACGGCGGGGAGTTGGTTGGAACCGATCGTGGTGCGCCCGACGTCGACCGTTTCCACAGTGTAGGCCCCCACCGAGGCGAACAACTCAGTTGCCCACTCCCGCGCGGCCGCATAATCGTCGCGCAGCTCGGCGGCCGAGGGCCGCTTCAGCGCGCGACGGCGGGGGTACGCTTCCGTTGGTTCCAGCGCCTCGCGCAGCAGTTGCCCACGCTCCCACGCGGCAGCGGAGAGGGAACGCAGCCCAGCCAGCGTGGTCCAGTTTCGGGGTGCCCCCGCGGATTTAGATGCGCCGGTGTTTTTAGCCGGCACGGCGATCCCGTTCCTCGCGGTATTCCTTGATCGTCATGTTGCGGAGCTGGGAGTCGTTGCCGTTGGTGTTCGCTACGAAGCCCACATGTGCTACAAAAGGCTCGATCACGTGGATCTTCTGCAGCGGCGTAACGATCAACAGCTGCAGTTTCATGCGCTGGAAGAGTTCCAGGCCGTACCGCGCGGACTCGTCCGAGCCACGGCCAAACGCCTCGTCAATCACCACAAAGCGGAAGCTGCGTCCCTTCGCCGCACCCTTCCCCACGCCTTTTCCGGATGCCAGCCCGAACTGGAAAGCCAACGCCGCCGCGAGGATTGTGTACGCCAGTTTTTCCTTCTGGCCGCCTGACTTTCCGCCTGAGTCGGTGAAATGCTCGAATTCTTCACCGGTCTCGGTCCACTTTTCCGAGGCTGAAAAAGTGAACCAGTTCCGAACGTCCGTTACTTTGGCTGTCCAACGCTCGTCGAGAGCCGTGTAGCCCTCCCGTCCGCGGAAGCGTTCGATCAGCCTCTCCACCTGCAGGTACTTCTGCTCCGAGTACTGGTCTTCGTCGCCGATGGTCCCCTCCGAGCAAGCCCGCAGGTCGATCCCGAACTGGCGCACGTCCAAGTCGGTTGAGCCCTGGTGCTCCAACTGGATATGCCTGCCCGGGTTGTATTCGATCCCCGCCAAGGACACATTGATTTCACCGATCCGATTCACGATGTCCTGGCGCCGGCTGTCCAGGAAGGCGTTGAATGCCACCACCTCGTGGATGGTGTTCTGGGTCAGTGACTCCTTGAATCGCGCCTCGAAACGCGGCAGATCGTCCTTCTCCAGCTGCTCAAGCAGACGGCTGAACTCTTGGGCTGCTTCCAGCGAAGCGTCGATGTCGGTGGTTTCGTTGGGGTACTTGCCGCGGAACTCCGTCATCAAGCGAACGGTGGATGCTGCCGCCGTGGCGATGCGTTTCGTGAGTGCATCGATCGATGCGGTCAGCCCGGAGCGGACGGTGCTCTCGGCGGTGCCTGTGTTTTTGTACGTGAGTGTTTTCTCGCCGAGCACCTCGGCGGCGAGCCGCGTGACGGCGGCCAGCACGCCGTCGTCGTCGGTCAACGGATGCTCCAGCAGCGCAAAGCGGCATTCCTCGATCGCTGCAGCGATATCTTTGGCATCCTTCTCGTTGGCGCCGAGTCGCTGTTGGATCTTGTTCGACTTCTCCTCGAAGCGTCCGAGCTTCCCGCTCACCTCGTTTTCTTTGGCCGTCAGCTGCTGAAGCACGCTGCTGGCCGACCGGAGTTCGTTCCTTTCCGCCTTGAGATCCTCGACCCGTCGCGCGGTCAGTTGCCAGCCGATCTCGGCGAAATCGGCCACAGAACGGATCGTTCCGAGCTGCTGGTTCCGGAGCCCGAGAGAGCCGAGGGACACGTCCACTTTGCCCAGCTGGGTTTCGACCACGCTCACCTTGCCCACGATCTCGTCCCGCTCGGCGAGGAAACGGGTGATTTTGTCGTGGTTGTCCCAGCCCAGGACGTAATTGCGCCGGTCCGCGAGATCCCGGCGATCGTCCTTCTCATGCCTGCCCCGGCCGCCCTTGAGCTGGCCGTTGACCGTCAGGGATTTGGGGTAGCGGCGGAAGTCCTCCATGGTCTCGCAGCAGACATAGTCGAACCGGGTGCTGAGTTCGTCCAGAAGGAAAGTGCGGAAGAGAGTGCCTTGCTTGATCGTGATTTTCGCCGCCAGTGTCCCTGCTGCGGGAGGCCGCGCCGGGTTCGAATCCCCGACCTTCAGGTAGACCAACCTGGCCCGGAGGTTATTGGAATCCACCCAACTGCTGACCGCCGGGTAGTGCTCTGCGGAGACCAGTAGGGACAAAGCGAAACCACGCAATGTTCTTTCCGCCGCGCCCTCCCATTCCGACTCGCCGTCGCGCACCCGCAGCAGTTCGCCGGCATATGGCAGTGCGGTTTCCGCGACCCCGATTCCCTCACACAAACGACGGCGGAGCTCGAGTTGGGCGAGCGGCAGCAGAGTTTGGCGGGACTGCAGGCTAGCCAGTTCGGCGTCGATGTCTACCTTGCGGCTGCTGAGTTCGGACCGCTCCAAAGTCAATCCGGTGCGGCGTTCCTGCAGCGCACTGGACTCGGCAACAAGCTCCTGTTCCACCTCGCCCAAACGCGCCCGGTTCGCGTCGAAGAGCACACGGTCTTCCGGCATCCTCAAACCCAGTTCGACGGCGGCAGCGGAGTATTGCTCGAAGCGCTTGCGTTGGGAGCGGGACTCTTCCTCCAGCCGTGCGATGTCGGCGTCGATCGCGGCCAGCCGGCCTCCACCATTGGTGCGGATGTCCTCCTGGACCACTGAAAGCTCATGACGCAGCCGCGAAATGTCCGCAGCGAGCTGGGTGCTGTCTTCCAGTAGCTTGACCCCGGTGTTTTCCAGCTCCCGCTGGTGTTCAAGGCTCAGTGTTAGCTGCTGATCCGTGAACCACGGATGCAACTGGTCGCGCTGCTGTCGGGCAAGGGCGTCTTCGCCACTCAGCTGCTCATGCACTGCGGCACCGTCCCGGATTGGTTTCAGCAAGCCGATCTGGTCCTTCGCCTTCAACACGGCCTCGTGGGCCTTCTTGAGGTCGTCGAAGTGATGGATGAGGTTGTCGATGCGCGACTTCACGTCATCGTCCTCGAGCATGTTGGTCCGCACGAAGTGGGTGATGTTCTCCACCTGTTTCATGGAGACCGTGCGGTGGAACAGATCCATGGCCTGGTTGCCGGTGATGCCAAAATGACGCTTGAAGGCCGCGGCGTAGGGGTCGAAGGTGTCATGGACAGCCGCACCCGCGGCGCGGAGCTTCTTTTTCAACTTGGCCGGATCCTGTCCGAAGTTGGCGAAGTCTTCCGCGATGGACTGCTCAGTTTCGGCCAGCGAGTAGAAACGGCTGGGCTGGCCTGCTTCTTGCATGGTCCAGAGGGTGATGGCCAGCGTGACTGACTTATTTAGGATCGCGTTATGGAAGACGCCGAGGACTACCGTCAGGGCTCCGGGCGCCCGGAGTGCCACGGGTTTGGAGTACTCGCCGCCGGTACTGCGCGTGCTCTTGTGGAAGCCTCGAACGTACGACATGAGCGTGCGTTCGCGTTTCTGGGCGCCCGCGGCTTTGTTGTAGTCGATCCTATAGGCAGGGAGCAGGAGCGTGGTGATCGCATCAACCACGGTGGACTTCCCCGAACCGATGTCCCCGGTCAGAAGGCTATTGGCACCATCCAAACGGAACGTGCGGACCCCGCCGTGGAATGTTCCCCAGTTGAGCAGCTCCAAGCGGTGCAGCCGGAAGCCCGGGAGGGCGCCGTCGTCGTCCTTTTGCCCCGCCGGGAGCTCGTCCAAGCTGAAGAGGCCGTCCTGCAGCTCGGTGGTCATGCGTCTTCCGTTTCCGTTGGAGCTGCGGGCTTTTGCCCGGTGAGTGAGCGGCGGTAGTCCGCCAGCCGGGCATCGAACTCTTCCAGCCACTGGGCATCGACATACGCCTTGAGGATGCGGGCCACCTCGTAGGTGCCGGTCTCTCCGCGCAATTTCCGCAGGAAACCGAGCTCTACGACCTTCTTGATGTTGGCACCCAGCTTGTCCAGGATCCGGGCTTCATTGCTGGATTCGGGCAGGAACACCGAAACCATCTCGGCAATTTCCTGCTCCGTCATGATAAGGCGGGTCTCGCTGCTGTTCGTGTCGAACTCGAGCATCCGGGCACGCAGAAGGGCCAGGAGCAGGCTGACATCGAAGGTCAATTGGCGTCGGGGGATAAGCCGGGGGAGCGTGACATCCGGGTCTTCCCGCGATTTGAGGAAGGCGTACCCTTCGGATTCGTCCAGGATCAGGTCCAGTCCGAGGACCGCAACATAGTCGCGGACCTGGGAGGCCAAGGCCAGAAGCGACTGCCAGATCTTCTCGTCGGTTTCGGAATAGACCACGCCTTTGAAGAGCCTCGTGACGACGCCGGGCAGTTCCTCCGGAGTGCGGGTGTCCGGTTCCATGATGGTGTTCATGCAGGCCTCACAAAGATGATCTGATCGATTGTCGCTTCGCGGATGCTTCCGTCCGGCAGGGACCAGGACAGTTTCTGGGTCGCCTCCGGGTTGATGTTCGCCCATTCCGAGTCGGCAGCCAATTGGTAATAGGCAACCAGCTCGGCGAGGCCCTGCGACAGGGTATAGGCGGCGGTGATGTCAGCCAATGTGGCCTGATCCGAGTCCTCCAGGACCGCATCGATGTGGGCCTTGAGGTGCTCTTTGTCCACATAGAACTGGCTGAACAGGGCGCCGGCGTCAACATCGGCGTCGTCGGCCGTGACGACGTCGTCCATCACCAGGACTCTGCTGCCCGGCTCATAGAGGGGACGCTCGAACGGCAGCGCGACATCCACCGACGGCGCGTCGATCTCCATGAAAATGCCCGACGGCGGTTGGGCGCGGGTGGCGAGGGCGGTCGACTCGACGCTTCGGATCAATTGCATGATCCGCTTGTTCTCCAGGAAGACCTTGTCATCCAAGAGCCTGCGCATTTGCTGGGACAGTTGGCGGACAGTGGCCTGTGTTTGCTCGACGGCGGGCAACCAGTCCTGGTGGAGATTGGCTACGGCATGGAGGTTGTCCATGCGGGACAGCGCCTCGATCTGCGTCGCGCGCTGCAGAAGGTCCCGCAGCTCCGTCCGGAGTTGTGGCGACATCAGGTAGTCCCAGAACCCCTGGAACGTGCGCCCCTGCAGGGAGCTGCCAATGTCCTGTTGGTTGGCAAAAATGGAGTCAAGGAGTTCGCCTTGACTGCCATCCCACGTGGCGATCTGCTCGCGCACCTGGCGGTCCAGCCGCCGGAAGTTCTGTTCGACTTCACGGAAGTCGGAGAGCAAGTCTTTGGCCAAAGTGGTCAACTGTTGGAAGTGGTCCAACGCTTCCGGAGCGCTCATGACCTTGATGTTGCCCTCGCGGAGGCGCTGCATTTCGGCGTCGATCCCGTCGCGCTGGCGCTGGAGCTCGGCTAAGCGCACTTCCGGGTCTGTCTCGGATTGCTGAACGAGCGTCTTGAGTACGGCGAAAATGCTGGTGAGGCGGGACTGGGTGGCCACGAACTCCCTCCCGCGCAGGTTCTCGACCCACCGCACCACGTCTTCCGCGGCTGCGGTGAGATCGTAGTGGGGTTCGTCCTCCCCAGGCACGTAGTACTTCCGCAGCCATGCCCTCTCAGGATCGGCCCAATCGTCGAGGTATTCCGACGCCGGACGGGGAAATTTGCCTTCACCGAAAGACTCGCGGACGCCGAACAGCACATCCTCCAGAATGTCGACGAGTTGCTGCCGGCCGATGTTCCGCTGGTTGGGACCGGTAAACGCGGCCATGAAGAAGTGCACTGCCAGCGGAGCGTTCTGGGCGCGAAGCAAGGCCCATCCTGCATGGTTTTCACGCAGTGAGTTTATTGCGTAGTAATCCATATGATCCTCAGGTTCAGCCGTGCCGGCCGCGTTCATGCCAGGGAGCACTTCAGCGGCTGCATCCCGTGACTCTAGGCTAAGCGAGGTCCCGGACATTATTGGGGTCGGCCCGTGTGTAGCCGCCAGTTCGCGGCGCGCGGCAGATGAAGGTTTTTGACAAATAGTAGCCATCCGCCCAAAGCCCTGTATGCTTGTAGCTGTTGTTGTGTTTGGCATTTGGTAGTTCAGGCAGTTCCCGCGGTTCATCAACCGCGACCTTCTGAAGTAACGGTGGAGAACACCCCACACCGGAGGCCCGACAGTCGGGACAACCTCCACCTTCAGTAAGGAAACTGAAAAAATGGCTACAGGTATCGTCAAGTGGTTCAACTCCGAAAAGGGCTTCGGCTTCATCTCCCCGGAAGATGGCAGCCAGGACGTTTTCGCTCACTACTCCGCAATTAACTCGGGCGGCTACCGCTCCCTCGAAGAGAACCAGAAGGTTTCCTTCGATGTCGAGCAGGGCCCCAAGGGTCCCCAGGCAGTAAACATCCAGGCTCTCTAAGCTTCGGATTTCAAAAAGCAGGGCCGGTCATTGACCGGCCCTGCTTTTTTATGCCTATTCGGGCTGAGTGGCGACCTTGCGATGCGCAACTTACCCGGGGATGCGCTAAATCCCTGGCGACACCGGAATACGGGTGTCGCCAGGGATTTTCCGTGTCGCTCGACTCTTTGAGGAGCCCGACGCCAAATCCACTGCCAAGCGCAAACAGTGCAGCGGTGGGCCCACCCTATTCGCAGGCTATGCCGTCGCCATCCCTGTCGAGCGCGGGCCGGTAACCTGGCTGGCCCCGATAGATCGGTGCAGCGCCGGCGGCCCGGGCGGCCGTGCAGTTCGCGTAGTAGACGGACGACGGCGCCACCGGCTGTACCTGCCTAGCTTGGGCTTGGTCTTGTTGTGCCTTCACTGCGGCAGCATCGGCCTCCGCCTTCGCCTGCGCCGCCGCTTGCGCCGCAGCCGCGTCGGCTGCCGCCTTGTCTGCCGCAGCTTTGTCGGCAGCCGCTTTGTCAGCTGCGGCCTTGTCTGCCGCCGCCTTCGCCGCCGCTGCGGCTGCTGCCGCACGTGCATCCGTCACTCTCTTGGACTCTGAGCGTTCCATCCAAACTAGAGTGCCGGCGTCGGATTTTGTGCAGACGTATTCCTTCGGCGAGTAGCTCTCCGTTGCGTTCTCCGTCACGCAGGACACGGATTTCGGCGCGGTAGGTGTCGGTGTGGGAGTGGGAGTGGGCGTCGCCGAGGCGGATGCTGACGCTGATTGCGTGGCGCCAGCATGCGAGAGTGTTGGGCTAGCTCCGCCGCACGCGGCAAGGGAGAGCGCAGCGGCTGTTGATGTGACGATGGCAAAGACCTTGAAGCCGGCTTTGCGAGATTTCAAGAAGTCGTGCGGCGCGTGCTTCAATTCCCCGTTGTTTTTAGGCGCGCGAGTATTCATTTATTGCCCCCAATGATTCAGTTTTCGATGCGAATGTCAGCAGATCCTAGCATCTGAAATGCGAGAAAAGAAGAAGTTGTCCACATAGATGAGAAGGCCTCTTGACGGGCCCCTCAAAGGCGCAGCGTCGCGCTCCTGATAGAAAGTATGTTCGATCGTAAAAAAGAAGATTCGAATAAATATCCACATATGCGAGGTTCGATCTAGAGGCGGCCACGAAACCCCCGTAGCGTCGAAAGCAAGAGACCACCACCAGGAGAGCCATGGAGAAACCACTGCCAAACCTCGCCTCTTTGGACGCCGGGGGAACACTGAGATTTCGCCGGCGCACACGGAGACGCGGAACAAAACCCCACGTCGGCACACGGAGACGCCCGCCTTCGCACACTGAGTTTCGCCAAAACCACACTTAGATGGCGGTTTCGGACTCTACGGTTTCCCTTGGAACGAGGTTCGTCAGCGCACCCGGGGGGATTCCGTGGGAGTTTTTGGGAGTCCGCCTGCCAACGCCCGGCTTTGGGCAGGAGACAGTTGAATCGTCTGGACCTCGCACCACCTAGGGCCCGGAGAGTGCTGGATCAGCGCGTCAGAGAAAGTTGGATCGCGAGTGTTCGATCAGGAAGTTCGGCGAACGCTGGACTACGTTGCTCGCGGAATGATGGTTCGAATTGTCGGTGCGCCTGGCAGCGGCCGGACGAGTGTCGCGCAAAAGGCTATCGCCGATCTGGAAAACACTGGAGCAACGGTTTACTCCATTTCGGGACTCCGCTCACATCGCGGAATTCCATTTGGTGGAATACATAGCCTGAGCCTGGATATTCGAATAGGACAATTGGGAGTTCTAGGTGTGGCTGACACCCTGGCAAGCCGACTCTCGAGGCCAGGGGAGCGCGTGCTTGTAGTCGATGACCTCGAGTTCGTCGACACGGAGACTGTAGCGGTTCTGGACGCCGTCCGGCGCCGGACGAAACGGCCCATGATCGTCACCATGAGCGAGTCTTCCATCTACTCGATGGCACAGCCTGCGGTGCTCAGCCCCGGCCCGGAAGCCAGGGTTCACCTGAGTCCGCTTCGCTACGAGCAGGTGAACGAGCTGCTCACCGAGATCCTGGGAGCTCCTGCGGACGCCGACACCACTGCGCGGATCCTGACGAAATCGGCGGGGAACCCCCGGCTTGTGGTTCGCATCGCGGAAACTGCTTCCCTCAGTGGCTTGATTGTCCTTCGACATCGTCAATGGCACATGACAGGCGACACCCTGTGGAACGAGCACCTCCATGGCACGGTGGAATCTCTCCTCGAAGGACTTGAACCCGACGAACTCACTGGCCTTCATGCCATGGCCATCGCCGGGACGACGCCCCTCGATGTACTGCAACAGGTAGTACATTCCGACGTTCTCGACAGGCTCGAACAGCGCGGCCTCATTTCCGTCACGGAAGATCTCCACAACACTGTCTGCGCTTCGATCACCCCGCCGGTCCTCGCCGACTATTTCCGCGGTCAAAGGGTGTTCACGAGCAGGCGGGTCCTGAAGAGTCGAATAACACGAGCCCTCAGTGGTTTGCCGCAGGAACCCCGCATTGACCTCAACTCAGCGGATTCGTTGATGAGGGTCCTGGCCGCGCTGCGCCTTGAACGGAGCTCCGACGATGCCGCCGCGGCGCGACATTTTCATGAGCAAATCTCCGTCCTGGAGCGCCAGCGCTACGAGCTGTGGGATGCCGACAGATCGGTATCGAATGCGGTCGCACTCCTGAGCGTCTACTGGGGTTCGCCCATTGACGCATCGAGAATTGAGCGCGTGATCGCGCAGACGTTGACCTCGGAGGGAGAATCGTGCGATCTCCTGTTCCTGGCATTTACCAAAGCGCTTTGGGCGATCCATAAAGGCAAAGGACTGGATTCTGCAGCCGGCGCCCTCAGGAGCTTCGGGGAGGAACGTCCCAAATGGTCCGCTGAAGCCGAAGCGGCGGAGCTTTTCCTCGTGGCGTCCTACGACCGAATGCCGGAGAATCTCGACGAAACCTTCGCTCGGCTGCACGATCGTCACCCTGAAAGCGGCGTCATATCCAGCATCCGAGGCATCCTGGAACTCTACCGATTCAACCCTTCCGCCGCGCTCAGAGCCATCGACACCTCAGGCGGCTTAAGAGGCATCCCGGGAATCGAACCGTTCATCCGTGGAATGGCTTTGTTCAGCTCGGGACGGATCGAGGAGTCAATTGTCTTTGCGCTTGACCAGCGCGCAGAAGCCCGCCGCAACCTGGACCAATTCGGGATGGTTTCCAACACGTATGTGGCTGCCCAAGCCCTGATCTACCGCGGCTATTTCGACGATGCCGAGTACCTCATGGGCAGTGTCTTTGCCATGGGGCGGCCAGGCTTCCTGGTGGCTTCCCTCCACGATGCCATGCTTAGGCTCGCAGGGCTAAGGACGGCGACGTCCGCGATCTTGCCTGCGTCGACCCTTGCCACCCAGGCGAGGCGCGAAGCTGAAGACATCGGCCCACTCCCCGGAACCGCGAGAGGAGTGTACGAACTCGTCGCCGCGCGTCCCCTCATCCCTGCTGTATTCGACGGCAAGGCCGCGAAACTCATTCAACGGCAGCTCGAACGCGGCTATGTCCTCGAGGCGACCTATTCCGCGCTTTTCTTCACGTGCCTTCTCCCGGGCCGGAAGGTTCTCGAACTCCTTCGGCAGACCTTGAAGGAGTATCCCTCCATTTCGCATGATCAGCTTTTGGCAATTGCCACGGCGGTGGTGGGGGACGACCACCAGATGCTAGGCGTGCTGCTCGAGCATTACGAGCCCGACGTCGATTTCTACCAGGTACGGATGCTGCTCCGCGGTGCTTTCAAGCGGTATGCATTCGTGGACGATACGATCGGCGCGGCAGCGATGGACCGGGCGTACTCGATGTTCGCGACACGATTTCCGTCGGAGGATGAACCCGTCGCGTTTAGCTCCGGAAGCTACTCGCCCCTGACGGTCCGGGAAATCGAGATAGCGGCCCTCGCCGGTCATCGCTCGAACCCCGAGATCGCCGAGCATCTGGGAATCAGTATCAGGACCGTGGAAAGCCACATCTCCAACGCGCTGCGCAAGACAGGAAGCCCCTCCCGCACCGCCCTCTTTGACCTTGTCCGGGATTCGTCTCCGTTCCGCGAGAAGCGGCTTTCCGAGTGAGCAGCGTGTGGGCTTCGATCTATCACGTTCCACTTTCCTCCTTGAAGACGAAGGAATGCCTAACGGCTAATTGCTCCGGAACGGTGTGGGAGATAAGGACCACTACTTTGTGCTGTGCCCACTCGCCGAGCTCGTCGATCAGCGCCTCGATGCCTCGAACGTCCATACCGTTGAAAGGTTCATCGATGGCGACCACAGGGGTATCGGCGACAGTGCACATGAGCAGCCAGAGCTTGCGGATATTGCCCGTCGACAGCATGGAGACGGGCTGCTCCACCCAGTCCTCCAATCCGTATCTGGCCAGTCGGGCGAGCCCGGCCTCCGGGCCGACCTGACGGCTGCGGGCCGCAAGAGCCAGATGGTCGTGAACGGTCATGGAGGGGTAGAGCGCCGGCGTCGTACGGCAGACGCTCCGCACGTGGCGCGCGTCGGGAGAGCCGGCGTCGATGCCGCAAAGACGAACGCTTCCGGCCCACGGTTCGAGGAATCCGCTGATGAGCTCCAGGAGCGTCGATTTCCCGCTGCCATTGCTGCCGGCCACCCGGTAGAGCCCCGGCTCGTTCATGCTAAGACTGAGTCCGTCCAGGACGGGTGAGCCTTGCCGGTAGCCGGCGGTTACAGAATCAATTTCGAGCGAAGCCTCGAAAGACGTTGGTGCAGGCATAAGGCGGCTCCCAGGATCAGAAGAATGGAATAGCCCAACAACAGCAGGGTGCTGAACTCAGGGCTGACAACAAGGACGAGCGAGCAAGGCGAAATCAGGAGGAGCGTGAAGAGGCCGTCCATCACGTCATTGGATTTGGTGCCGTCAGTGGTGGTTGGTGGACGGGAGAGCGATTCCGCGACGACTCCGGACGCTGCGACGATCATGCCCGCGAGTACAGCACCGAGAGCCGGAATGTCCAAGGCGAGAAGTGCCGCCAAGAAAACAAGCCCAGCGATGGCCGCCCCCGCCATAACGTAGATCCCGACGAGCCGGACAATGATCGCAGTGGCGGAGACGCCGTTCTCCCACGCAAAGCGGTAGTGGTAAAGCTTCGCTGTGGGCCCGATCCGATAGAGCATCGGTTCCGTGACACCCAAGCTCAGGAGCACGGCAATACCAACCAAGGATTTGTGCAGTTCCCCTATGCCGAGAGCCGAGTGCAGGGGGAGGATGCCCCTGGCTCCCAAGAGGACGCCAACGACGGCGATCCAGGCGAGGACGATGGTGGTGATCACCGAGCCCTGTTTACTGCTCAACAGATCGGTAACAACGAAAAGCCCGAAGTTTGTCACCGCTCGTTGACTGCCGCCGCGTTCGGTGGCGAGGGAAATCTTGCGGTAGCTGAGGCTGCGCCACGCGCGGATGCTCAGGAGGATCAATATCCCGCACGTGACGGCCGCTAGCAAGCACAACGCCGGAAGGAAGCGCGAGGGGTCCCCGGCGAGGTTGTCGATCCGGGAGAGCTGAGGCAGGAGAAAGCCGGTGGCAGCCCCGAGCAACAATCCGAGGATGAGAGCCAGGAGGCAGTACAACCAACGGAGGCCCATCCGTTGTGCAGGTGTTGAAGCGAAATGGAGAACACAATAGGCGCACGCACTGGAGGCGAGAGTGAGGACGGAGACCGATGCCGCCACGACGCTGAGGTAGCTCGACGATTCCTCGAAGAAGACCACGAGGAATACCGCGGCCGAATACCAAAGGATGCCTGTACGGCGGAGTGCCGGAACCAGACCATATCTCACGACAACCTGCGGGAGGGGAAGTTCCATCGCCCGGAAGAGCTCCAAGTGCGGAGTGCCGGAGACTGCCAGCCGTCTGCTTGAAACTACCTCGGTGAGCACTGTCGCGACAGCGGAGTAGAGGATCGCCAGGAATCCCCAATTGAGCACAGCGGCCGTGTCATGGCGGAGCGGACCGTCGCGGAGAACAGACATCGTGGACGCGAACACCATTGTTCCGAGCAGGACCAAGGCTATCGATCCGAAGATCGCGAGGGCCCTGAAGCCATCCAGCGTGAGCGGCAAACGCATCGCATTGACGATTTCGAACGCCCGGAAGTCCCGCAGGATCCGGTAATCGGACCGCCGGACCGATGCGGCAGTGACCCTGGTGTTCGACACCTGGCCTGTGACGTCGACGGGAGAGACTTTGGTCCCCATCAGCGCCTAGAACCTGCTCCGCGGACTCTTCTTCTGGACCGAGTCCATGAAGGCCACAATGGTGAGGACCGCAAGCCCGAGCGCACAGACGGCGGCAACGGCCGACGTCGTTCCCTGGAACGGGACGACTATTACAGGACTGAGGGCAGCCGCGTTGGCGAAACCGGCGACGGCGAAAACGGCCGCTTTGAGCGGTAGCCATTTCCCGGCCGGGCTGAAGGCCGCAATCAGGGGTGTGGACACGCCGAAGACGAGAAGCAAGGTGACGGTCGTGTTCTTCAGGGCGAGTGGATCGATATTGTTGAGGCCCTCCGGGGCAGGAGAGGCCCACATGAGGCCGAGGGAAATGCCGGAGAACGCAGCGACCATAAGGCCCACGATTCGTAGAAGAATGCTGTAGAGCTGAGTAGTCATTGAGAATTTCTGTCCGTGGGTGGTGGTTGATGGAGGTCAGCCGATGGCGACTATTGTTGACAGAGCCATGGCCGAAAGCACAACGAGGATCTTCCTGCCTGTGGAAAACCCGCGCCAATGTCGGTAGAAGATCGCCAGGGCAAGTACGGCCATCGACGGGAAATAGGCCCAATATCCGGGGACTTCCCGCGGTTGGATGACTCCGAACACCACGCTGAATAGATTCACGGGGATCGTGGCGAGAATCGCGATCACAAAGAATGCCCCGATATTGACGTTGCCGGCGAGTACCGATTTTCCCGGGATCACCCGTTTGTCCAGGAACGCGGCGAGGGAGAAGTACAAAGCGATGATCACCGCGTAGACAAGGAAGAACAAAACGGTGCCGACGGTCATGGAGAGACTTAGCAGGCGATCGTCCCCGATTTCCGACCGCACGTCCGCCGGAACGTTTGCGTTGAGATACTTTCTGGTCAGGGGAAGCCGCAGGGCTACCAAAGCCATCAGCAGAATGTAGCCCGCGATCCACAGACCGCGGGACGTGGAAACCCATTCCTTGGCTGCAGTTGGCTCGGGCCGCAACTTTCCGACCTTCGCGACGCTGATGACAGTCTCGGACTCCCGGCCGTCTTCCGTGCTGGTCATGAAATCCTCCTCAGGTCTTTAGCTGAATCACGATGGCCTCAATGGCGGCACCGAGGACTATCAGGGCGACGGCAATGAGCAAAGTGCCGAGGGAACGGGCCATGTCGTCGATGAACGACCTCAGGGTTGCGGGCTCGTTCTTCATCAGCAGCCTGCGAGCCAGGCCGGCGGCGGGCTGGAATCCAGCGGTCGCCGCCATCACCAGGCCGAAGAATTCGAACGGGACATACCAAATGACGTCGGCAACCAGGCCGGCACCGCCGACGGAATGCACTCCGAGGGATACCGTCGCCCCGACATACAGCGCCAGGATTCCGGCTCCGATGAGCGTAGTGAGCCCAAGGGTCGCGACTCCGGAATACAGCACCAAGGCCGCGCCGACGTTCCGCCCGAGGATCTGGAGGAAATCTTTGCTGTAGAGGGGGCTCCCACCCATGTCCCTCGCGTCCCGAATCCAGGACAAGTCCACGGCCGAGTAGCCGAAGACGGCTATGGCCGCCATGGCCAAGCCCGTGCTTGGGAGCAACCATCCAGGGATGCTCCCAAGCACGCGTGCTGTCTTAGCAAGCATCGAGTTAGGCGACCGCTTGCGCCCGGCCGATCCGGAAGAGGATGCTTCGAGCCGTTGCGATCAGGGCACCCGTGATTCCCGCCCCGAATATTGTGCCGATGACAACGAGAGCCCAGCCTCCGACCTCGATGGCGTGCATGATCTGGGACGCCGCCGCGGCAGAGATGCCAAGGGACCCCGCGATCCATGAAACGGCCAGGCTCGCACCGAAGATGCCAACCACCGCCAGCGCCGCCGCTGCCGCAGCCTGAAGCCCGGTCCTTTTCGTCATTGTTGATTCCACTACAACCCCATTTCTCGAGTAGAACGGCCAACGGGTATCGCTGGCCTTGAATAGTGGTGCCCCTCCAAAAGGAAGGCCATCCACGATTCAGATTCTCTCCGTGAAATTGGCGTCTACGTGTAAAAAACGGAAAAATCCGTGTGCCAAAGGCCGTTTCTCAGTGTGAACTAGCCGGATCTCCGTGTGCCCGGAGGCCCGTCTACGTGTATTTCGGGGAAAACACGGAGGGCCTCCCGCGGCCGCTCATCACGGCCGCGCCCAAGCAAAGCTACCGTCGCGTCGACGGTGCCTTGGCCGGAGAACCGACAATGAACGGCCGAGTGTTGACCGGTTCGACGGGAACGACAGGAGGTTTGACTTCAGTAACCGGCTCCGAAGGCTCGGACCGGGAGCCGGTTCCGAGCCCGCGAATCGTCCAGCCTTGCGCCTGCCATACCCGAGCGTCCAGGACGTTCCGCGCGTCCAGCACCATCCGGCGTCGTACGAGCGAGCCGACAGCGGCAGGTGACAGCGCGCGGTATTCGTCCCATTCGGTGAGCAGCAGCACCAATTCAGCGCCTTCGAGCGCGCGGGTGGTGGACGCTTCGAAACGGAGTTGGGGGTAGCGCATCCAAGCATTGTTGATGGCCTTGGGATCGGTCACGGTAACGTGGGCGCCGGCCGCGGCCAGTTGGAGGGCGACGTCGAGGGCGGGGGAGTCACGGATGTCGTCGGTGTCCGGCTTGAAGGCTGCGCCCAGGACGGTGACGGTGCGGCCGGACAGGAAACCTTTGCACATTTCACGGGCCACGTCCACGGTGCGGGCGCGCTGGCCCAGGTTGATGGAATCGACCACGCCCATCCACTCATCAAGGGAAGGCACGGACAGCGCTTGTGCCTGCGCGCGGAACGAGCGGATGTCCTTCGGCAAGCAGCCGCCGCCGAAACCCAGTCCTGCGTGCAGGTACCGGTTGCCGATGCGCGGATCCAGGCCCATCGCCTCACTGAGCTCGGTAACGTCGGCCCCTGAGGCGTCGCAAAGCTCGGCGATCGCGTTGATGAAGCTGAGTTTCGTGGCGAGGTACGCATTGGAGGCGGACTTGATGAGCTCGGCGGTCGCGAAGTTGCAGACCAGCCGAGGGATCCCGGCGGAAATCAGCGGTTCGTAGACGGCGTCGAGCGCAGCCGTGACCGGAGCGCCGGCGGCAGAGTCCTTGCCGCCCGGCACGCCGTACACCAAACGATCCGGTACCAATGAATCCTTCACGGCCGTGCCCTGGCGCAGGAATTCGGGGTTCCAACCGAGCAGGACATCCGGCCTGCGGGCGAGGATGCCGCGGAGCATGTCCACTGTTCCCACGGGAACGGTGGATTTGCCGACGACGGCGGCGCCCCTCGCCAGGTGCGGGAGGAGGCTCTTCGTGGCTGCGATCACGTAGGAGAGGTCCGCGGTATCCGAGGTCTTGGACTGCGGGGTGCCCACGCAGAGGAAGTGCGTCCGGGCGTCGGCGGCATCGGCGAAATCGGCGGAGAAGGTGAGCCGTTTGGTGGCGAAGCCGTCCCGCAGAAGTTCATCAAGGCCGGGTTCGTGGAAGGGAGCGAAGCCCTTGTTCAGGTGGGCCACCTTCTGTGCATCGACGTCGATGCCCACCACGGTGTGGCCCATCGACGCGAGCGTGGCGGCATGTACCGCGCCAAGGTAGCCGCAGCCGACAACGGAGATTTTCATGCGGGAAGTCCTTTGCTGGAAGTCACGGAAATGATGGCGGGCTCGGCCGCCTGAAACTCGGCCGCCTGAAACTCGGCCGCCTGAAACCCGGCCGCCTGAACCGGGTGGCTGGGTGCAGGCGCAGGCTCCACAAGCTCCTCACCGGCGATCACTGCCTCGTAATGCTCGACGAGTTGGGCACTCAGAACCGGCCACGTCCGTCCTTGGACCGAAGCGAGTGCCGCCGTTCCGAATGCACGGCGCTTGGCGTCGTCGCCCACCAGGTCCTGCACGTAGCCGCGTAACTGCTCGAGGTCTCCCGGCTCGTAAAGCCAGCCGGTGCGCGAGTTTTCCACGAGATCGAGGGGACCGCCGCGGCCGGTGGCCACGACGGGAACACCCGAGGCCATAGCCTCCTGGATGGTCTGGCAAAACGTTTCGAACTCGCCAGGATGAACGAAGAGGTCAAGGCCCGCCACGACTTGGGCCAATTCGTCGCCGCCCAGGAACCCGGTGAAGAAGGCGTTCGGCAGGGCTGCTTCGAGGGCAGCGCGTTGCGGACCGTCGCCCACAATGACAAGCCTGGTTCCCGGCAGGTCCGCCAGCACGGCAAGGTCCTCCACCTGCTTCTCCACCGCGAGGCGGCCGACATAGCCGATGATGCGCTCGCCGTGGGGCGCCGCGGAGGCGCGCCACGCCGTCGAGCGCTTGGTGGGGGAGAACCGCGCGGTATCCACACCGCGCCGCCACATGCCCACCCTCAAGATCCCGCGGCCGCGCAACTGGTTGAGCGCGAACGTGGACGGGACCAGTGTCCGGTCTGCACGGAGATGGATGTTGTCCACCCGGTTCCATGCCCAGTTCTCCAGCATGGGGAGGCCATACCGGGCGGCGTAGCTGGGGACCTCGGTTTGATAGATGGCAACCGTGGGGATGCCGAGCTGGTGCGCAGCCTGCACAGCCCGCCATCCAAGGACGAAAGGGGATGCGAGGTGGACGACGTCCGGTGCGTAGTCGGCAAGGATTCTCTTGACCCGGCTCACACCGCCCAACGCCACCCGCACATTTGTGTATCCGGCCAGGGGCACGGAAGGAAGGCGGTGGACAAAAGCGCCGTTCACGACGTCCGAGACAGCAGTGTCCGACGTCGACGGCGCAATCACCATCACTTCGTCGCCGCGCTCTTGCAGATGCTCCAGCACCCGCAGGATGGAGTGGGTTACCCCGTTCATGAGCGGCAGGAATGATTCGGCAACGATAGCGATCCTCACCCCTCCACGGTGTGCGCGGAGGTTGGCGAAGCGGGGGAATGGGCGTGACGGTAGGGGGAAGGTTTGGTTAACAAATTGATGTTGGTGCTCCGAGTGGAGGGTCCTAAGCGATGGAAAAACGGGTAGAACTTACTCTTATTCGCCACTATGCACCCGATTTAGGGTGACAACTGTGTAATGAACCTCGTGGCCATGACTGGGGCTTGTCCCGGGCACCGGGGTATTTCGGCAAGAGGGCACTGACTGGGCGGCGCGCCCTCACGTGCTGAACAGCGCTGGGTGAATCACCCCGCGCCGCCCGCATGTCCCGACCAGGCCGTTGTCTAGAACCGAGCCAGACCCTATGAAACTCTTCAACCTTACTGACCGGGTTGACCAGCACCGGACGTTCAAAAGGACGATCCCCGGTAAATGGTTTACGTGGTTCTCCACCGTTGTGGTGGTACTTGCTTTCGCCGGTGTCACGGCCGGCATCACCGCACCGGCAGCCCAAGCTGCCAATCCCACCGTCGTGACACTGACTTTTGACGACGCAAATGCCGACCAACTCAACGCCGCGCAGACCCTGCAGAGCCTGGGCCTGGTAGGTACTTTCTTCACGCCGTCCGGATTCATTAACAACCCGAATTACCTGACGACAAGCGACATGCAGGGCCTTGTGGCGAAGGGCAATGAGATTGCCGGCCACACCGTTACCCACCCCGATCTGACCACCGTGACGGCGGATGAGGCAACTCGCCAGATTTGCAACGACAGGGTGAACCTGAGCAACCTTGGATTCACGATCACTGACTTCGCGTATCCCTTCGCTGCCGAGAACGCCTCTATCGAGACCATCGTGAAGAACTGCGGGCTCAACAGCGCCCGCAATCTTGGTGACATCAAGACGCGGTTCAGTTGTGCTGGTTGCCCTCTCGCGGAAACCATCCCACCGGCGAACCCGTACAACACGGCTGCCCCGGATGAAGTGGACAACACCTGGACCCTGGCAGACCTGCAAAAGTCTGTCACCCAGGCCGAGCCCGCAGGCGGATGGGTGCAACTCACCTTCCACCACATTTCCTCCACCAGTACGGACCCGCTGAACATCACACCGACTCTTTTCAACCAATTCGCCACGTGGCTCAAGGCCCGCCCTGCAACCACAACCGTCAAGACGGTGAGGCAAGTCATCGGCGGAACCGTCAAGCCGCTCGTCTCGGGACCGCCGGCACCGCCGGAGGGTACTGGAAACTTGGTCAAGAACCCAAGCCTTGAAACTTTGGTCGGCGGGGCTCCGCAGTGCTGGGCCGCAGCAGGCTACGGCACCAACACGGCGACCTTCTCCACCGTCAGGCCGGGACACACCGGGAACGTGGCAGAAAAGCTGGTGGTCACAAACTATGTCGACGGCGATGCGAAGTTACTGCCTACCCTTGACCTAGGAGGGTGCTCACCTACAGCCACACCTGGGAACTCCTATTCCATAGGTGCCTGGTATAAATCGACCACAAGCACCCAGTTCGAGCTCTACTACCGGATCGGCGTGGGCTCTTGGAAGTATTGGACGTCAAGCCCTTGGTTCTCAGCGGCCACGACCTTTCAAAAGGCCGCGTGGACAACGCCTCCACTGCCTACTGGCGCGAGCGGCATCAGCTTCGGTTTGAACCTGTTCAGCAACGGCACGCTGACCACGGATGACTACGAGATGTTCGACGTCGGCACGCCGCCACCGCCTCCGCCGCCACCACCAGCCGGCGGCAACCTGGTACAAAACCCCAGCCTTGAAACGGCCGGTACGGGCTCGTTCCCGCAGTGCTGGCAGGCCGGTGGATATGGCACCAACACGGCTACGTTCAGCACGGTTGCTACCGCACACACTGGTACCAAAGCGGAGAAACTCACCATCACGGGATACTCCAGCGGTGACGCGAAACTGCTTCCCACAATGGACACCAGTACCTGCCCACCTGCGGGCGTGGCAGGACACACCTACTCGGTGCGTGTCTGGTACACCTCCACGGCCGTCACACAGTTTGCCTTGTATTATCGTGACGCCTCAAACAACTGGGTGTATTGGACCTCCGGTCCGTGGCTGGCTGCCGCGAGCACCTACACACAGGCAAACTTCACGACGCCGGCACTCCCCGCCGGGGCCACTGCAGTTAGCTTCGGCTTGAGCCTGTTCAACAACGGCACAGTCACCACGGACGACTACGCCATGTTTGACACCGTGGGAGCCCCGCCGCTGGGCTGAGTAATCCATCAGTGACTACCGGGCTGAGGGCGGCTAACTAGCCGCCCTCAGGTTTTGTCGGGCGGCTCTATTTGGTAGCCCTCAGAACGTCCGGCAGCTCGTCAACATGATTATCAGGTCCAACTGAAGAGAGGCCAAGACCAGAAAACGTTTGGACGCACGCAGGACGCTTAAGAGGTCGCGACCGGAAACTCACCGGCCGGCTTCAAAGTCGAAACTATCGGCGTCGATGTGCGAACCGTGATCGTTTTCCGGGTATTTGATAAAGATATCCCTGACGTTAGCAAAAGCGCTTTTACGGTGGCTTGGTGCTCACCCGCATGGAGTTCCCTGTATATCTCCTCAAGGATTCCCTCCTTGAGTACGCTCTCAGCCTTGCGCCACGCGTCAACCAAGCGGGTGATGCCTATAATGCGCCGTTTCCTGGCGGCGACCAAATCATCGTTATTAAGTCCGATTTCATTAATCGTATGAATTGCCCTATTGCTTCCCGCCGGGAAGATAACATCGCCAAAAAAGATGAAGTGAGCTGTCGGGTCGTCGTGGAGCGGATTTATAAAAGGGAGATCTTCGTCGAATTTATCGCGCTTTTGATTGTTGCACCTAGGGCAAGCGATGGTCAAATTATCCCATGCAACGACGAGTTCGGGATACTTTGCACGCGGTCGAAAGTGTTCAATGTGCGCCTGGGCAACATTAGCGATATGACTGTCGCAGTACGCGCATCTTCGGTCGGTCTCGGCGTTAAGCTGTTTGCGAATCTCGGAGTGGGTCCAATGATTCGGGGCCTTGGAATTGCTAGAAATTGCCTCAGCATAGCTTCTTGTCCATGCGTCTTTATTTCTGGTTAGAATATCAGGTTCGGGCAGTTTCTGAAGTGACCTCAACTCTTCTGTCGACTCCCGCCAAGACCTACGATCTTATCTACCGCAAGCGGCATCTCGGTAGACAGGCCAGCTTCCATCAGGGCATCTCGCAGACTACTGATCGTCTCGCTTGTTGGTGCGGCGGAAGTGAATGTCGCCAGAATGGTATTGAATTTTGATTCCGCCCAAATGGGGAGCGTGCTCTCAAGACCGAGGACATCTCGCAGCGTGTCCTCGGGAGTAAGACCGGAGTTGGACAAATTCAGAAGATTGGCTGTCACTCGATTCGACTCGTCGTAATCAAGGGCATAAATATTCGCATCATCAGTTGATCTGACAATAAACGGACTATGTGTAGCAATGATGAATTTGACTTTCGGAAAAGCCTTCATCAAGTTAGGCATCAAAGATCGCTGGAGCGCAGGGTGCAGATGGTTTTCAGGTTCATCAATGCAAACGGTAAATTGGTCCATGTTGTGCGAGCGAAGGAAGATTTGCCATGCTAGCTCGAATACCGCCCTGAGACCGCCAGACAACGAATCAACGGTAAAGTCGCCCGTCTTTGTGATTAGAAGAACTTCGGGTGGTGTTGCTCTTAGCCGTTGAAAACCGAGTTCTGATGGCAGTAGCAGTCGAAGCGTTTCTTGAAAACCCTCCCATACGGCTCGAGCGTCGCCATCGGCAATGACGGAAGAGTTTCCTTCGCCGTATATTGCTGCGGCTAATAGCGATTCTTTCATGATTAGCATGCTGGATTTTTGTGAGTTGGTCCCGAAATAGCGAGATCTAATCTCGTTGATGAAGTTCTCAAGAAGTTCTCTCGCCGGCGAGAATTTAGCGGGTATCGAAACCACAGCCTGATACGCACTAATGCTGCGATGTGAATTTAGGAAGACGCCTTCGACGGTCTGCTGGTTCTGATAGAGGACACTGAATTGTGCGTTTGGGCCTTCGGGTACGCGGAGCTCGGCTTGAACACCGTTCTCATAGCCGAGGGCGCCGACTATTGACGCCGGGGGTGAAACATAGCCGTGAGGAGCGGGAAATGCCACTGGCCCTGCAAGATATTCCGGCGGTACAACTTCCGCCGGAATGTCAGTGCCCAGCTTGAAGCGAAGGTGCCCCTCATCGTCGAGAACCGGGGTTCCGATAAGTTGCATAGGCCAATTGAAGTGCACTCCGATCACTGCCAGCAGCGTTGTTTTACCGGTGCCATTGGCGCCGGTAATGATAGTGAGCGGTCGGCTCAGGTCGAGTTCCAGTGCATTGAACTGCCGCCATGGTTCAATCTGTAGTCGCTTGAACGACGTTGGATCACTGTATCTGGGCTGATAACCACCTGCAGCTGCTGCCATAGCCGTAGTCTCCACGAAGTGGCCCCAAGGGTCAAACCGGTCAAGAAGTCCTCAGAACACAGGGCTGGGAACAGGGTGTTGGTTGTGGGTATTGAAAGCTTGTCGGGGGATGGATCAGCGAGCTCATGCCCTCAGAACGTCCGGCAGCTCGTCAACGAATACTGTCCCGGGCGGCTCGTAATAGATGACAAGCACCTCGTCACCCACGTTGAAAACACTGCTTTTGTCGAATGGATGCGCGTGGAAGGCGCTTGTGCCGCCGTGGAACGGCAGCATCACTTCCCCCACAGTGCCCGGCCCGATGCGACCCGTAACCCTGCCGATTTTGCCCGTCAGGCTCTTATCAACCTCTTTGTGCATCGGTTTCCCTATGCGTCAGGGGCTTTGGTGGGCCGCTTGGCCGGTTCCTTGCCGTTCTTGAGCGCAGCTGTGATCGACGGCAGGTAGTTGCCCACCTGGGACAGGATCCCACCCACCATGCTGTTGAGGCCCTCGCCACCGTTGAGGACCGTCAGGTTACCGACGTGGGCAAACGGTTCAGCCGCGGCTGCCACGATCGCAGGCATGTTCTCGGCAAGCTGCTGGGAGATAACGGCCTCTTGGTTGGTTCCGAGCGCCTCGGCACGGGCTTTGATGCCGTCCGCTTCCGCCAAGGATTTGGCCTTGATGGCGGAGGCTGCAGCGTCACCCCGGGCCTTGGTGGCTGCCGCTTCGGCTTCACCGGTGATCCTTGTAGCTCCCGCGATGGCGGCCGCGGCCGTGGCGTTGGCCTGCGCTTCGACTTCCACTTTGCGGGCGTTTGCCTGGGCCTCGAGCTCCGTTCGCCGTGCCCGCGCCTCGGACCCGCTGATGTCTGCTGCCTTTTGGGCTTCCGCCTCGGTCCGCTGGGCGTACGCCTTGGCATCGGCAGGCTTGCGGATGGACGTCTGGAGCTTCTGCTCCTCGCGGTCGGCCTCCAGCTTTGCCACTTCGGTTTCCTGGACCACCACTTGCTGGCGTGCCGTGGCATCAGCCAACGGACCTGCCTGCGCGGCATTGGCCCTGGCGGTCTCGGCATTGGCTTGGGCCGCTGATTGCTTGATCGCCGAAAGGCTCTGGGCATCAGCGATCTGGGCAGCTGCCTCGGCTTCCCTCTCCGCGGCCTCGCGGTTCCTTGTGGCTTCGGCGATGCGGGCCTCCATTTTGACCTGTGCGATGTGCGGCTTGGCCAGGTTCTGGATGTAGCCCGTGGGGTCCTGGAGATCCTTGATCTGCAAGGAATCAACCACCAGGCCAAGCTTTTCCATTTCAATACCGCTCGCGCTGCGGACCAGCGAAGCGAGTTTGTCGCGCTCGCGGATGATCTCTTCCATGGTCATGCTGCCGATGATCGAGCGCAAATGCCCCTCAAAGACGTTGTAGACCTGGCTTTGCATTTTGGGTTGCTGGCCGAGAAACCTCCTCGCGGCGTTCGCAATGAAGGGCGCAGCGTCACCGATTTTGTATATGACCACGCCCTCCACAATCACCTGGATACCTTGCGAGGTCACGCAGTTGACTTGAAGCTCAGTTTCATTGAGGGTCAAGGACAAAGTCCGCACGGTTTGGAGCCCGGGGACCACCAAAGCACCCTTGCCGGTGACGATTTTGAAATCCATTCCGTCCCTGGTGTCCACACTTCCGCGGGTCAAGCCGGAAATGATGAGTGCCTCGTTTGGTTCAGCCACCTTCCACATCAATTTGATGAGAAGCCTAATGACGGCAACGGCGACAACTACCCCCAATACGGTGACAAGAAGGGGGAGATAAGCAACGAGGTCGAACATGACTGTCCTTTCAACGGCAAGCACCCAAGCGGCTCGTGTAGTCAGTCTGCGGTGGTCTGCTCCAGGAGTCCAGCAATTTGTTTACCTACAATTGACACAACGGATGCTGCTAGGCGTGCGTTCCCGCCAACGACGCAGTCCTCGCCGGGTCGTCCGCTGGAACCGCGGGGACGCCGTCGCCCGACTGGCCGTACAGCCAGTCGTTGTACTGGAAGTCGCCGTCCTTGCGGCTCGTGAACAGCAGGTTCCGCAAGATGCGCGCGACGCCGGACACGTGCCAGGACTCTCCCCAGACGCGCGCGGTGCGCTGGACGCGGGCCGTGCGCGCTGCGCGGGCTGAGTTGAAATCGCTGATCGCGCGGTCCCAAGCACCGGTGTCCACGCCGTCGCCGGTGAACACGGAGCCGACGGTGGAGTCCTGGAGGACCGCGGCGTCTTCAAGCGCCTGGCAGGCTCCCTGGGCCAAGTACTGGAGCATCGGGTGGGCGGCATCGCCGATCAGAACCAGGCGGCCGTCGATCCAGTTCTCAATGGGATCGCGATCGTACATGGGCCAGCGGATGCCGGTCGCAAGGTTCCGCAACGCGAGCTGGACTGCCGGAACGCAGTCCTTGTAAGCGGCCTCGAGTTCGTCGACGCCACCGTACTGCTCCTCCCCGCGCTCGAACGAGGGCGACTTGAAAACAGCCACCGTGTTCAGCAGTTCGCCCTTGCGCAGCGGGTATTGCACGAGGTGGCAGTCCGGCCCGAGGTAGACGACGACGTCTTCGAGATCGGCTGCGGGGGTCACAGGCGTGATGGGCACAGTTCCGCGATAGGCGACGTACGACGACGACACCGGCCCGTCCTGCGCGACGGCGGCGCGGAGCGTGGACTTGAGGCCGTCGGCGCCGATCACGACGTCGGCCTCGTAGACGTCGCCGCTCGACGTGTGCGCCGTGCCGCGGCCGTTCACGGTCTCGACTTTCTCGACGACGACGTTGTTGACCAGCCGGACGCCGGCGTCCTGGCAGGCCTCCAGGAGGATCCGGTGCAGATCGCTCCGGTGGATGACTACGTACGGGGCGCCGTAGCGCTCTTCGAACTCGCCCCCGAGGGTCTGACGCGTGAGTTCCGCACCGGTCAGGGCGTCGCGGAACACCAAGTGCTTGGGCCGGACGCCGATCTCGAGCGCCTTCTCGAGGAGGCCCCAACGCTTCAGGACTCGGGAGGCGTTGGGGGCCATCTGCAGTCCCGCGCCGACCTCGCCGAATTCCGGGGCCCGCTCAACCAACGTCACCCCGGCGCCGTTTGCGCGGAGGGCCAGGGCGCCGGCAAGGCCAGCCATCCCTCCGCCGACGACGAGGACTTCAGTGGACGGTTTGCGGTCAGACATTGCTTGCTCCTATAGAGGTGGTGCTTTTGGATTGGATTTTCGCGGTTTTGATCTTCGTGCCGATGATGCCGAGCAGGATGGCCGCGACGGCGGCCGCCCCGGCAAATGCCAGGAAGTTCGAGTTGACGCCCAGCCCGGCCGCCAGCAGCAGGCCGCCTACCTGGGGAGCGGCGACCGCGCCAATGCGGCCGACGCCGAGCGCCCAGCCGAGCGCCGTGCCCCGCAAATGCGCCGGGTAATGGCTGGCCACCGCCGCGATGATGAGGCACTGGGTTCCGTGGGTTCCGACCCCTGCCAGCACCAACATGACGTAGACAAGCCCCACGGGCGGACCCGCCACCAGTACGGCCAGCGCGACGGCGGCGACGGCGGCTGCCGCGATCGCCGTCGGGATGGGACCGAAGCGGGTTCCCGCCCAAGCGGTGGCCACCGAGCCGACGACGGCACCGAGGTTGAGTGCCAGCGCAAAGGTCAGGGCCGATCCGAGGTTGTAACCGGCCAGTTGCATCAGGTTCGGGAGCCACGTGCCCAGGCCGTACCAGGCAAAGAGCGTCACGAGGGTGGAGATCGCGAACAGCAGACTCATGCCGAGGTACGGGGCCCTGAGCAGGGACTTGAAGCCCACTGTTTGTTTCGGATTCTCTGCGGCCGGGAGGGTTTCCGGGAGTGTCTCCGGGAGGGTTTCAGGGAGGAAGCGCATGCCCAGGGGAACCACCACGAGCAGGGCCACTGCGGCCACCAGGAACATGACCGGCCAGCCGAATGCGGGAATCAGCGGAATGCCTGCCAACGCGGCAATCGAGCCGCCGATCGGCACTCCGGACATCATCAGCGTGGCGATGGTGGACCGCCATTTGGCGGGGACCAGTTCCGCGACCAAGGCATTTGCCGAGGGGACAAGCCCGCCCAGGCCGATGCCGGCCAGCAAGCGCAAGCCCCCGAAGACGAAGGCGTTCGGTGCGGAGGCGCACAGGATGGTGAAGAGCGAAAACAGCGCGGCGCACGCGATGATCGTTCGTCGGCGGCCCCAACTGTCCGACATCCGGCCGGCGAAGATGGCTCCGATCATCATGCCCAGGAACGCCATCGAACCGACCGTTCCGGCCGTGCCTTTGGTGAGGCCCCAGCCGGTGTCGGTGATGAGGGACGATTGCACCGTGCCGTAGACGATGAGGTCATAGCCGTCGAAAACCACGAGCAACCAGCAGACCAGCACAGCGGCGGCGGAACGCTTGGAGAACCGTGTGGAGGCCTTGGGGAGGTGGGGAACGCCGTGTTGGGTCCGCTCCGGCGCTGCCGCGGATGGTGTGTGATTCATCCCACCACTGTGTGGCAGCCTCTCGTTGTCACCAATAGAATTCTGTCGTGCAGAATCTTCCATCCCGCAAGAAACCGGCCTATTCCATTGAGGCCGTGGACAACGCCCTGCAACTCCTCCAGCTCTTGCGCGACGGCGGCAGCCTGCGGCTCAAGGATGCCGCCGCGGAGTTGGGGGTTGCCCCGTCCACTGCCCACCGGCTGTTGGCCATGCTGGTCTACCGGGGGTTCGCGGTCCAGGACGAGACCCGCCGCTACGTGCCCGGGCCGGCCATGGGGGTTGGCCCTGCAGGACTCAGTTGGACCCGGTTGCTGCGCACGGTCGCCCAGCCGCACATGGAACTCCTGAGCGGCCGGATCAACGAGACGGTCAACCTCATGGTTCGCGTGGGTACCAAGGTGAGGTTCCTTGCCACGGTGGAGGGGACCAACGCCCTGCGGGTAGGCGACCGGCAAGGAACCGTACTGCCCGCGAACAAGGCCTCGGGCGGCAAGGCACTATTGGCCGAGCTGGAGCCCGCCATGATCGAGCAATTGTTCCGTAGCCACAATGCGGAGATCGGCGGTGACAGCATTCCCGACGCCGAATATCCGGCTTTCCTGCGCGAGCTCGAGACGATCCGGAGCAACGGATTCGCCGCGAATTTCGAGGGCACCGAGGAAGGGATCAGTGCCCTTGGGGTGGCCCTCCACAACAAGCACGGCGTTGCGGTGGGTGCCCTGAGCGTCGCGACTCCCGTGGCAAGGTTCCGCAGGCTCTTCGACAGCGGACTCGTGGGCATCCTGCGCGAAACCCAGCGCCAATTGGAGCTCGACATTGCGGCGAATCCGGCCGAACCCGAGCTGTAACCCACTCAACTGACTCGCAATAGATGTCGTCTTGAAGGCCTATAACGACATCTGCTTGGGCCCACGCCGCCAGGGTTCCCTGGCCGAGCTTGCGAGGCGAGGGTGGCGGTGGGGACCAGTTGGGCCAGCGGATTCTGGCTAGCAGAATATGCTGGAGATCACTCGAGGGCTTCCTTAGGGTCTGGAGTACGCCAAAACTGTCCCGTACCCCTCAAGGAGGCCCCTGTGTCCATCAGCGCCGATAGCACAACACATGAATCAGTTGCCACTGATCAATCCGTTGGCACAGCGCACGCGGTTCCGGAGCCGACGCCCGAGGAAGCCAGGCAGCTTGCGCAGTTGTACCGCGACTTCGAAGCCGGGAACCTGATCCCGCTCTGGACCGAGATCGCGGACCTGATGCCGATGGTGCCGTCCCCGAAGGCCGTGCCGCACGTGTGGCGCTGGAATGATCTGTACCCGCTGGCTGCCCGTGCCGGTGACCTGGTGCCGGTGGGCCGTGGCGGGGAACGCCGTGCCATCGCTTTGGCCAACCCTGGCCTGGCCGGTACGCCGTACGCCACGCCCACGCTGTGGGCGGCCATCCAGTATCTGGGCGCGCACGAAACAGCCCCGGAGCACCGCCACTCGCAGAACGCGTTCCGTTTCGTCGTCGAGGGCGAAGGCGTCTGGACCGTAGTGAACGGGGACCCGGTGGCAATGCGCCGCGGCGATTTCCTGCTCACGCCCGGCTGGAACTTCCACGGCCACCACAACGACACAGACCAGCCGATGGCCTGGATCGACGGACTGGACATTCCGTTCGTGCACTACGCCGACGCCGGGTTCTTCGAATTCGGCACCGAACGGGTTACGGATGAGGCCACACCGGACGTCTCGCGCTCGGAGCGGCTCTGGGCCCACCCGGGCCTGCGTCCGCTGTCCGGGCTGCAGGACACGGTGAATTCCCCGATCGCGGCCTACCGTTGGGAACACACCGACGCCGCCCTGCGAGAACAATTGCTTCTCGAGGACGAGGGCCACCCCGCCACGGTGTCCCAAGGCCACGCCGCCATCCGGTACTCGAATCCGACCACCGGCGGGGACGTCATGCCGACCATCCGCGCGGAGTTCCACCGCCTGCGGGCTGGCGCTTCCGCGGAGGCTTTGCGTGAGGTCGGCTCGAGCGTCTGGCAGGTCTTCGACGGCACCGGCACCGTAATACTGAACGGGGAGTCCAAGGTCCTGGAGAAGGGCGACCTGTTCGTGGTCCCGTCCTGGCAGGAATGGTCCCTGCAGGCAGAGAGCGAGTTCGACCTCTTCCGCTTCAGCGATGCCCCTATTTTCGAACGACTGAATTTCAACCGCACGTACATCGAAGGACGCAACAAATGAGACTCCTCACCCTCCGTACCGCTGCAGGTACCGCGGCTGTCCGCCAGGATGGCGGCACCCTGACCGAGATCGACGGCTTCTCCGACGTGGGCGCCCTCCTGCAGGAACCCGCCTGGGCGGCCATCGCGGAGGCGGCCAACGGCGCAACGCACGCGTACGACGGCGCCGACCTCGCCGCCGTCGTGCCCTCACCAGGCAAGATCATCTGCGTCGGGCACAACTACCGCAACCACATCAAGGAGATGGGCCGGGAAATCCCGGAATACCCCACCTTGTTCGCGAAGTACCAGGAATCGCTGATCGGTCCGAACGACGATCTGGCGTTGCCGCAGGAATCGGACACCGTGGACTGGGAGGCCGAGCTCGCCGTCGTGATCGGCAAGAAGGGGCGCCGGATCAAAGAAGCCGACGCGGCCGATCACATCGCCGGTTACTCGGTGCTGAACGACATCAGCATGCGTGACTACCAGTTCCGCACCGTCCAGTGGCTGCAGGGCAAGACCTGGGAGAAATCGACGCCGTTCGGGCCGGCCCTGGTCACCAAGGACGAGTTCGCTGCCGGGCCGCTGATGACCTCCGCGGTGGACGGCGAGATCCAGCAGCAGACCCCCACCGGGGATCTTGTGTTCACCCCCGAATTCCTGGTGTCCTACATTTCGACCATCATCACGCTGAACCCTGGCGACGTCATCGCGACCGGCACGCCGGGTGGTGTGGGCCACGCCCAGAACCCGAAGCGCTACCTCCAGGAAGGCCAGCTCCTGGTCACGACCATCGAAGGCCTGGGGCAGCTGAACAACCGTGTGGTCAAGGAAGCCTGATGGTCGCCCGCCACGACCTGACTAGCGATCCGGGCCTGCAGGAACAGCTGCTGCAGGCCCGGCGGGGGACCGCGTTTTTCGCCCGCAAGCTCAATGAACTCTCCGATGCCGAGCTCGACGGCGGTTCGCTGCTTCCCGGCTGGAGCCGCCGCCACGTTGTAGCACACATCGGCTACAACGCCCGGGCCATCGCCCGGCTGGTTGAATGGGCCTCGACCGGCGTCGAGAACCCGATGTATCCCTCTGCCGCGGTGCGGGATGAGGAGATCAACTTCGGCGCCACCCTGTCTCCCATCGCGTTGCGGAACCTCTTCGACCACTCCGCCGTGCACTTGAGCGTGGAATGGCGGGACCTGCCCGAGGACGCGTGGCACCACACGGTCCGGACCATCCAGGGCAGGGAAGTCCCCGCAACCGAGACGGTCTGGATGCGCACCCGCGAAGTCTGGGTGCATGCCGTGGACCTCGACAACGGAGCATCGTTTGGTGACATCCCGGCGTCTGTACTGGAACGGCTGCTGCGCGACATCACGTCCGCTTGGTCCGTCCGCGGCACCGATACCGGGTTGTTGGTCAGGGTCGCGGGTACGGACCTTACGTTCGGCGATCCGGACGCGGCCGTCGTGGTCGCCGGGCCGCTCGCCGGCGTCGTCCAATGGGCTACCGGGCGCGGGACCGGCGGGGTCGCTGGGACGGACCCCGAGGGACTTGATATCGCTGGGCCGGTGCCGGCGGCACCCAAGTGGATCTGACGGCGTCGGGCACAAAGAAGGTTGGCACAGCCCCCGGCTTCTTCACCGCAGGAACTGCACCAACCGCTTGTATGACTATTCAGATTTGGCTGTAGACCCTACCATCGGCGGCTCCTGTAATCCCGGGCTAACTTAATCCGGGCTTGAATGGGCTATTTTGCGTCGTCAGCCAGATGCCGTGAAAACATCCAGCCTGCGGCGGCCATCAGGATGCCCAAGACCATGAACGTCCAGTTGTCGAGCGTGTTCAGCGACAGGAAGTTGGCCGCCGAATCAACCCCGACACTCAGTCCGTACACACTGAACACGATGTACAAGGCACCGAAGCTCATCAGGATATTGCGTGCGCTATGGCCGCCCGAGCGGGACATCGCCCAGCTGGTTCCGCCGATGAGCAGCTGCACAATGTTAAGCAGCAGCGACACTTGGAACACGCCCAGGAGCATTGCGTGCGAATTTGGCCCGAAGAACTGCAATTCCCCGTACCGCATGGTGATGCCCGGAATGAATCCGAGAAGACCCACCAGCGCCATCAGAGTACCTACACCCATGCCGATGTTCTGGATGTCCGTCCGTCCAAAGTGAACACCATGTGCATGTGGGGTTGCGGTAGTCATTTATGCCCTCCATCCACCTCTTGCGAACAATCCAATTTTACGTCTGACATATGCAAAAAGCGCTGGGGATCGGCAGCGCCCCGGCGGCTAGGCGGGCCCGACGGGCCCCGACGCTCGCTCACATATGTCGGGTTTCCTGCCGACGCCCGCTCACATATGTCGGGTTTCCTGCCGACGCCCGCTCACATAAACGACGGCGGCGCGGCGGTCGTGCAGGAGCGTTTGGCATTCGCGCACCATAAGTGAGCGGGCGTTGGTGGATTTGCGGGCCGTGCGGGCGCCTGCCGGGGGAGCGGGGCACGCCGTGGCACGATAGAACACGATGAAACTGCGCGCTGATCAGACCGGTAACCATGGCCTGCCCATGCCTTTGTGGCTGCAGGGTGCCCTTGAGTCGGCCCAGGCCGCCATCATCTCGGCACTCGTGGTGGTCCTGCCGCTGATCGGCGTATGGGCAACCGACGGATTCCAGAACCACACCATCGATTTCCTGGCACGCTTGGCTGGCCAAACCTGGCTCCTCGTCCACGGCGTGCCGCTGCAGCTTGCCACCGTCAACATGGGAACCGCAGGCCTACCGGGTTCCGGGGTGCTGTCCCTTATCCCACTCGGACTGACTCTGGTTCCCTTCCTCCTGGCGTGGCGCGCGGGCCGCCGACTGGCCAGGGCTTCCTACACGGACCAGCTGTGGCAGGCCTTCTTCGGAGCGTTGCTTGTCTACGGGGCGTTCGGCGCGGCCACCGGATTCGTGTGCCGCACGCAGGACGTCGTGATCAACATCTGGTTCGCTGCATTACTGCCGCTCATCCCGTTCGGCCTTGGCATGGTGGTGGGTGCCCGGCGTGAGTCCGGCTCCTGGAGCAGGCTCATTGGCGTCGACGCCGTCGACTGGCTCGCACGCACAAGCCAACATTCCCGTTGGGCGGGTTCCTACTTCGGCTCCGCCATGAAGGCCGGATTCGTGGCGATCATGGCCGCCATGACACTCTCGGCGATGCTGCTCGCCGTCGACCTTGTCATGCACTGGACGGACATCATCGCCGTCTACGAAGGCCTGAAAGCCGGGGCCCTCGGCGGCGGCGTCCTGACCATCGCCCAGCTCGGCTACCTGCCCAATCTGGCGGTTTTCACTTTGGCTTGGTCCTCCGGCGCCGGGTTCTCCCTCGGTGTCGGCTCACACGTCGGGCCGCTGGGCACCGCCGTCGGGCCCCTGCCTGCGATTCCTGTTTTCGGTGCGCTGCCCACCGGGCAGCTCGGCTTTGGCGCCGCGGCCCTTGCCCTTCCGGTGATCGCCGGTCTGTTGGCGGGCTGGTGGTTCCTGCGCGCGGGGGAGAACCATTTCGACGAATGGCTCTCCATCAAGATCAACGCGCGCTGGTTCACGGCTCCTGTTTCCACACTGATCCTTGGCGCGCTCATCGGGGCTGTGGCCGGGGCTTTGGCCGGAGGCCTCGCCTGGCTGGCGCGTGGTTCAGCCGGAATCGGTCGCCTCACCGAGATCGGCCCGGACCCGCGGTGGACGGCAGCCTGGATCGCCGCGGAGGTGGGGATCGGCGTCGTGATCGGTTACTGGGTGGGGCCGTGGCTCGAAAGGCGGCAGAAGCTCCGCGAAGCGGATCTCGACGATTCCGTGTACGACGGCGACCGCCGCTAAGGTGCCCGCCTCACCTGGCTTGCGCCCCGCTTAGCGCAATCCGGAGGGGATGGAGTTCTGGAAATCCACCTGGCACGAGTTTTGGGCGTGGAGCGTCAGGGCACCTCGTGCGCAGTTCTGCAAGGTGGTGATCTGTTGGAAGAAGACGACGGCGGTGATCACCAGCAAGCACATGATGGCCGTGACCACGAGCCCGGAAATGGTGCCAAACAGAACGATGCGCGGTTGCTTGAACCGGATGGCCCGCACGAGGACCACCACTCCAAGCACCCCCGCGATGGCGGTGAGGATGGCACTGAGCCAGACGTAGCTGATGTTCAGGATGTAGACGAAGATGGCGCCAAGCACGGTCAGCAGGAATGTCCTGAACAGCGTTTGGGTAACGGCAAGCGCTGATTTGGCAGCCTCGCTCTGTGGCTGATGCTGCGGGGTGGGTCCAACGCCGGAATTCATGTTTTCCAGCCTACGCGAGCCAGCCATAAGCTAGTGCAATGCGCATTGTTGTCCTCGTCTCCGGCACCGGTTCCAACCTCCAAGCAGTAATCGACGCCGTGAAGGCGGGAGAGCTGGACGTTGAGATCGCAGCCGTGGGAGCCGACCGGCGGGGTACCTACGGCGTGGAACGCTCCGCCGAGGCCGGACTGGACACCTTCGTTGTGGACTTCAAGGACTACGCAGACCGGGCCGATTGGAACGCCGCGCTTACCAAAGCCGTTGCCTCGTACGATCCGGACGTCGTGGTTTCCTCGGGTTTCATGCGGATTGTCAGCCCGGAATTCATCGACGCGTTCGGCGGCAAGTACCTTAACACCCACCCCGCACTGCTGCCCGCTTTCCCGGGAGCCCACGGAGTCCGCGATGCCATGGCCTATGGCGTGAAAGTGACCGGCTGCACCGTCCACTGGGCCGATGCCGGCGTGGACACCGGGCCCATCATCGCCCAGGAAGCCGTCGAAATCGCCCCGGACGACACCGAAGACACCCTGCACGAACGCATCAAGGTGGTGGAGCGCAGGCTCCTGGTCCGGACCCTCGCAGAGCTCGCGGCGGGAAAGCACGCCTGAGTCCTCCTTCGGCCCCAACTGACTCGCATTTGTTGTCGTTATGACGGCTCAAAACGACATCTAATGCGAGCTAGTTGGGGATGCGGGGGGATGCAGGGGGCATGCTCAGTGGAGGTCGAGCTGCTTCGTCTCCGGGGCAAACATCGCCATCCACAGCACGGACAGCACAATGAGCCCGCCAGCCAAGGCGAAGGACGTTGCCAATCCAAGCTCGGGCCAGAAATACGAGGCGAACACGAGCGGTCCGATCCCGGCACCAACCCGTGAGAACGTGGAGGCCCAACCGAAGCCGGAGCCACGGAGCTCGGTGGGGTAGAGCTCCGACACGTAGGTATAAAGCACCGGGATGGCCACTTGGACGACGAAGCCGAACGCGAGCAGCCAGAACACAGCCGCGTCAGGAATGTCCACCACCAATGACACAATCACCAGGGTCAACGCGGACAGCGGTCCGGTGATGGCCAGGATCCACTTGCGGCCCACCCGCTCAACCAGCGCCGCTGCGACCGCCACGCCCAGGAGCCCGACGCCGGCCATTCCGGCTGTCGTCACGAAGGCCTTGTACTCCTCGAATCCGGCACCGATCAAAATCCGCGGCATCCACGTCAAGCTCAAGTAGTAGACCAGGAGGATGCTGAAAAACAGGGCCCATGCCGCCGTCGTGATCTTCCAGTTGAACTGCCAGACGCGTCGCAGCTGCTGCCACGCGCTGCCAGCAGAGAGGCGCGGCGCGTCTTCTGGTGCGGGAAGACTGTAGGCGCGGAGCTCGGCTCCTGTGGCCAGGACGAGACTGTCGATGACGTCGGCGGCCTCTTGGCGCCGGCCCTTGCGGATGAGGAAGAGCGGGGATTCGGGCACGCTCCGCCTGACCCAGAACACCAGCAGGGCAGGCAACACCATGACGAGCATGGTCAGCCGCCAATCGGCAAACGCCGCGACAAGTCCGGCCGAAATGAAGCCGCACAGGGCTGCGCCCACGGGCCACCAACCATCCATGGCGGTAAGCACCTTGCCGCGCTGCTTCCGTGGAGTGAATTCACCTACCAGGGCGTAATCCACTGGAATGCAGCCGCCCAGGCCGAAGCCGGCCATGAACCGGAAGATGCAGAACCAGACGAAGTCCGGGGCGAAAGCTCCCAGCACCGTGAAGATGGAGAAGATCAGCAGGGTGACGGTGAATGCCCGCTTCCGGCCGATGGTGTCCGCGATGGTGCCCCAGGCGAAGGCGCCCAAGGCCATGCCGATCAGGTTGGCAGTGCCGATCCACCCGGCGTCGGCGGGCTGGAGGGACCAATGCTTGGAAAGCAGCGGAATGAGGATGCCGTTGAGGGTAACGTCCCAGGCATCGAACATGAAGCCGAGGCCGCCGATCAGGAAGATCCGGCCCTGGACCTTCCACCGCCACGGCAGCCCCTGGACAACCTGCTCGCCGCTCGGCACGGTTGTGTAAGTATTCATTTCCCCTCCTGGGGAAAACTCTATCCGTGCTTCTGGACCGCCTTTCGCAGGAAGCCCCCGGCCTCATCCAAGGCGGTCTTGGCGTGCCCCGGATCGATGCCCGTCAACACCACCAGGATGGCGGCCTTGACCGATCCACCCACGGAATCCAGCGCGCGAATCGCCGTCTCCGCGTCCACTCCGGTGGCGTGTTGGATGGTCCGCTGGGACCTTGCAAGGAGCTTGTTGTTGGTGGCCCGCAGATCGACCATCAGGTTTCCGTAGGTCTTCCCGAGCTTGACCATGGCGAGCGTGCTGATCATGTTGAGGACGAGTTTCTGCGCGGTGCCCGCCTTCAGCCGCGTTGAACCGGCGACGAATTCCGGCCCGACAACGACGTCGATCGCCACGTCCGCCAGCTTGCTGATGGGTGAGCCGTGGTTGCAGGCAAGCGATGCGGTGAAGGCCCCTCGGCTGCGGGCCTCCTCAAGGGCGCCGATCACGTATGGCGTGCGTCCTGAAGCCGAGATTCCGACGACGGCGTCCGCCTCGGTCACGCTGATGTCGTGCAGGTCCCGGGCTCCGGCGGTGGCGTTGTCCTCGGCGTATTCCACCGGTTTCTGGATGGCCTGGGTGCCGCCCGCGATGATCCCGACGACGAGACCCGGGGGAGTGCCGAAGGTGGGCGGGCATTCGCTCGCGTCCAATACCCCGAGCCGCCCTGCCGTTCCGGCGCCGACGTAGAGCAGCCGGCCGCCGCGGGCGAGGCGTTCCGCAACGGCGTCGACCACTGCGGCAATCTCCCCGCTGGCTTGTTCGACGGCGGCCGGGACGCCGCGGTTCTGCTCATTCATGGCCGCGACGAGTTCGGCCGTGCCCATGGTGTCCAACTCACTGAGCGCGGGCAACGCGGCTTCGGTTTGCAGGCCCGCGAGCTCCGAACGGAGTTCCTCGAGCCCGTCGGGGGAGTCCGGGGTACCGGGGGAAGAAGCGTCAGGCTGTTCCGTCACGGTGAATGTACCTTTCCTGGAGGAGCCCGCGGCGGTTCGCTGCGAGGGCGGCCCCGTCCATGCCATCGCCGAGTGCCGCAACCACCTCAATCCCAGCCGAAGCGAGAGCGTTGTGCAAGAGCCCGCCGAAGAACTCCGATTTCACTACGCCGCCAAGGAGCGCCACTTGCTTCGTGTCGCCGGAGGCAAGCGACACAGTGTTCACGAGGAGCCTGCACGCTTCGCCCACAATGCCGCGTGCGACGGCGTCTCCCGCCTCCGCCTCTTTCAGTACCGCGGGGGCGAAACGCGCCATCGTCCGGGCCGGGTTATCGGATTCGGCAAGCCACGCCGGAAGCTGCGCGGGCGAGCCAACGAGTGCGGCAGCCGCGCCCAGCAACGACGTCGCGGCTCCGCCGTCGTGCGCTTGCAGTGCGGCCTGAAGACCCTGCTGGCCGATCCACCGGCCGCTTCCGCGATCGCCCAAGAGCGGTCCCCAGCCGTCGGCACGGTGGAGGGCCCCGGCGTCGTCGAAGCGGAAGGCAACGGCCCCTGTGCCCACAATCAGCACTGTTCCCGGCGCGCCGTCCAGGGCGCCGAGCTGGGCCGCGGTGGCGTCCGAGAGAACCGCGGCCGGGACCTTGAAGCGTTCGGAAAGCAGGACGGCGAGCCCGTGGGAGTTCCCCGCGGAGGCTTCAACTCCGGCCACGGCGGCGCCGATTCCCCGCAACGAACCTTCCGGGAACGCTGCCGGAAGCCCTCGCGGCAACATCGATGCAGTGTCCGCAAGGAGCTCGAAGGCGAGCCGGGCGCCGTCGTCCATGCCCAGGCCGGGGAAGCCCTGCTGGTCCGCCGAGCCCAACACCTCATCGCCTTGCCTGAGTTCTACCCTGCATCGGCTCTTGCCGACGTCGGCTACCAAAATCACATCCGCGGAATCCATGGCCCAACCATATGTTGCGGGCGCCGCCACGTCTCGAAAAACGAAGAGGAGCCACAACACGATAAACTGGCCCGTATCCCCAGCAACCGCGGAATCCCGCGATATAAGACGGAGACTTTTGTGAGCTTGACGCAGCTTGACCGTGTTCCCATCCGCCGTGCACTGATCTCGGTTTACGACAAGACGGGGCTGGAGGAGCTCGCGAAGGGCCTGCACGCAGCAGGAGTCGCCATCGTCTCCACCGGCTCCACCGCGAAGAGGATTGCCGCAGCCGGTATTCCGGTCAAGGAAGTCGAAGAAGTCACCGGTTCCCCGGAGATGCTCGACGGTCGGGTCAAGACCCTGCACCCGCGCGTGCACGGCGGCATCCTGGCCGACCGCCGCGTTCCTGCCCACATGGAAACGCTGGCCAAGATGGAGATCGAGCCCTTCGACCTCGTGGTGGTCAACCTCTATCCGTTCGTGGAGACCGTCCGCTCCGGCGCGGAGCAGGACGACGTCGTCGAGCAGATCGACATCGGAGGCCCCGCCATGGTGCGTTCGGCCGCCAAGAACCATGCCGCCGTCGCGATCGTTGTAGACCCGAACTTCTACGGCGCCGTGGTGGAAGCCGCCGCCGCGGGGGGCTTCGACCTGAAGACCCGCCGCCGCCTTGCCGCGAAAGCCTTCGCCCACACCGCAACGTACGATACGGCCGTTGCCACCTGGACCGCCAGCCAGTTCCTCGACGAAGACGGAGACGGCATCATCGACTGGCCCGCCTACGCCGGTCTTGCCCTGGAGCGCTCCGAGGTCCTGCGTTACGGGGAAAACCCGCACCAGCAGGCCGCCCTTTACGTGGACAAGGCTGCGCCCGCCGGCATCGCCCAGGCAGACCAGCTGCACGGCAAGGCCATGAGCTACAACAACTTCGTCGACGCCGACGCTGCACTCCGCGCCGCGTTCGACTTCTCCGAGCCCGCGGTCGCCATCATCAAGCACGCCAACCCCTGCGGTGTGGCCGTCGGTTCCGCCGATGCCGCCGACCCCATCGCCGACGCCCACGCCAAGGCCCACGCTTGCGATCCGGTGTCCGCTTTCGGCGGGGTCATCGCGGCAAACAGCATTGTCACGGCGGGTATGGCGCAGACCGTGGCCGGGATCTTCACCGAGGTCGTCATCGCCCCGGGCTTCGAGCCGGAGGCCGTTGAAATCCTGTCCAAGAAGAAGAACATCCGCCTGCTGGCGCTGCCGGACGGTTATGGCCGCTACCCGACGGAGATCCGCCAGGTCTCGGGCGGCGTCCTCGTCCAGCAAGCCGACAAGGTGGACGCCGACGGCGACAACCCCGCCAACTGGACCCTCGCCGCCGGGGAAGCAGCCGACGACGCCACGCTGGCCGACCTCGCGTTCGCCTGGACCGCTTGCCGCGCCGCCAAGTCCAATGCGATCCTCCTCGCCAACAACGGAGCCGCAGTCGGCATCGGCATGGGCCAGGTCAACCGCCTGGACTCGTGCAAACTGGCCGTTGAGCGCGCCAACACCTTGGGCGTTCAGGTGGAGTCCGACGGTGCTGTCGGGGGCGATGCCCCCGGCGGTGCCTCAAACACCGATTCCAGTAGCGCACCCGAGCGCGCCCGCGGTGCCGTGGCCGCTTCCGACGCGTTCTTCCCGTTCGCCGATGGCCTGCAGATCCTGATCGACGCCGGTGTCCGCGCCGTCGTGCAGCCTGGCGGTTCAGTGCGCGACGAGGAAGTCATTGCCGCGGCCAACGCCGCCGGCATCACGATGTACTTCACGGGAGCAAGGCACTTCTTCCACTAGGTCCGGGCTTCCGCTAAGTCCACCCGCTCCACTCGCTCCACCCGCTCCACCAAAAAATGGACATGTCCCCCCTTCCCGGGAGGACATGTCCATTTTTGGTGGTCAGGACTGGGCATATTCGCAATATGTCCAGTCCTGGGAGCGAGCAGGGGGCATGTCCGGGGAGGGAGGGGAGGCTACGGGGCCGTGGACGCGGTCTGGTATGTGCCTTGGATGACCGTGCCCCAGTACGGGCCGTACATCTTGGTGGAGTTGCTGCCGTAGCCGTAGCTGTTCACCGAGTTCTGGTACCCGCTGGAGCCGGTTCCAATGAACCACGGGCCGCCGGAGGAGCCACCCGTCATGTTGCAAGGGATCCCTTGGGTGTTGTACTGGGGGTTGTAGGGATCGTTGGCGGCCGTGCCGGAGCAGCTCTTGGGTGATTCTCCGGTGAAGGGAGATGCTGCAGGGTATCCGAACGATTTGTATGCCAGTCCTCGGGCGGCATTGAACTGAACCCCCGACGCACCCACCACGTCTGAGAGCTTTTGACCATTGAGGGTGTTCATGACGGCGAAACCGGTGTCGTATTGCATATTTCCACTCGAGGACCACTGGCTGGTGGTGTATAGCGCCTTGGCCGTCCACTTGCCGTAGGGCGCGGCGCCATTAAGGTAGGCAGGAACAAACGTGAAGTTGCTTGCGAACGCTCCGGGGCCTTCGTTCAGGCAGTGGCCCGCGGTGGACACGGTGCTTTGATTGGCCGAGGTGACGGAGTTGCCCGAGCAGACATAGTTCACCCCGCCCAGCGTAAAGAACACCTTCCCGATGCGCGAAACAGGAGACTCACCTGGGTTGGCTTTGCGATCTACCGCGGACGGCGCTGTGGTGCTAGTGGCTTTCTGGCCTTCGATAGTCACTGCGCGGCCAAGCGCGGGAAAAACCTGCTCGGGAGAAACCGGGAGATCGGCGAGGCCTACTGCGGCCTGTGCCCGCGTGAGCGCCTTGGTCGCCAGAACGTCGCCGGAGACAGCGGTTTTCATCCGTTCAGGAGTCCAATAGTCAGCGGTGTTGCTGTCCGACGCCGAATTGCTGCTGACGCTCGACGCGTCGGTGCCGTTGCTCATGGACGGAGCGGCGGTGGCCCCGCCGCCGGAGCCCAGCGCGAGTAAGGCGGCCGCAGTCAGGCTGAACAGGCTTGTAGACAGGGTTTTGGTTCTCGTCACAGTTGTCCTAGATATCGGGGGACGGCGGCCGGTTGGTGGTGGCCGCCGACTGACGGAACCGAAACTACCCAAGCCGTGACAAGTATGTAAAGAAATTGTTCAAATTTTGTGAGATTTGACCTTCGCTTTGACAAGATGCGAATTCTGCCATATTTCCGAGTGGCCGGAGGACCTAGGAAGTGGACGCCGACTCGTAGGCTTCCCGGATGACGGAGCCCCAATACGGCCCGTAGATCACGGCCGGACCGCCGGGGTATCCGTAGCTCGTAATGGAGTTTTGGTAGGAATCCCGGCCGGAGTCGACCATCCACGGTCCGCCCGATGATCCACCGGTCATATCGCAGGGAATGCCCTGCGCCTTGAACTGTGGATTGATGGGATCCTTGGTGGCGTCACCCGAACAGCTCTTCAGCGATTGTCCGTCGAACGGCGGGGCGGCAGGGTAGCCGAACGCTTGGTAACTGAGCCCCCGATCCTGGTTGAACTCTACGCCGGACGCGCCGACGACGTCGGCCAAGTGCTTGCCGTTCACCGTGGCGGTGACTGCGAAGCCTGTGTCATAGCGAATGTCGCCCGCGGTGCGCCACTCGGGTGTCGTGTAAAGGGCTTTGGCAGGCCAGATGCCGTAAGGAGCCTTGCCGTTGAGATAGGCCGGAACGAAAACGAAGTTCCGGACGAATGCCCCGGGACCCTCATTGACGCAGTGGCCCGCTGTCGCCACGGTGCTGTCGTTGTCCGACACGACGACGTTGCCGGAGCAGACGTAGGCGAAGGCGCCCATGGTGAAGAAGACCTTGCCGACGTGGTCAATCGGGTCTTCGTCTTGATGCAGGCTCGCGCTGCTGCCCTTGGCGCTGGCGATTTTCACTGGCGGGCCGGTTTCGACCGTGCCGCCGGCGGTGCTGGAGGCGCCACCTCGTGCGAGGGCAATACCAGCGAGGACATCGCCAGGGATTGCTGCTTGCATCCGTTCGGGAGTCCAATACCCCGTGGGGTCGGTGTTTGTTGTCGCCAGGCTGACGAGTTGCTGCGTCCCAGGCGCCGCAAAGCTCGAAACCGCAGTGAAAGGCGTTGCGGCTGCCGCCCCTCCAGCGGCACAGAGGGTCAAAACGGCGGAGGTAAGGAGGCTCAGGAGACCAGTGATGGGGAGTGATTTCTTTGTCATGATTGTCCTGCCAATCGTTTGGCGGCCACGTGTCGTCGGCCACAGTTTGACCCAATGAACCTACTCCGATTTGGCGCGGAGGTACATAAGGTCCGGCGGGGTATGACGTTGCACAGCTCGTTCGGAGCCGTCCCAGTACGCGCCAATCCGGCCCCCTCAGGTAAGTTAGAGATGTTGAAATCTGCAGACTTTCAGGGAGATGCCCCACCAATGGCAAAGATTATCTATACCCACACTGACGAAGCGCCGATGCTGGCGACGTACTCTTTCCTGCCGATTGTGGAAGCTTTCGCCTCGACGGCGGGCGTGGAGGTCGAGACCCGCGACATTTCGCTGGCCGGCCGAATCATCGCCGTCTTCGGTGACTACCTGACTGAAGAGCAGCGGATCAGCGACGCACTCGCCGAACTGGGTGAACTGGCAAAGAAACCCGAAGCGAACATCATCAAGCTCCCCAACATCAGCGCATCCGTCCCGCAGCTCAAGGCGGCCATTGCCGAACTCCAGGCTCAGGGCTACGCGCTTCCGGACTACCCGGACAACCCCTCCTCCGACGAAGAGACGGACATCCGGTCGCGTTACGACAAGATCAAGGGTTCGGCCGTCAACCCGGTCCTGCGCGAAGGCAACTCGGACCGCCGAGCTCCTCTGTCGGTGAAGAACTACGCCCGCCAGAACCCGCACTCCATGGGTGCCTGGAGCGCCGACTCCAAGACCAACGTTGCCCACATGACGGTGGACGATTTCCGTTCCAACGAGAAGTCCGTGGTCATCCCGGCCGACGACACCATCAAGATCCAGATTGTCCGCGAAGACGGAACCGTCAAGGTCCTCAAGCCGGCCTTCCCCGTCCTCGCTGGCGAAGTTGTGGACGGCACCGTGCTGCGCGCCTCAGCCCTGGACGAGTTCCTGGCTGCCCAGGTGATCCGGGCCAAGGAAGAAGGGGTGCTGTTCTCCGCACACCTGAAGGCCACCATGATGAAGGTCTCCGACCCCATCATCTTCGGCCACGTCGTCAAGGCGTACTTCTCCGAGCTTTTCGACACCTATGGCAAGCAGATCGCTGCTGCGGGCCTGAGCGCCAACAACGGCCTGGCCTCTATCCTCAACGGCCTTGACGAACTCCCGGAAGACGTCCGCGAAGGGATCCGCGCGACCATCAAGAAGGGCTTGGAAGACGGCCCGGCACTTGCCATGGTCGATTCCGACAAGGGCATCACCAACCTGCATGTACCCAGCGACATCATCGTTGACGCTTCGATGCCGGCAATGATCCGCAACTCGGGCCACATGTGGGGCCCGGACGGCAAGGAACACGACACCCTAGCCGTCATCCCGGACAGCTGCTATGCAGATGTCTACCAGGTGGTCATCGATGACTGCCGTGCCCATGGCGCCTTCGATCCCACCACCATGGGAACCGTTCCGAACGTCGGCCTAATGGCACAGGCAGCCGAAGAATACGGCAGCCACAACAAGACCTTCGAAGTCGAGTACGCCGGCGCGATCCAGGTTGTGGACTCCTCAGGAGCCGTGCTGATCGAACACCAGGTCTCCCCGGGCGACATCTGGCGCGCCTGCCAGGCCAAGGACCTGCCGATCCGCGACTGGGTCAAGCTGGCTGTCACCCGTGCCCGCGCCTCCAAGATGCCGGCCGTCTTCTGGCTCGACGAAACCCGCGCCCACGACGCCCAGCTGATCGCCAAGGTGAGGGAGTACCTGAAGGATCACGATACCGAGGGCCTGCAGATCGAAATCATGTCCCCGGAGAAGGCCACCGCGTTCACGCTGGAAAGGATCCGCAAGGGCGAGGACACCATCTCGGTGACCGGCAACGTGCTGCGCGACTACCTCACCGACCTGTTCCCGATCCTCGAACTTGGCACCAGCGCCAAGATGCTCTCCGTGGTTCCGTTGATTAACGGTGGCGGCCTCTTCGAGACCGGTGCCGGTGGATCCGCCCCGAAGCACGTCCAACAGCTCCTGCAGGAGAACCACTTGCGCTGGGACAGCCTGGGCGAATTCCTCGCCCTAGCCGTTAGCTTCGAGCACCTTGCCACGACCACCGGTAACGCCCGGGCGCATGTCCTCGCCGACACGCTCGACCGCGCCACGGGCACGTTCCTGCTGGATAACAAGTCCCCGAAGCGCAAGGTGGGCGAACTCGACAACCGAGGCAGCCACTACTACCTCGCCAAGTACTGGGCCCAGGAACTGGCTCAGCAGACAGACGACGCCGAGCTCGCCGCGGCGTTCTCCGCCGTTGCCGAGGCCCTGACGTCCAACGAGGAAACCATCATCGCCGAGCTGCTCGCAGTCCAGGGTTCGCCTGCCGACATCGGCGGCTACTACCGCCCCGACGCCGCAAAGGCAGAGGCCGTGATGCGTCCCTCCGCAAAGCTCAACGAGGTTGTCGCCACGCTGAACTAGGGGCACCCCGCCCCAGCCAACTGACCCGCAGTTGTTGTCGTTTTGAGAGGTCAGAACGACAACAACTGCGAGTCAGTTGCGTTTAAGGGCGGAATAGCGACGCGGCGCGTCGATCCCGTCGACAAGATCGGCAAGCACGCGGCCGATAGCCGGGGTGAACTTGAATCCGTGCCCGGAGAACCCGGCCCCGACCACGAGCGGTCCAAAACGGTCGAGCACGAAGTCTTCGTTGGCCGTGCTTGTATAGGTGCAGCTGATGGGAACCGCCGATTCGACGTCGACCCCTGGCAGCCATTCACGGGCGTAGCGGCGGAGGGCCTCCAGCTGGACCGGTTCGGGTTGGAATGTGCGGGCATCAGGATCGGTGACCGGTCCTACGCCGTGCCAGCCCGCCTTGACCCCTTCGCCCGGCGTGAGCATCCCATAGACAGGGCTGTACCAATAGTCGTCACGGGGATCGCCGGGGTCCGGTGCGTGGTTGAAGCTCGGCCAGAGCTGGGAATCATCGATGGGCGTGAAATGGGCAGGTTGCTCCTGGGTGACCACCAAACGGGGGAGTGGCACCTGCGCCCCGACAAGCTTGCTGGTCCAGGCGCCCGCCGTGATGACTACCCGGCGCGCGGTGATCTCTTGTGAGTCGGTAACGACGACGGCGCGATCGTCGCCGAGGACGCGGATGTCGCGAACCGGGGTGGAATACGAGAAGCGGGCACCGTGTGCCTCGGCCGATGCGCGCAACGCTCTGAGAGCCTCGGCCGCCCGGACCCGGCCCGATTCCGGCACGAAGAGAACATCGCTTCGGAACGCCATGCCCGGCCAACGCTCTGACGCCTCCTTGGCGGAGATGAAATGGCTTGCGATGCCCCGCTCCACGTGCGCGGAGCGGACTTCCCGGAGCCGGGCAACATTTCCGTGGTTGGCCAGACCGACAAGATCCAACAATTGCGTTTCGGTCTCTTCTGCGAGCCCATCCCAGAGGTCCCTCGCTTCGCTGACCAGGGCGAGATAGTCGTCCTCCGCATATGCCGTGTTGAAGTTGCGCGTTGCGCCGTGCGAAGCGCCCACATGGTGCCCCTCTTCGAACTGTTCGAGGAGGACCACCGATCGTCCCCGGAGAGCGAGCTGCCACGCCGCAGCTGATCCCATTGCGCCTCCGCCGACCACGACGACGTCAACATCCATCCCGGATTCACCCATCCTGTCCGGGCCTCCCAGCGAGGCCCACTGCAGTCTCCATTCTGCCTAAGCGGCCAGCTTCCTGCGGACCCAGGCCGAGAACTGTGCTCTGACGATGTGGCTGCAGGCCGCCCGGCGCCGCATATGATCCACCGCGCCATGGAGTTGACGGGAGTGATCGACGTCCGCGAAGTGCTGGCTGCCGGCGACACCAGGAACGACCGCAAAGCGGCCAGGAACGCGGGAGTACGGCGGTCGGTGTCCTCACAGGAAAACTGGGACGGGGGAACTCGCCGCACACCCGCACGATCACATCCTGGCGGGGGTCAAGGATATTCCGGCCCTGCTGGCTTGATTCACAACGGCCGGATTACAATGCGTCCGTTTTGAGCTCTGCCGTCGGCATGGAAGATTGGACCGGGTGAAATTCCTCATTCCCTCGCAGACCTCATCCTCGCGTGGCATCGCCTTTCTGAGGATCGTGTTCGGCGGCCTTTTGCTGCTGCATGGAGTCCAGAAGCTGCTCGCAGGGCAGCCCGCGTTCGAGGCAACCATCGCTGCCATGGGTGTTCAAAAAGCGGAGCTGATGTCCTGGCTCGTCATCTGGGGCGAAACCGGACTGGGCGCACTTTTGGTGCTCGGCGCCCTGACCAGGGTGGCTGGTTTCCTGGCAGCCCTTATGTACGCCGGGATCTGGTTTGTCACCGAATCCGGCAAGCCCCTGTTGAGCGATAGTCCCGGAATCAACGCTGAGCTGCTCATTCTGTATATCGCGTTGGCGTTGGGGTTTGCCTTCATCGGTTCGGGGGCGGTTTCGCTGGATCGGAAACTGTTTGCCGGGAAGCCTGCCCGGAAGTCGCGGCGCTAGCCGCCCCTAGCGCCGACCGGCCTGGAGACCCGCGCGGGCCATGGCGTCCGCGTAGGAGCGGCCCATTTCGATCAGCCATTCGGTCTGGCGTTCCTTGGACCCGGCGAAGGCGCGCCCGTGCAGCGAACGGGCCTTGTAGACCTTCAAGCCGCGGCGCCAGATCAGCTGGTTGTCAGTCTTGAGGAGCATCTGCGCCAGTCGGTTGGCTTCCGTTCCGTGGGCGACGATCGCCGAGGCGCGTGGAACGAGTTTGAGGAAAGCGAGGAGCGGCTTGAGGCCGGCGGCGATCTGCTCGGGAGTCAGCTTTCCGTTCGCCTCGCCCGGAGTGAACCACGGGTGGGTGTTCCACGGCATCATCCATTCCGGGCGCAGGCCGAGCTGGAACTGCAGGCCCAGTAGCCGGGTGGCAGCGGCGTCGTCGCCGGCCCAGACAACGCCCCGCGAGGAGGCCTCGCTGTTGTTGGAAAACAGGGTGACAATCCGGCAGTCCTCCACCGAGTGCATCGGATCCACATAGGGGACTTCGAAGCCGGGGCGGAGCTTGCGGAGGAACTCCACATGCTGGTTCACCGGTGCGATGTGCGGGGCGAAGAAGGGGCTGTCCGGTACCGCTGGAGTCATGGCTTCTTCGGCGGAAGCCTCTGCGGAGCTCGCCGGTTCGACGGCGGTTACACTCGGCGTTTCTTCCACGGCGGCCGGTTCGACGGCGGTCGGTTCGACGACGGTTATGGTCGGCATCTTTTCGATGGCGGGAGCGGCCGCAGGTTCCACCTTGCGGGTGATGACCGGGCTGGCCTTGGGCATCGAAATTGAGGAAGCCTTCTTCGGCGTGGCCGTCTTTACGGCGGCGGCCTTCGGAGCGTCTTTCCTGGCCGGCACCTTCTTTTCGGCCTTGGCCGGGGCGTCCAGGTCGTCCTCGTCGTCGAACAAACCATCGAAGAGCTTGTCGAGTTCGTCGTAGCCGCTGCCGTAGTCGTCGTCGAGCTCGGGGCCGCGCCCGAAACCTTCCTCGTACCGCGAGTCCAGTGCGCTGCGGTAATCCTCGTCGTGTACCTCGAAATAGTCCGGTTCGGCCAATGCGGTCATGAGAGCAGGGGTCTCCTGGGGTCGGGCAGGGGCCGGTACCGGGGCGCGTGGGGGCACGTCCGTTCCGGGCCAGTTGATGGGGGCTCTCCGGGGGGCCGGTTGAGCCTTTAGATCTTAGCAAGCCACAAGCGGTCTGGCGTCCTTCCCCTGTTCACCTGACACGGTATGTCGCTCAGCCCCGGGGCATGAAGGAGCCGCGATGCGTCGAACATCACCTGTATGCGTCGCGGAGGGTGGCAGCAGAGACGCGAAAAGGCGGGTGGAATGGACGAAAGACGTCCATTCCACCCGCCCTTGTCCGGCAAAGTTGTTCAGTGCCACAGTTCAGACATGGATGACGAATTGCGCTAGTGCTGCGGCAGCTATGAAACTCGCGGAGAACGTGATTGTCGCCACAATCACGGTGCGCCAGTTCAGGGTCCTCAGCGCGTTGATGTCGCGCCCAACGTTCATACCGAGCAGGGCGATCGAGCCAAGGCCCACGTAGAGCGGGTCAAGGTTGTGGGTGAAGGAGACGATCGTGCCACTGAAAGGCAGGATCGGAGCCGTTGCCAAGGTGGCGAGTGCAAGGACCCATACGCTTGACGGCACGGCGGGCACGTACTTGGCGAGCACGAATGCCAGTGCGGTAAGGAGCCCAAGGATCACCACGCCAATGACATCGTTGACACTGATGGACTTGGTGCCCAAGGCGTTGAGGACCACGCCCGCGGCGATGCTTGCAGCGAAAGCGATGATCCATGTTGAAGGCTTCGTGCGCACCTCCGGGTCCTGGAGCACGGCCGAAACGTCCACCGTGGTTCGGTCCTGTGGTCGGCGCAGTTTCGCGACAATGGCGTTTCCGTTGCGGTCAAGACGCTTCCCCTCGTCATCGCGGCGGAAGATGCGCGACCAGAACTTGTATAGCCGCAAGGACATCGGCAGCGAAAGGAAGGCCCCGGCGTAGAAGCCCACAAGGTTCGTCACCAGGTTCGACAAGGCCGCCAGCGCCATGATCTCCGGCGCCTGCTCCGGATGGATGATGGACAGGGCGGCTACGCCGCCAAGCATCATGGATCCCGAGCCGAGGCCCAGGCCCAGCGCAAGGGCACGGGGGTCGAAGATGCCCATCCCGCCGAGCAGGCCTGCAAGCAGGGAGATGAAGACTGCGCCGAAGACGCTGCCCAGAAGCCACACGGAGAACACGCCGCGGTAGACCGGGGATTTCACGCCGAAGCGCTGCAATGCGTAGGCCAAGTAGGATTCACGGTCGATTGCCCAGGTGGCACCGATGGCCGTTCGGCCCATGCCCAGTGCGACGCCGACCGGCAGGGCGATGATGACCGTTCCGAAGATGTGGCCTACTTCCTGGAGCAGGATGGCCGGGCCGAGGGTGGTTAGTTTGGCGAAGGAGGGCCCCACCTGGGTGCCGAGGGCCGCTAGGAACATGACGATGCTGACGTTGAGCAATACCGAGGCCACGGCGCGGCTTTGGCCGGACATGGGGCGGACCTTCTGCACGCCGATGACAGCGCCAATCAGTACGGCCCACAAGACGGGCATGAGCACGATAGCGGCGTTGCCCAGGGGAATCTTGTGCGTTCCGGCCAGGATGGCGACAGCGCAGACGGCTGTGGACAGCAGGATCATCGATCCCCATTGCCGTGCGGTCGGGGTGAAGAGGCGGGCCGGTCCGTGATCGACATTGACTACGGGCGTATCCACCTCCGGAGTGGTTGCGGATTGGTTCTTCATTGTTGTGCACCCTTCGTGTGCTGCAGTGGCGAAGGACGGGCATGTCCATGCCATTTGGTATACCAAAGATGGTAAGGTGGATCACATCGCAATGCAAGACATGTCACAAAAGCTGCTAGAAGTCTCAGAAATTAAGGCGTCCATGCGCCCGGCCAACTTCGAACTTGATCTGCGGCTATTTGATCTGGGATACCAAACTTGGAGGGTTTATGATCACTCAGCTTTCTGCCCGGTACGTCCTTGGCTATGACGGGACCGGGCACGTGATGCACACGGATGGGCAGGTCGTGATGCAGGATGACGGGATCATCTATGTCGGGACTGATTACTCGGGCCGCGTGGATGAACGCCGGGACTTTGGACAGAGCCTCATCGCACCTGGCCTCATCGATCTCGATGCCTTGACGGACATTGATCACATGATCTTCGATTCCTGGCCCACAGAGGAGATCGCTGCGGGCTTGCAATGGTCTGAGGACTACTTCCACCACCGCCGGCGCGATGTCTTCACCGCGGCGCAGCGCAAGAGCGTGCGAAAGTTCGCCCTGGCGCAGCTGGCTTTGCACGGTGTGACCACCTACATGCCGATTGCCTCGGAGATCCACAGTTCATGGGCTGAAACCTTCGAAGAACTCAAAGGAATGGCGCAGGCCAGCATTGAGCTCGGCCTGCGCGGCTTCCTGGGCCCCGCGTACCGCTCGGGGATCAATGTCACCGACGACGACGGCCGACGCGTGATCCTCTTCGACGAGGAGGAGGGACGCAAAGGATTCGCCGACGCCGCACGGTTCCTGGACTTCGCCGACGAGCTAGGACATCCCTTGCTTACGGGCGTCCTGCTGCCGTGCCGAATCGAGACACTTTCGGACGAACTGATGCGCCGGACTGCGGAGCTGGCCACCGAACGCGACGCACTCGTCCGCCTCCATTGCCTCCAACAACCCAATGAAGACGGGTTCCTCGTCAAGCTCACGGGGCGCACTGTCCTCGAGCAGCTTGCCGATTCCGGCATGCTGGACGCGCGGCTCCTTATCCCGCATGGGATTGTCATCGACGGCACCGATCCGTCCTCCAGCGCAGAGGGCGGGCCGTTGGATGTGCTGGCCCGCCATGACGTCAGCATCATCCACTGCCCACTGACGTCGTTCCACTACTCAGGCATGCTCAAGTCCTTTGATGCCTTCGCAGCCGCCGGGGTCAACATGTGCTTGGGAACGGATTCTTTCCCGCCGGACCTGATCAAAGGCATCGACGTCGGCACGCACCTTGCCCGCATCGCAGAGGGCCGCCGGGACGCCGGCACGGTGTCGGCATTCTTTGACGCCGCCACCTTGGGTGGTGCCAGGGCATTGGGCCGCGACGACCTGGGACGCCTGTGTCCGGGCGCGCAAGCGGACATCATGGTCGCCTCACTGGGTGATTTCCGTGACGGGGTCGTAGAAGATCCATTGCGCACGCTGATCCTCAACGGCTCGGCACGCAATGTCACGGACACGTACGTTGCGGGCCGCCCCGTGGTTGTTGGCGGCTCACTCCCAGGCATCGAACTGGATGAACTGCGCGCTGAGGGTCAGCAGTTTTTTGGGCAGATGGTGGACGCCTACGGCGAACGTGACTATCGGCGGCGCGATGCCCCCGAGCTGTTTCCCCCGGTGTACGCCCCGGCGGCGGTCCAGATCCAGTGACCCGAGGGCGTACGCACCGTAGGAGTCGGAATTCCCCGATGGATCCACGCATGAGCTCCTCCGCGGGGCTGCTTGCCCTGCGGAGGAGCCGGGAAACGGGCTGCAATCCAGCGCGGTGGAGCAGCCCGAGCCAGTGATTATGCGGGAATTGTTGCCCGGATCTTCCGGCTGCCCACCATCACGATGAGTCCAAGCAGCAGCAGAGCCGCCGCGAACAGCAGCCACAGGCCATTGAAGCCAGTGCTTGCGAGGACGGCCGTTCCAGCCCCAACAAATGAGGCCGCATTGGCTTGTGCTGCAGTTCCGGATGCGATTGCCGACGGCGACTCAACCGAAGGAGCGGCTGCAGCCGGATCGACAACACCCTGAGGACCGACCGGCTGGTTCACGACGGGCGGGGTGACTGTCGACGGGTTCACGACGCCGGAAGGCAGACCCAAACCTACCGATGCGGTGCCGATCGTCAGTGGGAGATTCAACGCTGCGGTGAGTCCCGTGCCTGAGAGGTTCAACGGTGCGGTGAGTCCCGTGCCCAAGAGGTTGCCGGTAGCTGCCGTTGGCGTGGTGCCGAGCAGGCTCAGGGGTGCGGTGAGTCCCGTGCCTGAGAGGATGCCGGTAGCTGCCGTTGGCGTGGTGCCGAGCAGGCTCAGGGGTGCGGTGAGTCCCGTGCCTGAGAGGATGCCGGTAGCTGCCGTCGGCGCAGCCCCGAGCAGGTTGACCGAGGTGTCGCCGACGGTGACGGGAGCGGTAACCGGTGCCGTGACGCCGGTGCCTCCGCTGGTGCCTGTCGGCGTCGTGTTGAGGACGTCGACTGAGGTGTCACCGACGGTGACAGGAGCGGTTACCGGGGCCGTGGCGCCGGTGCCTCCGCTGGTGCCTGTCGGCGTCGTGCTGAGGACGTCGACTGAGGTGTCACCGACGGTGACAGGAGCGGTTACCGGTGCCGTGACGCCGGTGCCTGTCGGTGCGGTACCTGTCGGCGTCGTGCTGAGGACGTTGACGGAGGTGTCACCCACAGTGATAGGCGCGCTGACGGGAGCCGTCGCCTGGGTGCCAGATGCTGTTCCAGGGGCGGAATTGTTCAGAACTGCCAGTGAGGTGGCTCCGATATTAACAGGGACCGATATCGGAGCCACCACCTGGGTTCCGGACGGGACGGCTGCTCCGCCGGAATTGGTCGCCGGGGCCGGAGCCGGGGCGGGTGCAGGGGTGGTGGTCGCGGCGCCCGAATTTCCAAGTATTGAGAGCGACGTCGACCCGAGGGTCACCGGAATGGTCACCGGTGCAACGACTTGAGTGCCTGAGGCAGTGCCTAACGCACTTGTAGTGGAGTCTGCCGCGTTCGCGGCAGTTGCGCCGAGGGCTATCAACCCACCGGCAAAGAGGGTGCCAAGCAGCCCCTTGCGAATCATGCTGTGCATTGTGTTTTCTCCTGAACGAGTAGTTCCCAAAGGCGTCCGCAGGAGCCTGCGTGTACGCCCCGATTGGCCATCTGCCGCCGTCCAGGATTGGCTTCCGGAAAGCGGCGGGGCTCGGAACTAGTCAGGGGAAGAACCCGGGTCAAACGACACCGGAGCCGGAACTCTGCCGGCAGCAGCTGTGGCCACGAGGGTCCCAGTCAAGGGGTAAAACAGGTTCGTGCCTTGGAGCCAGGCAGTAGCAGCCCCCGAAGGATTGCTGGAAAGGACTGCAGAGCTATTTCCGGCGTCGCTGCCGCCTGGTGTACCGGGCGGGAATGTCCCGCCGGACGCGGGGGCTGAAGTTAGCTCGGAACCGCTAGCCCGGACTGTCGACTTCGAAGGTGTCCCATTCAGTCCCGGCGGGCCACTGGGCCCAGCGAGGCTGAGCAGCGGGGCCGCGACATCCTGAGCCGGCGTCGAGGGGACTCCAGCAACGGGCTCAACAGCAGCGGGTCCCCCTGCAGGAGCTTCGCCCATTCCGACGGCATCGGGGATTTGGATGGAAGGGACAGTTATCTCCGGGATGGTGACCGGAAGGCTTGCAACCAAGGAACCGACGCTTGACCCGACCCCGTCAACCGCGCTCGCTGCCGGCAATACAACGCTGGTAGTCACGGCACCAACAGTCCCCTCAGGGAGGACTGCGCTGACAACGGGCGTGCTGGCTACAAGTTGGTCGGCGCTCCGAGTCAGCTGGGGAAGTTCGTGCACCACGACAGCCGGCACCTGTACCGCTGGTAGATGGACCTCGTTGTGCACGACGTTTGACACTGCGGAACCGGCGCCGCCCAGAAGCGTGTGGTTGTTCGTGCTTCCGGAATCAGCGGTTGCTGCCGTGGAAGAGAGGGCCATCCAAACGACAGCTCCGGCGCCAGCGAGCATGACGGAGCGGAGAACATGAAGAACGCGCGACCTACTTCGCTCAGCTTCCATCTCGACACCCCCCAGCGTCAGCCTGGATCGACGATCGCTCCCATCCTAGGCCTCACTAGTTAACTAGTCCAGATGTTGGAGGACGGATTCGTCATTCAGTTCAGCGGGCGTCGTTGGCGTACCGGACTCCGAGCTGGGATCGCACCCCGTCGAAGAGACGCATCGTGTTCAGTGAATCGTCCAAGGGCATCACGGGACTTTCGGTGAGTCCTTGTTGGACACATCGTGTAACCTCACGCAGTTCGTAGGTGTAGCCGATCCCTACCGCGTCAAAGCGTTCGATTCGTGGTTCGTCCCAGCCGGTTCGAATCAGCAGCTCGCGGGGATTGTTGATGGACCCTTGTGTCTGGAGGAAGCCCTTGGAGCCTGCAACGGACGCCGAGCGCGGCCCATGGGCCAGCAACGAAGAGGTCAGCTGGGCGATGGCACCGCCGTCGTAGGCCAGCGTGAGCGCATTCTGCGAGTCGACGCCGTCGTCCGTCAAAGTGCCGATCGCGCTGACCGACTGCGGGAAGCCGAGGGTGCCCAAAGGCCAGAGCAGCGCGTACACCGTGAGGTCCAAAAGTGCCCCGCCGCCGTCCGCCGGGGCCCAGATCCGGGCCGATGGGTCATAGGGGGCGGGGAAACCAAGGTCGGCGCTGACCCACTTGATGTCGCCCAGTTCGCCCGACGCGGCAATGGCGAATGCCCTCTGCATGCTGGGCAGGAATCGACTCCATACGGCTTCCATGAGGAACAATTTCCGTTCCCGGGCCAAAGCGACGAGCTCTGCCGCTTCACGGCCGTTGATGGTCAAGGATTTCTCGCACAGGACGTGCTTGCCCGCGTTGAGGACGTCCCTGACGATCTCGAAGTGCTGGGCGTGCGGGGTGGCCACATAGACAACGTCGACGGCGTCATCGGCGAGCAGCCGCTGGTAGCCGGGCACACCGCCGTCGTCCCCGTAGGACTTCGTGACCCCATGCGCGGCAGCAAAGGCATCCGCGGATTCCTGGCGCCGGGAACTCACTGCGTAGAGGTTTGCGTCCTCAAGCTGGGCGAGGTCGCCGCTCACGGTATTAGCGATCCCTCCTGTGGCGATAATGCCCCAGTTCAGAGCCTTGCCGGTGGCTGCGCGGGGATCCTGGTTCGGTTGGCTGAACAACCACGGTTTGGCGATATGGAGACTCATGCGGCCTATCCTCTCATTCCGCCGCAGGCGTTATACAGCACACGCCCAAGTCACGAGCCATCTGAATTTCGTCGGAGCCATCGCCTAGGCTGATGGTCATCATCCCTCGCAGAGAGGTTCTGTGGGGAGTTACCGAATGGAGCAGGGATGGGTGTTTTTCGACGCGTCATTTTGCCGGTGGCATGGCTGCTGGTTTTTGCAGTGATCGCTGTGGCCTTGGTGAAGATCGCCTTTGTGGATGGGCTGAAGCCCCAGGGTGCCGAGCCTGCCCCGATGGCCAGGGTGGAGACGCCTGTTGTGCCCGCCGCGCGCGCAACGGTCACCAATACGGTGCAGATCAAAGCCACCGTTCAGAGCGACCCCGTTGTCGGCGTCCGCAGCACGGCGGCGGGAACGGTTGTCCACCTCTATGTGGAGCCGGGCGTGGCCGTGGCCAAGGGAGACCAGCTCTTCCAAGTCAAATCCGAGCGGACCAAGCCCGCCAGCACTGCCGCAACGCCCGGGGAGAAGACCACCTCAGAACCTGTGTACGTGTACACCGACGTGCTCGCCCCTGCCGCCGGGAAGCTCAATGAACTGACTGCCCTCCTTGATCAGCAGTTAAGCGTGGGCGAAGTTGTGGGCAAGGTCGATCCAGGGACCTTCACGGTGTCCGGCCCGGTCAATGCCGCCCAACAGTATCGGCTTCTCGCCAAGCCGGGCTCAGCGCAGATCTCCCTGGTGGGCGGGCCGGCTCCGTTCGCCTGTCCTGCAGTGACGCTGAAGAACAACGCCAACGACGCCGGAGCCGCTGCCGGTGGTAACGGAACCGGCGGCGTGGGGATGGCGGTGCCAGCTGGCGGACTGTCGTTAGCCGCGGCTGGACCGGGTGGGGCAACGCAAAGTGAGAGCGCTAGCACCGGGACGATCAGTTGTCCTGTGCCGGCCGGAACGGAAGTCTTCGCCGGCCTGGGAGCAACCATGACGGTGAGTGCGGGCGAAGCCAAGGACGTGGTGACAGTTCCCCTGACCTCGGTGAAGGGCAGCGTCAAAGAAGGTATTGTCTGGATGGCCGGTGTGGCTGCCGAGGGCAAGGCACCGGAACAACGGCCTGTGAAGCTGGGTCTCAACGACGGTGACAAGGTGGAGGTGCTGTCCGGCCTCGCGGAAGGGGAACGGGTTCTTGAATTCGTTCCCGGCGCCCCGGCCGCTCCTTCCGAGCAAGGTTACGGGCCGGGCCCGGCGGCGTACCGTCCGGCGGGAGGCTAGGCATGGAGAGCCTTGTGAGTTTGCGCGGTGTCACGCGCACGGTGGTGCTGCCTGACGATCAGAAGCTTCATATCCTCCGCGGGATCGACCTTGAGATTTCCGCCGGTGACCACACCGCGATCATCGGCCGCTCGGGCTGCGGGAAGTCAACGTTGCTGAACCTCCTGGGTCTGCTGGACGTGCCCACGTCCGGCGAAATCCATTTTCTTGGCACGCCTGTGCTACAACTTGGTGGCAACGCGCGTGCTCGGCTTCGAGGCTCTACGGTGGGCTTCGTGTTCCAGCAATTCAACCTGCTCCCCGGCCGTAGCGCGCTGGACAATGTCATCACGCCCCTCCTCTACGCCCGCGGCCGCGATTTCCTGCGACGCCGTGAACTGGCCATGGACATGCTGGACCGTGTGGGACTTGCCGGCCGTGCCCAGACCATGCCGAACATGCTCTCGGGTGGTGAGCAGCAGAGGGTTGCCATCGCGCGGGCCTTGGTCCGGCGCCCCCGCCTGATCCTTGCCGACGAACCCACAGGCGCGCTCGATGTAGAGACCGGACGATCGGTCATGGCACTTCTGGACCAGGTAGCCACGGAGTCCGCCGCGGTACTCGTGACCATCACCCACGACAGCAATGTGGCTGCGCTGGCACGCTCCCGCTTCCGTCTGGACTCAGGCGTTCTGCATCCCCTTGACGGCGAGTCGAACCCGGGGATCGCTTTGTCGGAACCGGCCTTGGCTGCGCTGGCTTCGTCGGGTCCAGCGCCGTTCGGGCCCACATCGCCGGAGGTTGGGCGATGATCGGATTCATGTCAGCCATGGTGGAAGCCTGGCAGGAACTGCGGATCAACAAAGTCCGGATCCTGCTGGCTTTGCTGGGCGTGGCCTTGTCCGTCGCGGCGCTTACGTCCGTGGTAGGCGTCGGCAATCTTGCACGCGAAGGATTCAAAGCCTCATCCGAGCGCACGGGGGGACGCTCAGCGACGCTCGCGTTAGGGGTCAATGGTCCAACCCAGCCGGATCCGGCGCGTCTGGATGCCGCGTATCAGTCAATCGTTGACCGTTACGGTATTGCCTTCTCCTCGCACGAGGGCCACGCCGAGCAGCCTTTCCAGTTCCCTCGCGGTGTCCAGTCTGTTCAATTGATGGTGGTGGACCCCGGATATGGGGTCATTCACCGATTGGAGTTACGGCAAGGGTCCTGGTTTGCCAGCGACGACGAAGAGCGGCTGGCGCCCGCCGTCGTCGTGACTGAAGCGTTTTACAACGCGGCTGGCAGGCCCGACCTTGCCATGCAACCCGGCATCAAGACCGCAGGCGAGCAGGAATCCAATACCGTGATCATCGGCGTCGTGCCGGATACTTGGCCGGATGCGCCTCCGGCGGCGTACATACTGTCGGGCGCCGCCAAGCAAATAGGAGTCAACCAGCTCGGTGGGCAGTTCAAGGTATGGGTGCAGGACGGGCAAGCAGAAATGCTCTCGGCAGCCATCCAGGCCGATTTGGCGCAACAGTTCCCGGACACAAACATCATGGCGCAGCGGATGGACTTTGCCGCACACGGAGATCCCCTGGCCCCGGTGCAGCTGGTGGTGGGCGGTATTGCAGGCCTGGTCCTCTTGCTGGGCGCGGTGGGGATGTTGAATATCTCGATGGTCACGATCCGCTACCGGGTGCGGGAAATCGGTATTAGAAGGAGCTTCGGAGCGACCTCGGGGCGGATCTTCCTGGGCGTGATGATGGAGTCCGTCGTGGCCACCGCAGTGGCCGGGCTGGCCGGTGTCATGGTGGCAGTGGCGGTGGTCAAACACCCCTGGATCCAGTCAAAGGTTGCCCCGGCCCTCAGCCAGTACCCTCCGTTTCCCATCGAAGCGGCCATGCTCGGTTTCGGAGCAGCTGTGCTGGTGGGAGCATTGGCCGGAGCAATCCCGGCACTTGTGGCGGTACGCGTCAAGGTTATCGACGCGATTCGCTTCTAAAGAGCCGACCTCGGACGCCCGGAGAAAGCCCGGAAAGAGGGCCGGGAACCTTGCGGTTCCCGGCCCTCTTTCCGTTGTTTGGAAAACGTGATCAGGCCCCGGCAGCTACCCTCGGACGCACCGTTTCTTCGCTCAGTTTGCCCTGCTGCAGCCTGAAGCGCCGTTCGGTTTTCTGCGCCAGGCTCCGGTCGTGCGTTACCACCAGAATGGTGGTGTTGTGGTCCCGGCTCAAGGAACTGAGCAATTCGATGATGTGCTCACCGGTCTGCTCATCCAGGTTGCCGGTGGGCTCGTCCGCAAGGATGAGCTTGGGCTCGTTGGCCAGTGCCCGGGCGATCGCAACGCGCTGCTGCTCGCCTCCCGAGAGCTTGTTGATGCGGCGCGACTGTTTTTCGGGATCCAGCTGCACCTGCTCCAGGAGGGACCGCGCCCGCTCCAAGCGGGCAGCCTTCCGCATTCCTGCGAACTCCATGGGCAGCATCACGTTGTCTACTGCCGAGAGGTTGGGGATGAGGTTGAACTGCTGGAAAACGAAGCCGATGTCCCGGCGTCGGTATTCGGTGAGTTTGCCCGCTGGAAGGCCGGCCAGGCTGACCCCATCCACTACGACGTCCCCGCTGGTGGGCTTGTCCAGGGCGCCGAGCAGGGAGAGCAAGGTGCTCTTTCCGCTGCCGCTCTTCCCCACGATCGAGGCGAGGGTACCTTTTTCGAGCTCGAAGCTCACGCCGTTGACGGGCTTGATGGTGCGGTCGCCGGACTTGAATTGGCGGACAAGGTCTTTGACTTCAATCATGGCTATTCTCCTCGGAGGACTTCGATGGGGCGGATGCGGGCTGTGAGCAGCGCTGGTACCAGGGCGCCCACGACGGCGACGCCGAAGACCGCGGCGACGCCTGCGGCAATGACGCCGGGGGAGGCGCTCGCCGTGACCGAGGTGAGCAGCTGGGAGGCTCCGCCGAAGGGGTTTCCACCGGGTCCGCCGAAGCCTCCGCCGCCGGGGCCGCGCTGGGTCGTGGCCGCCGTCGAGCTGTTGGAACTGATCAGTGCCGAGGCGATGCCGCCGCTGGCGAAGGAGGCAATGGCGGCACCAACGACGCTGCCGAGCGCCACGAGGACGAGGGCTTCGAGCACGAACTGCAAGCCGATGGTCCGGTTGCGGGCGCCTATGGCCTTCAGGACTCCGATCTCACGGCGGCGCTCGCGGACCAGCATGACCATGATGAGCAGAATGATCAGGCCGGCCGTGCCAAGGGCTGCGATGAAGGCCACGAGTGAGATGTTCTTGACGCTGTCCAGGGAACTGACAGCGGTTTCGAGGCTCCGCTGGCCCTGCGTCACGTCGGCCTTGCTGGAGCCGAGGGCAGTCTGCAGTGCCGTCTTGGCGGCGTCCACGTTTTCCATGCTGTTGACCGTCACCACCATGCTGGAGAGCTCGTCCGGGGTTGCGGCGAGGGCCTGGGCCTCGGCGAGTGTCGTGTACACGGCGTTGTTGCCGAAAGTGGTGCCGGCGTCGAAGATGCCCGCCACCGTGAAGGTCGTGCCGGCAATGGTGAACGTTGAGCCGGCCTTGAGGTTGTTCTTTGTCGCGAGGGTGGTTCCGACGAGGGCCTTGGTACTGGCCACGGTGTAATCGCCCAGGCCCGTCCCGCTGGTGATGTTCAAAGCCTTTCCGGCAGTGTCCACCTCGGCGCCGATACCCGTAGCCGTGATGGGCAGTGAGAACGTCGGCGCGGTTCCGGTGGTTCCCGAGCCGGTGCTGCCCGTTCCCGTGCTTCCCGAGCCGGTATTGCCGCTGGTGTTGTTGCGGTTACCGAGCGTGCCGGCGTCGATGGCTGCCTGGAGGTTCGTGGTGACGCTCGTACCGCCCCCGGGACCGCCGCCCGGTCCCGTTTGCTGCGTCGTCGTGCCGGTGGTCGAGGCCGCTGTTGCGGTCTCCAGCCGCAGCGCCTTGGTGCCCACCACGGAAACGACGTTCGGTACGGCGGCCGCCGTCGCGGTCTGGGCGGTAGTGAGCGGCTCGCCGCCGCCGTCGAAGCCCTGTGCCCCGGCGGGGTTTACGGTCAGGACCGTGCCCACGGAGGCATTGAGCTCCTGGACTTTGCCGCCAACGGCTTGGTTGGCCACGAGCATGGCCAGCGCCAGCCCGATCGCGACGGCCAGCACTGCCACTACAGCCGCGGTTCTTATCTTGTTGCGGAAGGCATTGCCTACACTCCGGGCGAGGACGCTCACGATTCTCCTTCTGGACCTGGCCCGCCCCAGCGGCGCGCCTACTCACCTAAGAGTGCTCACCGCGGCTGTGCGACTGTGCTGCTGTTGCTATGCGGGGCCTGTGAAGAGTTGCGCGACGGCGGATGGAACCGGACACAGCGACGGCGGCCACCCCCTTGAGTGGGGATGGCCGCCGTCGTTGGTGCCTAGATGAGAACTACTACTTGGTGATCGGGCCGAGGACCGGATCGTCCACGTAGGCCGTCTTCACGTTGGCGAGGGTCACGATGACCGGAGGCAGCAGGTATGCCGGCACGGTCTTGACGCCGTTGTTGTAGGACTTGGTGTCGTTGATTTCCGGGGTCTTGCCGGACTGGACGTCCTGGACCATGGTGATGGCGTGCTCAACGAGCTTGCGGGTGTCCTTGTTGATGGTGGAGTACTGCTCACCGGCAAGGATGGACTTGACCGACTCAACTTCGGAGTCCTGGCCAGTCACGACCGGAAGCGGCTTGCCGGCCGCCTTGACCGAGGTCAGGATGGCGCGGGCCAAGGTGTCGTTCGGGGACAGCACGCCGTCCAGCGAAGCGCTGGTGTAGGTACCTGCGAGCAGGGTGTCCATGCGCTTCTGGGCGTTCTCTGCCTTCCAGCCCTGGGTGACGGCCTGCTCGAAGGACTTCTGGCCGGAAACCACCTTGAGGGTTCCGTCATCGATCTTCGGCTGCAGGATGCTCATGGCGCCGTCGAAGAAGACCTTCGCGTTGGCGTCATCGGGCGAACCTGCAAACAGCTCAATGTTGTACGGGCCGCTCGGCTTCTTGGCCTTGAGTCCGTCCAGCAGGGCCTGGCCCTGCAGCACGCCGACCTTGAAGTTGTCGTAGGCCACGTAGTAGTCCACGTTGGAGGTGTTCAGGAGCAGGCGGTCGTATGCAATGACCGTAGCGCCGGCGTCCTTGGCCTGCTTGAGCTGCGTGCCCAGCTGAGCGCCGTCAATGGCACCGACAATGATGAGCTTGTCGCCCTTGGTGATCATCGCGCTGATCTGGTTCTGCTGCTCCGAAACGCCACCGTTGGCGAACTGCACATCCGGCTTGAAACCTGCGCTCGTGAGCCCGTCGTTGAAGAGCTTCTCCGCCAGGACCCAGTTCTCACTGGTCTTCTGGGGGAGCGCGACGCCGATCGAGGAACCCTTGGGGAATGCCTCGCTGCCGCTTGACGAGCCACCGGAGCTGCCGCTGTCCGTACGGCCGCAGGCCGTCAGCGCCAGTGCCGCGATCGCAGCTACTGCTGCTGCCTTTCCTGCTTTACCAAACATTCGCATATCTTGGTTCGCTTTCTTTGTTGTGGATGGAACAAATCGTCGTGAAGCCGATCAGGCTTCCTTGGAAATGACTTCCTTGGTTGAGGACGTCTCGTCAGGAGCGTTTTCGCTGCTCCGGCCGAAGTTCTTCATCATCATTCCGATGATCGATTTCTTGCCTTGCGTCTTGTTGTAGACGTCGAAGGCGACAGCTGCCAGCAGCACGAGGCCCTTGATGATCTGGGTGAGGTCTGCGCCGACGCCGAGCAGCTGGAGGCCGTTGTTGAGGACAGCCATGACCAGGCCACCGACGATCGAGCCGATCACGGTGCCCACGCCGCCGGTGACCGCTGCGCCACCGATGAAGACTGCAGCGATCGCATCCAGTTCCCAGCCGACGCCGTCGAACGGACCCGAAGCGGTGGAGCGGCCCACGAAGATCATGCCGGCGAGGCCGGCAAGGATGGACATGTTCATCATGACCATGAAATTGACCTTCTTGGACTGAACTCCGGAGAGCTCAGCCGCGTGGCGGTTGCCGCCGACTGCGTAGATGTGGCGGCCGATGACGGTCTTGGCGGAAATGAAACCGTAGATCAGGACCAGCACGGCCAGGATGAGGCCCGGGATGGGGAACGAGGTGCCGGGGCGGCCAGTCGCGAACAGGTAGGTGGCGTAGAGGATGGCTCCGTTGACAAGCACAAGCTTGGTGACCATCACCCAGCCTTCTTGTACTTCGGCGCCCAATGCCTGGGCGGTGCGGCGGGAACGAATCGCACTGAAAATCACGAATGCGACGGCGATAAGGCCCAGCAGGATCGTCAGGTTGTTATACCCCGTTTTCGGCCCTATCTCAGGCAGGTACCCGGAGCCCAGGTACTGGAAGTCTTCGGGGACCGGAACGGTGTTGGACTTGCCGACGAACTGGTTGAAACCGCGGAACAGCAGCATGCCCGCAAGGGTCACGATGAATGCCGGAATGCCGACGTATGCCGTCCAGAATCCTTGCCAGGCCCCGATCAGGGCGCCGAGGAGGAGCCCGAACAGGACTGCTACGTACCAGGGCAAGTGCCAGTCCCTGATGGCCAAGGCCACCGAGATACCGACGAAGGCCGCTACCGAACCTACGGAAAGGTCGATGTGGCCGGCGATGATGACCAGGACCATGCCAATCGCCAGGATCAGGATGTAGGAGTTGCCGTTGAAGAGGTTGATGACGTTGCCCGGGGTGAGGGTGCGGCCCGAGGTGAAGATCTGGAAGAAGATGACGAGTGCAACCAGGGCGAAGATCATGCCGAATTGGCGGGTGTTGCCACCGAATAGCTTCTTGAGCGCGTTCATTGTTTTGGGTCCTTGTGTCCGTGTGGTTCTGGAGATGACCGGGGTCAGGCAGCTTTGCGGCTGGATGTCATGAGCTTCATGAGGCTTTCCTGGCTGGCTTCGTCCTTGTTGAGTACGCCAGTGATGGAGCCCTCGAAGATGGTGTAGATACGGTCGGAGAGGCCCAGCAGCTCGGGAAGCTCGGACGAAATCACAATCACGCCCTTCCCTTGGTTGGCCAGCTGCTGGATGATTCCGTAGATCTCGTACTTGGCCCCGACGTCGATTCCGCGGGTGGGTTCATCCAGGATGAGAAGGTCCGGATCCGTGAACATCCATTTGGCGAGAACCACCTTTTGCTGGTTTCCGCCGGAGAGCTTAGAGACGCCTTCCTCTACCGACGGTGTTTTGGTTCGCAACGACTTGCGGTATTGCTCGGCCACCATGAATTCCTTGTTGGTGTCCACAACGATTCCCCGGCTGATCTTCTTCAAGTTGGCAGACACCGTGGTGGTCTTGATGTCGTCCAGGAGGTTCAGTCCCAGGCTCTTGCGGTCCTCCGTGACGTAGCCGAGACCGGCGTCGATCGCCTGGCGGACGCTGCGCATCGTGATCGGCTTGCCGTCCTTGTACACCTGTCCTGAGATGAACCGGCCGTAGGAGTGGCCGAAGACGGAGCGGGCAAGCTCGGTGCGGCCGGCGCCCATGAGGCCCGCAAAACCGACGATTTCACCGCGGCGCACATGGAAGCTGGAGTTCTTGCAGACCAGGCGGTCCTGGATCTGGGGATGACCAACGTTCCAATCCTTGACTTCGAAGAACACCTCGCCGATCTTCGGCGTGTGGTCCGGGAAGCGGGACTCGAGCGTCCGCCCGACCATGCCCTTGATGATCCGGTCCTCGTCGACGCCGTCTTCCACGACGTTGAGCGTCTCGATGGACTTGCCATCGCGGATGATGGTGATCTCGTCCGCGATCTGCTCGATCTCATTGAGCTTGTGGGAAATGATGATGGACGTGATGCCCCGGCCCTTGAGGCCAAGTATCAGATCCAGCAAGTGCTGGGAGTCCGATTCGTTGAGGGCGGCTGTGGGCTCGTCGAGAATAAGCAGCTTGACGGACTTGTTCAGGGCCTTGGCGATTTCCACCAGCTGCTGCTTTCCGACGCCGATTTCCTTGATGGGGGTATCCGGGTCTTCGCGCAGGCCAACCCGTGCGAGCAGTTCGATGGACCGCTTGCGTGCCTCGGCCCAGTCGATGATGCCGCGACGGACGGGTTCGTTGCCGAGGAAGATGTTTTCCATGATGGACAGCTCGGGGATCAGCGCCAGTTCCTGGTGGATGATCACGATTCCCGCATGCTCGCTGGCCCGGATGTCCTTGAACTGCTGGACTTCCGCCTGGTACACGATGTCTCCGTCGTAGCTGCCGTAGGGGTAAACCCCGGAGAGCACCTTCATCAACGTGGACTTTCCTGCACCGTTTTCGCCGCAGATCGCGTGGATTTCGCCCACCTTGACCCGGAGGCTAACGTCCGAGAGCGCCTTCACGCCGGGGAATTCCTTGGTGATGGACCGCATCTCAAGGAGAATCGGATCCTGGTGCGTTACGGGGGTCGACATACCCTTGCGCCTCCAATGTTTGACGTCGTTGTCGGCTCGGGGATGGCGAGCCTATCTGATGAGAAAGTAAACTGGATCACACCGCTTGTCGTCAAGACTTTAACGCAAGACGGCGATAACAGCGTGGTAACGAAATGTTCAGCCCTGCTTGATTCCGGCGTGCTGGAACACCAAAGCGGCCGCCCCGAGGGCCTCCGCCCGGGCGCCGAGCGAAGACATCGCCAAGTGCGTTGTCTCGCCGATCACGGGCACTGCATGGCGGACGAGGCCGCGCCGGATCGGGTCCAGGAGGATATCGCCGAGGCCAGCCAAGGGGCCGCCCACCACGATGACTTCCGGGTTTATGAGATTCGCCACATTGCCCAACGCGCGCCCCACCGCGAGCCCCGCATCGTCCACCACGCGAAGGGTCGCCGGGTCCCTGGCCAGGGCGTTGCGGACAATGTCCTCGGGCTCGAGGTGAAGCCCCGAGCCCTTCCCGAGCAGCTCGATCATGGTGGTGGTGGAAGCCATCGTTTCCAGGCAGCCCCGGTTGCCGCAGCGGCAGATAGCGCCGTATTCGTGGATGGTTGCATGGCCGATTTCTCCCGTGATTCCCACCGCCCCGTAGTAGGGCGCACCATTGATGATCAGGCCCGCTCCGATGCCGGAACCGATCTTGAGGAACATGAGGTTGCTGATCCCGCTGTGGGGCCCCCATGTGACCTCGGAGAGGGCGCCCAGATTGGCGTCGTTGTCAACGTACACGGGAAGATCGAGGGCTTCCTCCAGTCGTTCGAGAATCTGGATGCCCACCCATTCGGGCAGGATGGCACCTTGGGCCACGGTGCCGGAACGGCGGTCGATGGGGCCGGCTATGCCGGCGCCCGCGCCAACTACCGCGCTTCGGTCAACCCCGCTTTCGAGCAGGAGTTTGTCGAGGAGGACGACCGCGGCGCTGATGCCCTGTTCGGCGTGGTGGCCAAGGGGTAGCGTGACCGTCTCCTCGACGATGACGTGATAGCCCAGCGAGGCCAGGACCACCCGCAGGTGGCGCCGGCCAAAATCGATACCGACGGCCACCGCGCCGTTGCTGTTGAGCCTGACGTTCAGTGCCCGGCGTCCGGAGCTGGTGATCGGTTCGGTGGAGACGAGCCCCGCGTCCTGCATGATCTTGACGATGTTGGACACCGTTGCCGTGGAAAGACCGGTCTGCCTGGCGAGTTCGGCCTGGGTGGAGGGGCCGCTCAGCAGGCATTCGATGAGCCGCTGCTGGTTCAGGTGGCGCAGCGCTGATTGCGAGCCGGGGTTCTTGCGGTGGCTCTTCGTCGAGCTGGATGTTGCGGGCATGACATGAAGCGTGCCTCAAATCACAGTTGCAGTCAAGAAGTTAACGCAACGGAGCAAACTTGCATCTCCGTCATGAACTGTGCCGCCGATTTGTACGATCCATCCCCGGGGGGCCGTCCACAGGTCCATTTGTCCTGTGGGACCGGCCTGCGGCTGGCTAGGCTGGAATCACGAGTAATCCCGCGCGTGTCTGCCAAGAAGCGCCCGACGGGGGATGCAAGGTGCTATCGAGGGGGTAATGATGCTGCTGTCCGTTCTGCAGGCCAACGCTGTTGTCCTGGACATCGACGCCAATCTAAAGACGGTCGATGCGGCGGCACAGCGCGCTGCCGCGGCCGGGTCCGGCTTGCTGTTGACCCCCGAACTCTTCCCGGTGGGCTACGCGCCGCTGAGGCTCCACTCGGAGCTGGACCCTGCAGTTCTTCCAGGTATTCGGGGCCGCCTTGCGGACATCGCCCGCACGCGCGGAATCGGACTGGTCTACAGTCTTCCCGCGCCGGCTGCCGACGGCGGCTGGCATATCTCCGCCACTCTTCTGGATGCGCACGGAACCGTGCTCCTGGACTACGACAAAGTGCACCTCTTCGGCGAGGAGGAGCGAAAGGCGTTCTCCGCCGCCCAAGCAGCTCCCGGCGTCGTGGACTTCAACGGGGTCAAAACGTCGCTGCTGATTTGCTACGACGTGGAGTTTCCCGAAGCTGTCCGCGCTTCGGCCATGCGAGGTGCTGAACTCCTGCTGGTTCCCACCGCACTGTCCGCGGGCTTCGACGCCGTACCGCAGGTCCTGATCCGGGCCCGGGCGATGGAGAGCCAACTCCACGTGGCCTACGCGAACCACAGCGGCCACGAGGACGGGTGTGACTTCCTCGGCGGGAGTGTGGTCGCCGGTCCGGACGGTTCATTGCTCGCTGCCGCCGGGGATGGTGCGGCATTGCTTTTCGCCGAGATCTCCACGGAAAGCGTCAAGGCAGCCCGTGAACAGGTGCCGTACCTGAAGGAACGCCGCCCGGAGCTGTACCGCGAGTGGGAAGACCCTGCTCCACAAGGTTGAGGGTTGGTGTGCCGTGCGGGCGGAAGGGTAGCTCAGCAGTTGATCCCGGGCGCGCGTAAGCCAACCGGCCGAGCCCACTCACGGATTCCGAGAATGAGGCTGCGTCCGTCGCCAAAGAATGGCAAGAGGAAGACTGCATGCAACAGGAACCAGTACTGCAGGAATGAACCGGGTGCGAGTAGGGCAACCAGCGCCCCGGCCACGCATGATGCACTCGGGCCAAATATCGCCACGATCGCGATCTGCCACCCGTAGAGACGCCCGACGGGAATGACGGAGAAGCGAAGGACGCCGGCAGATACCACGACGTCGGAAACCCCGTGAAACAGCCTCATGCCCGCAACGTGAGACCACTCATGCACCAGAAAACCGCACAGCAGGCAAAGCACATGCACAAGAAGCCACAGGCCAGCCTGGAAAAGTATCGGGTCAGTGGTCATGGCGGCCAGGAAGGTGCACGCCGTGAAGCCGAGAGCCGCGGCGGCAAAAGACAATCTGCACGACCATATGAGTTGCTTGGCTATCAGCCCGGCAGTCACATCCCGGAGGGCGAACTTTCGAACGGTCAACCCTGGTCCGCTTGCAGGAGTCGCTTCTTGTGGAGCTTTAGGCGATCCAGGACTGATGCAACGACAACATAAAAGACCAGCGATGCCGCGAAGACAAAAGCGATGGGCGCGCCGTTCGACACCCCGATTTCCAATGCGGTCGCCCCGTCGGGCTGTGCATGGGGCTCGAAGAAGAGCGCGCCGAACAGGCCAAATTTCCTGACTCCTATTTCTGACGCAGAGAACATCGTGGTGATGAAACTTGCGACAACGACGATCATGGTGACAACAAAAGAGACTGTCAGCCCGACGATGAATCTAAGCAGCCACTTCATGGCGTGCAATCCTTTCCATTCTTCGCATACCCAGGATGCTGTAAAAGACGACCAGCATGTTAAGCGCGGTGAAAATTCCCGCACTGATCATTGGATCAAAGTTAAAGACGTTCAAGCCGAGTGACACAATCATGACGACTATCACCGTGAGCAGGGCCCCGATGATGACCGTGAATGGGTTTCCTTTCTCGGGAGGGAAAGCGATGCCAACCAAGGTTGATATGAGAACGTTGCTCAAGCAGAATCCCGCCACGGGCAGGCACGCTTCGATGGCAACTCCCTGTGCCAAGGAAATTGCGATGACTGGAATGCCCACAGTTATCAGGAGGACGCCTTGCGAGCCTATGAGGCGTAAGTGGTTCGCGGCGGTGCTGCCCGGATAGGTCACCATGCGTCGCAGGGGCTCCGAGTTTGAAAATGCATAGACTCCCTGAAACGTTATGAGGGCAAGCGCGTAGGGCGGCAACACCAAGTGCTCGATCCAGGTAAAGACTGAATAGACGATGACAAAAGAGACGGCCACCATTGTTTCGAAACTCCGAAACAAGACCAGAATGTAAACGCCGAACTTCCGCCCTGCCAACCATGAGGGCAGGAAGACGAAGAAGCGAGGCATTGGGACGTAGTTCCTGGGTGCGACCGCCACTATTGCTGGAATTAGTGCTGCTGATGTCGCAAGCAGCACTAAAGTGGAAAACCAGAGCCCGACGTCTTCCTGCAGCTTTGCGTAGAGCAAAGCAGGCGCGAAGTAGTCCCGCCCGTTTACGTAGCTTTCGGTGATCTGGCTGCCCTGTTCGTTGGTTTGAGGAAAGGCGACCGCCAGCCCGAAAGCAAGCACCATCGGGACTATCAGGCCACGAAGTCGAGCTATCCTGAGGGCCTGTAGAGCACGTTCAAGCAGATAGTAGCCGAGGCTCAGAAGCAGGTACGTTGAAATAGCGGGGAACCAGATGGACGCCAGAACCTTCGGAATGTAATCCGTCCCCTCGATCAGCACGGTTGAAATTGAGAAAGCACCGAAAATGAACACGGTCACGAGAAGGACGAGGGACGACTCAAAGAGCGCAAATGCCATGGTCCTTTCCTTGTTGGTCACCGGCAGATTGAAGGAGAGCCTTAGAAGCTCATCGGCCTTCATAAACAGCACCCGGATTAGTGTGTACGCAATAAGTACCCAGAATCCGACGGATGCGTTGGCTACTTGAAGAACAGGCTCAAGTAGGCCGGTTCCACCGAGATACTGGCGGATGACCACATAGCTCAACGCGTTGAATCCGGCGAACGCGACAACGAGTAGGAAAATGGCAGAAAGCCGAGCAGCCGGGCTGGCCAGCAGTCCTCGTCCCAGGACGCGTCTCACGATGAAGAGCCAGAACAGTCGAAACAGCAGGACAACGCTCTTGAGGCGCATTTATGATGGTTCCATTGCTTGAATGAATTCGTTGGCAAGGTCAGCTATCGTGCCGTGATCTTGGATAATTTTCCGGACCGGAGCCTGAACCACCAGGGCCCCTTGGATGAGAAGCGCCAGCTCGTCAGCGACGTGTTCCAACATGGTGAAGTCATGACTGCACAGCAGAACTGACCGGCCTTCTGTGGCAAGTTTCCGGATGTCGCGTTCAAAGAGGTTGATGGCGTCGATGTCGACGCCATTGAGGGTTTCATCGATTACGGTAAACCTTCGTCGGAGCATGAACGCAGCGATGAGTTGCAATTTCTTCCTCATGCCGTGCGAGTAGTCTTCGATCAAGTCTCGGTGCCTGTCGCGCATGGAGTACCTGACGAATTGAGTCCTCAGTGCCGCGTGATCCATGGGTTCTAGGTAGAGGCCGTGCATAAAGCGCAGGTATTCCTCGCCTGTGAGGAACTCGGGGAGGTAATCGTTGCTGGACAGGTAGATCGAAGACATCGTGGCGCTGCGGCTCTGACTGCTTTCAGACCCGATGCGGACGCGGCCGCTTTGAAGTTGGAGCAGATCCAGGATGACCTTTATCAGGGTGGACTTCCCGGACCCGTTGGGACCAATGAGGCCCATGACCTGGTCCTCGGCGATCGTGAACGAGACATCATGAAGCACTTGTGTTCTGGAGTTGTAGGCGTAGTTGACGTTGGCAACGCTGAGAGTCATGAGGCGAATTCCGATGCTCTGGTCGTGGTGGCAGCTTGTCAGTGCCACCACGACGGTTGGCTTGCAGCTGGTTACCTGCATTCAACGAACACAGAGACGCCCCATTGGCTCCAACTCCAGTTGCCAGTGAACCGGCCTCGTCCCTGCGTCAAGCACCAGATGGCCATCGCTGCGAGCATTTCGTTCCTCCACTTCGATTTGAGCTACTGGCGGACGCCGTGTAGCCGGCAGTCGAATGCTAGGCCCGGAAAACCCCGTCTCAGTGGTCAAACGGCGAAATTAAGTGGTGGAACCGGCCAAAATACGTGCAAAATCGACGTTTCTCAGTGTGCCTGCGGCCCCGTCTACGTGTTTTAAGCAGCACAACACGTAGACAGTGCCGCCGCCAGCAAATGCCGGGACGACAGCTAGGCACGGCCCAGAACTAGGCGTCCCCTCCGCCCACCAAACCGTCCGTGTACTGCAGCGCGATCCAAAGCTCCGCGCGCACTTGGGCTTGGTTAAAGTCGGTGTCGAGCAGTTCGGCGAGCAGTCCGATCTGGCGGCGAACGCTGTTGCGGTGCAACCCCAGCAGTTTGGCGGAGGCGTCCCAGCTGCCGTTTTCGCTCAGCCAGCCCCTGAGCACTGCCAAGAGCGGATCGCGCCGATCGGCTTCCAAGGCAAGCACCGGTTCAAGAAGCCTCGCGGCCAGCATGGACCCGGCCTCGCGTCCCAGGAGCCCGGTAACGGACCAGGTCACCTCGTCAACTCTGGCGCTCCGCCCGCTGGACTGGACACGTGAACGGAGCGACGTCACGCGCTGGTGTGCCGCGCCGAGCCCGGTCAGTTCCGTCGGGTCTCCGATGACGAGCCGCCAGCCCAGCTTTTCGACGTCAGCCAGGAGCGCGTCGTCCACCTTCAAACGAGTGATCGCAGCGAATCCGTAATCAGTGATTTCCACCAGTTTGGTGTCGAAAAGGCGCCGCCACTGCAATAGCTCGCGCACCGGGCTGTCGCCCGCGGGCCACTCAGGCGAGTCCACCTTGATGCCCTGGACCACGCGCAGGGTAGCGGATCGCGTAGAGGACAAGCTCTGGGCGAGGAGATCCTTGAGCCCGTTGACGTGCCGGGTCCCGCCGGTGGCAAGGCTTTCAGGGTGCAGCAACAACGCCGTCGCCAATTGGCTTGGCGCGAGCGATCCGCTGGTCCGTTGGCGGACGAGCAACTCCAGCAACCCCACCACTGACTGCACCACGCTGTTCTGGGCCGGAGTCAGCGCGGCATCCGAGCCCAGGATCAGGGCGCCCAGGTTGGCGTCCTTGGTGCTCCGCAGCGGGTGGCCGAAAACCATTTCCGATCCCGGCTGCTCAAAGCCGTCCACCTCAACGCGCGGCCCGCTTCCCGAAAGGAGCCGTTCCAGCATGGGCTCCAGCAGTGAATGCTCGACGCCGGTGCTGCCGCCGGCAGCGTGGGCGCGCGCACGTACCCGCCCGTCCGCTCCGACGAGGAGTGCCCAGACGGGCACCTTCTGGACCAAAGCGGCGAGCAGCTCGTGTTCCGGACGAGGGGAGAGGACTGCCCGCATGAGTTGCCTGTTGGTGTCCGCGAGTTGCCGGAACACCTTCGCGTTATCCGATTCCAGGAGCTGGGAGAACTCAAGCCCGATCGCGGCGAACGGGATGGATTCCGGAATCTCGATCAAGGTGAGCTTATGCCGGCGGCACGCCTTGAGCAGCTCGGCCGGGACGGCGTCGAAATACGGCCTGATTCCGAACCCCAGCGCCGCCACCTTGGCCCCCACCAGCCGCTTTACGTATGCATCAACGTTCTCCCTCGACCCGCCGTCACCCAGGAACGGGAGCCCCGCGGTCAACAGGAACTCGCCGTCCGGCAGATAGGGCGTGGGATCGTCCAGCTCGCTGGGTTCAACCCAGCGCAGCAGTTCCCCGCCGCTGCCGCCGTCGTGGAGTATCTCCAACTCGGGCGGCAGCTGCTTCAGGAACTGCTCAAGCGTGACGAAACTCAGGCGGCCGGGGGTCGGCTCAGGCGACATCGCTCGCACCCTCCTGGTAATCGGGGCACTCGTAGGCACCGGACTCATATACGCGGGGGAGCCGCGGTGCGATCCGGTTGATGATCTCGTCACCATGGCTTCCGATGGCGGCGCCCCAATCGTCGGCGCTCGCAGCCCCTCCGGCCGGATCGCCGAACAGGACCGCCGTGTCTCCGACCTCGATCCCGGAAGCATCCGGACCCAGGTCCACCATGAACTGGTCCATGCACACCTTGCCGATCACAGGGACTTTCCGTCCGGCGATCTGGACCAGGCTCCGGCCGCTGATGCCCTTGGGGATCCCGTCGGCGTAACCCAGGGGGATGAGGCCGAGATAGCGCGGCTCGTGCGTGATGGCCTGGTGTTCGTAACTGACGCCAGTCCCCGCCGGGACTTTCTTGACCATGACGAGCGGCGCGGTGACGCTCAAGGCGGGGCGCAGTCCGAAGTCGGCAGGATCCAAGTGGTCCGCAGGGGCCAGGCCGTAGATGGCCAGTCCGGCGCGGACCATGTCGAAGTGGAATTCGGGCCGGTCCAGGATGTTGGCCGAGCTCGACACGTGCCGCAGCTGCGGGTCCAGGCCGGCAGCGAGGGCTTCGCGAACGGCATCCTCGAATTCCGCCACGGCTGCGGCGTTGCCAGGGTGGGCGGGAACATCGGCCCAGGCCAGGTGGGTCCAGATGCCGCGGACCAGAACCGTGCCGTCCTGTTCGGCCTTGCGAGCCTGGGCCACGAGTTCGGGCCAATCTTCCTTGCGCGCACCGCCGCGGCTGAGGCCGCTGTCCAGCTCCAGGTGCACGACGGCGGGGCGGCCCAATTGCCTGGCGATCCCGGCCAGGACCTCAAGTTGACCGACGCTCCCAAGCGAAACGTCGACGTCGTACTCGAGTGCCTCACGGATGGTCGCGCTGGTCTGGGATGCCAGGTACAGCCACGAAAGGACCGGCACGGTGATGCCCGACTGGCGCAAGGTGATGGCTTCGCTCAACTGGGCGGTTCCCAGCCAATCGGCTCCTGCCGCCACCGCAGTGCGGGCAACATCCACGAGGCCGTGACCGTAGCCGTTCCCTTTGACGACGGCCATGAAATGCGGAGCGGTGGTGCGCTTCTTGAGGGCTTTGATGTTGTCTGAAATCGCAGATAGGTCAACGCTGACCTGCCCGGAAAGCGCCGCTTCGGGCGCCGGTTCTGATTGTGCAATACGTCTCATGGTTGATCACTATAGGTCATTTTGCACCACCTTGAGAGCTGGCTCACAGGCTTACGGTGGTCAGGGGAAACCGCCAACTACTCTGAAGGGACGTCAACGGTGACTGTGCCTACCTCCACCCAGACCAAGCCAACGCACGCCACGAATACAGATCCCGGCAACGCCGCCCGCCGCCCGGGGCTCGGTTCGCAGCTGCTGCGCCGCAAGCCGATCGGGCAGATGGTCAGCGAAGCCGGAAGCAGCGAAAGCGGTACGCCGCTCGTCCGCAGCTTCGGCGTCCTCCAACTGACCATGATCAGTGTCGGCGCCACCCTCGGCACCGGCATCCTGGTGATCCTGGGTGAATCCGTGCCGCTGGCCGGACCCGCGGTCTGGATTTCCTTCGTGGTGGCGGGCCTTGCCGCCCTGTTCTCGGCCGTGTCCTACGCCGAAATGGCGGGCCTCGTGCCCGTTGCCGGGTCGAGCTACTCCTACTCCTACGCCACGATGGGCGAGGGCATGGCCTGGATCTGTGGTTGGTGCCTCGTCCTCGAATACGCGGTCTCCGTGGCTGCCGTGGCCGTCGGCGCAGGGCAATACGTGAACGAAACCCTCGCCGCATTCGGGCAGTTCCTGCCGGACTCGATGTCCCAGCCGCCGGGCAGCGGCGGCGTGGTCAACATCCCGGCCATGCTGATTGTGGTCCTCGCAATGGTGTTGCTAGTGCGAGGTGCCAAGGAAAGCGCCTGGATCAACACCGTGATCGTGACCATCAAGATCGTCATCCTGCTCTTCTTCTGCGCTGTTGCGTTCACCGCGTTCAACGCCGGCAACTTCGAACCGCTCATGCCCATGGGGGCTGCGGGCGTCTCGGCAGCCGCATCCAGGGTGTTCTTCTCCTACATCGGCTTCGATGCCGCTTCCACTGCCGGCGAAGAGGCCCGCAACCCCAAGCGCGACCTGCCCCGCGCCATCCTGCTCTCCATGGTGATCGTGACCAGCATCTATGTGCTGGTTGCTGTGGCCGCCATTGGCGCCCGCCCCTGGGAATGGTTCGGCGGCACCGAAGCAGCCCTCGTCCAGATCCTCGAGGAAACCACCCACCAGCCCTGGATCGCGCTCGTCTTCTCCATCGGAGCCGTGCTGGCCATCGCCAGCATCGTGCTGACGGTCCTCTATGGCCAGACCCGCATCCTGCTCTCAATGTCCCGCGACGGACTGGTCCCGGAGGTCTTCGGCCGTATCTCTCCACGAACCGGCACCCCTGTGGCCGGAACGCTCATCGTGGGCACCGCCGTCGCACTCACTGCGGGGCTCGTCCCGCTCGGCGCGCTGGCCGACGCCACCAGCATCGGCACCCTCTTCGCGTTCGCGCTGGTGAACGTCGCCGTCATCTACCTGCGGCGCAACCGCCCGGAGCTCAAGCGCAGCTTCCGCGTACCGCTCTACCCGATCACCCCCGTCTTGGGCACGCTGATGTGCGCCTACCTCATGGCCAACCTGGGTGCCGACACGTGGGTGGTATTCGGTGGCTGGATGCTCGTGGGGATCGCCCTCTACTTCGGATACGGACGCCGGAACTCCAAGGTAGCGGCCCTGAGTGAACAGGAATACCGTGAACTATCCGCAAGGGTCGCTGACCCGGAAATTGTGAAGGCAGAACTTTCATGACCATCGCCACCGAATTGCCCACGGAACCCACACCCCGCACAGGTGACACCGGGATTTCCCAAGCGACGCCGGCCGACGCTCCCATCACTATGCTGAACCCGGACTTCCCGTTCAGCTACGACCACTACCTGGCACACCCGGACGGACTGGCGGTTGTTCCGCCGGAACTGTACGGCACGGAGGTCGCCGTGATCGGTGCTGGCCTGTCGGGACTCGTCACAGCCTACGAGCTCATGAAGCTCGGGCTGCGTCCCGTGGTCTACGAGGCCGACCAGATCGGCGGGCGGCTGCGCACCGCGAGCTTCCCTTCCGCTCCCGGAGTCGTGGCAGACCTCGGCGGCATGCGCTTCCCGGTGTCCGGTAAGGCGTTCTACCACTACGTGGATCTCCTCGGCCTGGACACCCAGGAATTCCCCAACCCCCTTGCGCCGGCAACATCGAGCACCGTGATCGAGCTGGCCGGTCAGAAGCACTACGCCGCCACCTCTGCCGATCTGCCGGAGTTCTTCCACGAGGTTGCCGCAGCCTGGAAGGCCGCAGTGAATGACGGCGCCGCCTTCCAGGAAATGCAGGAGGCGATCCGGGCCCGCGACACCAAGCGCATCAAGGAGCTCTGGAACGAACTGCTCCCGCTCCTGGATGAACAGACCTTCTACGGCTTCATCGCCGCGAGCAAGTCCTTCAAGGAAGCCGGATTCGCGCACCGCGAAGCCTTCGGGCAGGTAGGCTTCGGCACCGGCGGTTGGGACACCGACTTCCCCAACTCCATCCTCGAAATCCTGCGCGTCGTCTACACCGACGCCGACGATCAGCACCGGCTCATCGCCGGGGGAGCGCAACGGCTCCCCGAGGCACTCTGGCACCACGCGCCGTCGGGCATGGCCCACTGGCCCGAGGGCACCTCGCTCGCGTCCTTGCATTCCGGTTCCCCGCGCGGAGCCGTGGACCGCATCGAGCGGCGAGGGAACGGCGATCTCATGGTGCGCGAACGTTGGGGCCGCGAAACCGGATACCCCGCCGTCGTGACCACGTGCCAGTCCTGGCTCCTGTCCACGCGCATCCACACCCAGGAATCGTTGTTCCCCTCGGAACTGTGGACCGCGATCGAGCGCTCGCACTACATGCAGTCGTCCAAGACCTTCGTGATGGTGGACCGGCCGTTTTGGAAGGACATCGACCCCGAAACGGGCCGCGAAGTGTTGTCCATGACGCTGACCGACCGGCTCAACCGGGCAACGTACCTGCTCGACGACGGCCCGGATAAGCCCGCCGTCATCCTGCTTTCCTACACGTGGAATGACGACGCCCTGAAGTGGCTCTCGCTCAGCGCCGAGGAACGCGTCAAACTCATGCTGCACTCGCTCGAGCAGATTTACCCGGGCGTGGATATCGCGAGCCACATCGTGGGCCAGCCCATCACGGTTTCCTGGGAGGCCGACCCCAACTTCATGGGCGCCTTCAAGGCCAACCTGCCCGGGCACTACCGCTACCAGCAGCGCTTGTTCACGCACTTCAAGCAGGACAGGCTGCCGGAGAGCCAGCGGGGCATCTTCCTGGCCGGCGACGACGTCTCGTTCACCGCAGGCTGGGCCGAAGGCGCCGTCACCACAGGGCTGAACGCTGTGTGGGGCGTGGTGAACCACCTCGGCGGTTCCTCCGTGGCAGGCAACCCCGGTCCCGGTGACGTGTTGGACGAGTTGGGTCCGATCAGCCTGGACTGATTGCCGCTGTCGCGTTTGCGAGGTCCACTCTGCGTTCCTAAACCTGATGCAAGGACGGAGAGCGGGCCTCGTATCCCGGACCTCCACGCCTGCAGGCATCCTTCAAGAGTCGGTTTGACCGGGTAAAGATAGTGAGCTATCATTTACAAAATCATCAAAATTGCCCGTCTAATCCTTTTGTGAACGTAGGCGAGGGGTGGACTCATCATGGTGCCGACTTGCTGTCGACGGGCAGTTCTGGGACCGGCTCCAGCAATGTATGAGGGCGGGCGATTAGCGACGACTCATTACGAAAATGAAGCCAATTCGGGGGAATAATGGCAGACGTAATGGTGATCCGTGCCCAGAAGTTCATCAACACCTACAACTACGCAGGTATTCCAAAAGTGGAAGAGAACGGTCGAACGAGCTGGACGGTTATGTTCGCCCTGACCCGGGCGTTGCAATTCGAGCTTGGTATCACCGCGCTGTCGGACAGCTTTGGCCCAACGACGTTGGCGACTCTTCAATCCAAAATGCCAAATATCGACGGGGCCACTCCTGGCGCTGGGCGCATTAATAAGATCATCCAATCGGCTCTGTATTGCAAGGGTTACGATGGCGGAGAAATCGACGGAATCTACAATCAGCGGGTCAAGGACGCCGTCCGAAAGCTAAAACTGGACATGGGAGTCCAACTGGCCTTCCCTGGCGATGGCGTCACACCGAAAGTGTTCAAGGCTCTTCTGACCATGGATCCATACGTTCTGCTGCCAGGAGGAGACAGCGCTGTCCGTTCTGCCCAATGTGCAAACCGCCGCCCAGGTCCTGATCCATGGAGCCGTCGATCAGGACGTGCTTCTGGGCAGGGGAAACCCCGAAAGCGAATATCAGACGACTCTGGCCCGCTACAACGGAACAGGTCCAGACGCCCAGCGCTATGGGGGAGAACTCATAGGCCTCTACCGGGTGTTTGAGAAGTACAACGGCCTCATGAGGAATAGGTGAGCATGACAAAAGCCCAGCCCGCATCGCCCGGCGCGGGGGAGCCCGGTTCGCTTGCGGCCGTCGTTTTCCTGAATCTGCTGGGCTTCCCATGGTTGGCACTAGCTTCACTGAACGCCGCGCACTTGATCCTGGAAAATGGCGGATACCCGGATCCACGCTACGGTCAGGACGACACGAATCTCAGCATTTGCATTTTCTTCTTCGTTCTCATCACTGTGGTGTTTCTTCTCGCCGATGCTGTAGTGCTGCTGAAGCTAAGGCAACTCAAGAACCTTAAGTCATGGTCAGCGGGGTTGGGAACACTCCTTCTGCCAGCAATTGCCCTGTTTGTCTTTCTTGTCCTCACCGAGACCAATCTCGGTTGACTTTCCAAGCCGTCGGTCAACCAATTCGCGTCGTGAAAGGTCCAATCCCGTGAAGACTCCAAGTCGAAAAGTCGGCCGCCGCTCCCTTCTCGGCGCTGTATTGGGGGGAGCAATAGTCGTCGCGGGCGGTGCAATCGTCACGGCATCCCCAGCCGTCGCCCAAGCCACGCATGTTGTTCGGGCACCTTCAGGGAAGCAACCGAAACGAAGCAACAACGGCTGGCGAACGGCACAATCATCCGATACGGACGAAGGAGTTTGGGCGCGTCCTGTGCCCGGAAGTGCCGCATCAGTGTCAGTCCGTGCCGGAGATCCCGAAACGATCCTGATTTACGTCGCTCGCCGCTTCAACTATGAGGTCCGGCCGCTAGGTAAAGGGGACGTGGTTGGCTTCCGACCGTTGTCAGAGATCGCGGCGGGTGTTTCTACGAACTTGGCATCAGGCACGGCTATTCAGATCTTGCCGGGTTCTTTCCCGTTCGGAAGCCGAGGCAATCTATTCGGCTCGGAGCTTCGAACCATCAGAAGCCTGTTAGCGGAGTGTGCTGGGGTCGTGGCGTGGGGTGGAGACTCAGATAACCCCGATGAATCTCTATTCGAGCTCGTCAAGGGCCCCCGTGACAAAGACCTTGCAGCTCTTGGGACCAGAATTCGGCAGTGGAACGATGAATCCGGGCAGGGCGCAGGGACAGTGATGATCGGGGCATAGTCTGCCCTGAAAGCTTTGACAGCTGTCCGTCCGCAGTGTCCTTTCTATAACTGACGTGCGTCCCTTTGAAATCGCCCGTGGACGAGTTGGGTCCGATCAGCCTGGACTAACCCTGTGCGTGCATCTCGCGGTGCGCCGCCGCTAGCTCCCGGTAGTGGGCCGCGTTGCGCTTCACGCCGTCGAGCTCTTCCTCGCTCAGCTCGCGGCGCACTTTGGCAGGCACACCGGCAACCAAGGATCGCGGCGGGATGACAGTTGCCTCAAGCACGACGGCGCCCGCGGCCACCAGCGAACCGGTACCGATCACGGCGCCGTTCAGGATGGTGGCGCTCATGCCGATGAGGCAGTCGTCCTCCACGGTGCATCCGTGGACGACGGCGCTGTGCCCGACGCTGACGCGCTCGCCGACGGTGCAGGGGAAGCCGGGGTCGGCGTGCAGGACCACATTGTCCTGCAGGTTCGAGCCGGCACCGACGCTGATTGCGGCGGTGTCGGCACGGACGGATACACCGTAGAAGGCGCTGGAGTCTTCGCCGAGGGTGGCCTTGCCGATGATGGAAGCCGTGGGTGCCACGAAGGCGCTGTCATGGATGGCCGGGGTATCCCCGGCAAACGTATAAATGGGAGCCATGGGGCAAGCCTAGAACACGCCAGCCCTAACCCAACTGACTAGCAGCAGGTGTCGTTTTGAAGCCTGATAACGACACCTGCTGCTAGCCAGTTGGGCGAGGTGGCGTCCGGAGGACCAGGAACTGGTAGTGCTGGGTCCAATTGCCCGCACCGGGTCCGGACTCGACGCCCGTTCCCTCGGGCCAGGTTTCAAAGTGTTCCACCGTGCCGTAGGCACCGAAGATGCGGCGCAGGGTGTGGTCGCTCCGCCGGCTGAAGAACCGCCGCGGCTCGTCTTGGTCCTCGGGGTTGAGGACTTCTTCATCGTCACCGGACCAGAGCCCGACGGCGATTGGCGCACCGGCCGCGCTGACCCGCACGAGTTCACGGACGACGTCGTGGATTCCCGCGTTGGGGACGTGCAGGAGGGTGCTCATGGTCCACACGGCGGGGAACGCGGCGTCGGCGAATGGGAGGGACCGGCCGCTGGCCACGCTCGCGTCCAAGCCCTTGGCACGCGCGACGTGGATGCTCTCTTCGGAGAGGTCTACTCCGGTGTAGTGCAGGCCTGCTCGAACGAATTCCAGTCCTTCCACACCGGTGCCGCAGCCGAGTTCGAACATCGAGTGCCTGTGTTCCTCCTTGAGCAGGCGAATAAACCACTCGCGGCATGCCGTCCGATGCGGCGTCAGGGCCCGGGCGTTCCCGAAAGGGGCCTGCCGGTCGTAGTAGACGGCGAGGTCCGCTTCGTGGTCGGCGCTTTCGTTGCTGAATGCCTTGCGGGTGCCATCCATGCACCCAGCGTAGAACACCCAAGTAACTAGCAGTAGGTGTCGTTATGAGGCGTCAAAACGACATTAAATGCGAGTCAGTTGGGTGGGCGTGCTAGTTGAACACCACCGTTCGGGTGCCGTCGAGCAGGACGCGGTGCTCGGCGTGCCACTGCACCGCCTGCGCCAGCGTGCGGCCCTCGACGTCGCGGCCCATTTGCACGAATTGCTCGGCGGTGCGCGCGTGGTCCACCCGGATCACTTCCTGCTCGATGATCGGGCCCTCGTCGAGGTCGGCCGTGACGTAATGGGCGGTGGCGCCGATGATCTTCACGCCCCGGGCATGCGCCTGGTGGTAGGGCTTGGCGCCTTTGAAGGAGGGCAGGAAGGAGTGATGGATGTTGATGGCCTTGCCATTGAGCTCGTTGCAGAGCTCGTTGGAGAGGACCTGCATGTAGCGCGCCAGGACGGTCAGCTCGATGCCGTGCTCGTGGATGAGCCCGAGCAGCTTCGCCTCGGCCTGGGCCTTGGTGTCCGGAGTGACCGGGATGTGGTGGAAGGGGATCCCGTAGAACTCCGCCAGGCCTTCGAGGTCCCGGTGGTTGGATACGATAGCCGGCACCTCGATCGGGAGGGTTCCGGAGCGTTGCTGGAAGAGCAGATCGTTGAGGCAATGTGCGTCCTTTGAACCCAGGATCAGGGTACGGACCTTCTGGCCCACCGGGTTGATCTGCCACTTCATGCCGAATTCTTCGGCCACCGGGGCCAACGCCGAACTCAGTTCAGCCTGGGTCGAGGACGTCGTGGCTTCCACCCGCATGAAGAAGTTTCCCGTGCTGGGGCTGCCGTATTGCTGGGAATCGGCGATGTTGCAGCCTGCCTCCAACAAAGCGCCTGCAACGGCGTGCACAATTCCTGGCCGGTCCGGGCAGGACAGGGTTACAACAAAAGACGTAGGCAGGGTGGAGTCAGTCACACGTAAAGCCTACCGTTGCGCACGTGTTGTACTGTTTAACTCGTCGTGACTGGCGTTGGGTGGTGTACCACCAGGGAGCGGCATTTTGAAGACCACGGATCGTACGCCTGGGCCGAGGGTCACGTTTTACTGTCGCTGCGCCATGCCCCGTAATCAAAGGCATGGAAAAAACCCAGCCGGTAGCCTGACCTGTAGAAATACCCGTTGCCTATCCAGGAGATCTTCGTGACCACCACCACCATCACCTCCGCGACCATCAGCAACCAGCCGTTGTCCGAACTCGACCCCGAGATCGCCGCGGTATTGGAACAGGAACTCGGCCGCCAGCGCGGCACCCTGGAAATGATCGCTTCCGAGAACTTTGCGCCCCGCGCCGTCATGGAGGCCCAGGGCTCTGTCCTGACCAACAAGTACGCCGAAGGCTACCCGGGCCGCCGCTACTACGGTGGCTGCGAATACGTGGACATCGCCGAACAACTGGCCATCGACCGCGTGAAGGCACTCTTCGGCGCCGAGTACGCCAACGTACAGCCGCACTCAGGTGCACAGGCCAATGCCGCAGCCCTCTCTGCCATGATCACCCCGGGCGACAAGATCCTGGGCCTTTCCCTCGCCCACGGTGGTCACCTGACCCACGGCATGAAGCTCAACTTCTCCGGCAAGCTCTACAACGTAGCTGCCTACCAGGTGGAGCAGGACAACTTCCGGATCGACATGGACAAGCTCCGCGAACAGGCCATTGCCGAGAAGCCGCAGGTCATCATCGCCGGCTGGTCCGCATACCCGCGCCACCTCGACTTTGCAGCCTTCCGCTCCATCGCCGACGAGGTCGGTGCGCTCCTCTGGACGGATATGGCCCACTTCGCCGGCCTCGTCGCAGCAGGCCTGCACCCGAGCCCGGTGCCGCACTCCGACGTCGTCACCTCCACGGTGCACAAGACGCTGTCCGGCCCCCGTTCCGGCGTGATCCTTGCCAAGCAGGAATGGGCGAAGAAGCTCAACTCCAACGTCTTCCCGGGACAGCAGGGCGGCCCGCTCATGCACGTGATCGCCGCCAAGGCCGTTGCTTTCAAGATCGCTGCCGGCGAGGAATTCAAGGAGCGCCAGGAGCGCGTCCTCGAAGGTGCCAAGATCATCGCCGATCGCCTCAACCAGGCCGATGTCGCTCAAGCCGGCGTTTCCGTGCTGACCGGGGGCACCGACGTCCATCTGGTCCTCGTGGACCTGCGCAATTCGCAGCTGGACGGCCAGCAGGCCGAGGACCTGCTGCACTCGGTGGGCATCACCGTCAACCGCAACGCCGTTCCGTTCGACCCCCGCCCGCCGATGGTCACCTCCGGCCTGCGCATCGGTACCCCGGCCCTGGCTACCCGCGGCTTCGGTGCCACCGAGTTCACCGAGGTTGCCGAGATCATCGCTTCGGCGTTGAAGTCCGGCTCAGCTACCGACGTTGAAGCCTTGCAGGCCCGGGTCGACAAGCTCGCCGCTGACTTCCCGCTGTACCCGCAGCACGAGCAGTGGTGAACCCGTCCATGGCGCAGACCGCGAAGATCCTTGACGGCAAGGCCGCCGCCGCCGCCATCAAATCTGAGCTGACTGAGCGTGTCGCTGCCCTGAAGGCCCGCGGCGTAACTCCGGGCATTGCCACTGTGCTCGTAGGTGCGGACCCTGCCTCGCAGCTCTACGTATCGATGAAGCACAAGCAGTCTGTGGAGATCGGGATGAACTCGATCCAGCGTGAGCTTCCGGCGGATGCCACCCAGGCCGAGGTTGAGGCCCTCATCGACGAACTCAATGCGGACCCCGCCTGCCACGGATACATCGTGCAGCTGCCGCTGCCCAAGCACCTGGACACCGACGCCATCCTCGAGCGGATCGACCCCGCCAAGGATGCCGACGGCCTGCACCCGACCAACCTGGGCCGGCTGGTGCTCAACGTCAACGGAGAGATCACCTCGCCGCTGCCGTGCACACCCCGCGGCGTCATCGAGCTCCTCGAGCGCAACGGCTACAGCCTCGCCGGCAAGCACGTCGTGGTGGTCGGCCGCGGCGTCACGATCGGCCGCTCGATCGGCCTGCTGCTCACCAGGCGGGCCGTGAACGCCACCGTGACGCTGACGCACACGGGCACCAAGAACCTCTCGGAGCTGCTGCGGCAGGCGGACGTGATTGTGGGCGCGGCGGGTGCCAAGCACATCGTCAAGGCTGCGGACGTGAAGCCGGGCGCGGCCGTGCTCGACGTCGGTGTCACCCGTGAAACCGACCCCGAGACGGGGAAGAGCAAGGTCCACGGCGACATCGATCCCGCCGTTGCCGATGTGGCCGGCTGGATCTCGCCGAACCCCGGCGGCGTGGGTCCCATGACCGTGGCGCTGCTCATGACCAACGTGGTCGAAGCCGCGGAACGCCAATTGGCAGCGGGAAGCGTCTCCGGCGTCGCCTGATTTTGCTCCCCACTGCCGTGTAGGGCGCCTACTCCCGCGGGAGTAGGCGCCCTACACCGTTAACCCGACGACGCCGGCGCCCTCCGCGGCTAGGCTCGGAGCATGCAGCGGCGTTTCCAGGGTCCTCCCACGAGTTTCATCGTGATCGCTGTGGCCCTGATCCAGGTCTTGGGGACCGTCTTTTCGGCGAGCCATCAAGCAGCCCTGCGCCCCTTGGATCCGCTCGCCTTCATGCTGCTGTTGGCTGGCCCCGCGGCCTTGGCCTTCCGGACCCGCAGGCCCGCCGTCATGCTGCCGATCACCGTCGCGGCCACGTCCATCTACCTGCTCCTCGGTTACGCCTGGGGTCCGATTGTGCTGTCCCTGGCCCTCTCGATCATCCTGACCGCCGCTGCGGGGCTGCGCTGGCAGGCATGGCTCGGGGCGGGAATTTGCGCCGCCGCCGTCGTTCTGATGGCCGTCCTCGCCGGGGATGAGACGGGCCTTGTCCGGGCCTCTGCCGGTGTTGCCTGGGCCGCCATCCTTGTCCTGATCGGTGAAGGCTTCCGACGGCGGGGCGAACGGATGGCCGAATACAGGCGACGGCGGGAGGCCGCGAAACTGGCCGAACGGGACGAATACCGTCTCACGCTCGCCCGGGACATCCACGATGTGGTGGCCCACTCACTCTCGATGATCAACGTCCAGGCTTCCGTGGCGCTCCATCTGGGAACGAACGATCCCGAGAAGCTCCGCCCGGCGCTGGAAGCCATCAAGGCCGCGAGCAAGGAATCCCTGGCCGAAGTCCGTCAGCTCCTCGGGGTGCTGCGCGACGACGCCCCGCTGAGTCCCGCGGCGCCGCCAAGCCTGGGGCGGATCCCGGAACTCGTGGAGGACGCGCGGCGCGGCGGCCTCCAGTTGCGGTTCGAAAACTCCGTAGACACGGAACGAGTTGGCACAGCCCAGCAGGAAGCCGCGTACCGGATCGTCCAGGAAGGGCTGAGCAACGTCCGCAGGCACTCAGGCGCGGCGTCCGCCGTCGTACTTCTGGAACTGGCGGGGAACTCGCTGAGGGTGAGGATCGACGACGACGGCGGGGGCCTGCGGGGAGCGCCGGCTGGGAACGGGCTGAGGGGCATGCGGGAGCGCGTGGAGGCCCTCGGAGGCACGCTTGGCCTGACGCCGCTGGAGCCGGGGCTGCGCGTGGAAGCGAACCTCCCGCTGATCCCCGGGCAAGAAAGACACTAGCGATGATCCGCTTGCTGCTCGCCGACGACCAGAACCTTATCCGGGCGGGATTCCGGGCTCTCTTGGACGCTGAACCAGACATGGAAGTGGTAGCGGAAGCTGGTACCGGCCGGGATGCCGTCAGGCTGGCTGAGCGTGAGGCGCCCGACGTCGTGCTCATGGACATCCGCATGCCTGATGGCGACGGGCTGGCCGCAACCCGGCAAATCCTGGCCAACCCCCGCCTCGCCCATACCCGGATCATCATCCTCACCACGTTTGAGCTCGACGAATACATCGCCGAGGCCGTGCGCGCGGGCGCCGCGGGCTTCCTCGTCAAGGACACCGAACCGGAGGAACTGATCCGCGCCGTGCGGGTAGTTCACGACGGCGACGCGCTCCTTTCGCCGTCCGTGACTCGCCGCATCATGGCCCAGCTCGCCCTGCACAGCAAGGCGGCGTCAAAGACAGTGCCCCTGGACCAAATCACCGATCGCGAACGGGAAGTCCTGGCGCTGGTAGGCGAGGGCCTGAACAACGCAGAGATCGCCGAGCGGCTGTTCATCACCCCGCTGACGGCGAAGACGCACGTTTCACGGATCATGACCAAACTGCTGGTCCGGGACCGTGCCCAATTAGTGGTGCTGGCGTACGAATCCGGCTTGGTCCGGCCGGGCTGGAGCAGCTAGCCCCGGCCCACAGTCTCCCGGGGGAGTAGGTGGCAGGGCGCAAGTGACTCCCGGTGGCCGACGCGATTCGATGGGCCAAAAACCAGACTGGAACCAGAGCCGAGATACGGCCTGTTGAGAGTTTGGACTGGACATGTTGACATCACTGAGCACCACCATCGGCGCCGCGGCTGCGCAGCTTCCCGCCGACGTCGTCCATGGACCGGGGGACGGATTCGTCTTCTGGCCGTTTTTCCTCCTGATCCCGTTGTTTTGGATCCTCGTTATCGGATTCTTCATCTTCTTCGGCCGCCGGATGTGGCGCCGGAACCACTACTGGGCAGCAACCCAGGGCGCCGAAAGCGTCCTGAGGGAGCGCTACGCACGAGGCGAAATCGACGAGACCGAGTACCGCCAGCGCTTGGAAGTACTGCGGGCACATCCGACAAAGTGAGGAACCGGCGGATTCTGCTGGATCATTCGTCTGGATAAACCATCAGGCCTTGGAATCACGCGGTTCCAAGGCCTGAGGTGCGGAATGATCCAGCAGAATGTTGCGCAGGGCCCCGCACGTTACTCCAGAAAATTGCGGAATTCCTCTTTCACGTATTCCTTGGCTCTACTAGTCTGCTGGGGTGCACAATGAAGCCACCCGCTCTTTCTCCACGTCAGCCAGCTTCCAGATGAACCCACCCGCAGTCATCACAGCCGAAAACCTCACCAAGAGCTACGGCGAGCTCACCGCCGTCGACGGTATCTCGTTCGAGGTCCAGGCAGGGGAGTCCTTCGGCCTGCTTGGCCCCAACGGTGCCGGCAAATCGACCACCATGAAAATGATCGGCGGAGTCTCCCAGCGCACGTCCGGGAAGCTCAGCATCATGGGCCTGGACCCGGAGACCCATGGTCCGGAAGTCCGTGCGCACCTCGGAGTAGTGCCGCAGCAGGACAACCTGGACGAGGAACTGAAGGTCCGCGAAAACCTGATTGTCTATGGCCGCTACTTCGGCCTGCCCTTGAGCTACTTGCGCCCCAAGGCCGATGAGCTGCTCGAGTTCGCCCAGCTGACAGACAAGGCCAAGTCCAGGGTCGATGCGCTCTCGGGCGGCATGAAACGGCGTCTCACAATTGCCCGCTCGCTCATCAACGAGCCCAAGATCCTGCTCCTGGACGAACCCACTACGGGACTGGACCCGCAAGCCCGCCACATCCTCTGGGACCGGCTGTTCCGGCTCAAGGAACAAGGCGTCACCCTGATCCTCACTACCCACTACATGGACGAGGCCGAACAGCTTTGCGACCGGCTGATCGTGGTGGACAAAGGCCGGATCATGGCCGAAGGCTCGCCGGCGAGCCTGATTCGCGAATATTCGACGCGCGAGGTGCTGGAACTCCGCTTCGGTTCGGAACGCAACGCCACCATTGGCGTCGAACTGGCGGGCATCGGCGAACGCGTCGAGACGCTTCCGGACCGGGTGCTCATCTACGCGAACGACGGCGAATCGGTCCTGGAGCAAGTCTCCGCACGCCGGCTCCGTCCCCTGACCTCACTGGTTCGGCGTTCTTCGCTGGAGGACGTCTTCCTCCGGCTGACCGGACGGAGCCTCGTTGATTAGCGCCCATTCGCCGGCCGTTTCAGCCAGCAGGGCGAAGCGCTGGGGATCCTTCTTCTACGCCGAGCAAGTCCTGCGGGTGATGCGTGGCTACGGCTGGTCGGTGTTCCTGTACAGCGTGGGGCAGCCGGTGGCCTATCTGTTCGCCATGGGTATCGGGCTGGCGAGCCTGGTGGATGCGAACAGCGCGGCGGTGTTCGGCGGGGTGAACTACTTGACCTTCATCGCGCCGGCACTGTTGGTCTCATCCGCGGTCATGACGGCGTCGGGGGACTTTTCCTACCCGATCATGGACGGCTTCAAATGGCGCCGCGTGTTCTATGGCCCGCACGCCTCACCGCTGGTACCGCAGCAGATCGCAGCGGGCCACATCATGGCAAGCGCCTTGAAGTTCCTCGTTCAATCAGCGGTGTACTTCGCCATTGTGGCCATGTTCGGGGCCTCGCCGAGTCCGTGGGGCTGGGTGTCGGCGATAGTTGCCACAGTGGCCGGTTTGTCCTTCGGGCTGCCGCTCATGGCCTATGCCTCGAGCATCACCAAAGACTCCGGCCAGTTCGCGTTGGTGCAGCGATTCATCGTGGTGCCGCTGTTCCTGTTTTCGGGCACCTTCTTCCCGCTGGATTCGCTGCCGCTTGGAGTGCGCTGGATCGGTTGGGTCTCCCCGGTATGGCACGGAACGCAGTTGGGCCGCGTCTTCACCTATGGACTCGAGGAGAATCCCTTGTTGACCTTGACCCACGTCTTGTTCCTTGTGGGCGCCGCCGCTGCGGGTTGGGCGCTGACGCGGCGCCAGTTTGTCAGGAGGATGGGGGCATGAGCGCCCTGGCCGAAGGCCAGACAGGACCGCATAGCGCCACTGACGCTGCCCGTGAACGTACCTTCGGCCCGCTGTACTCCCGCAACGCGCTTGCTGTTGTATCCCGGGGCCTCATGGCAGCGAAAAGCAGCACCTGGTTGATCCTTGTATCCGGATTCTTCGAGCCGGTGCTGTACCTCATTTCCATGGGCGTCGGACTAGGGCCCATAGTGGGTACCGTGGCAGGACCGGGCGGCCAGGAAATCAGTTATGCGGCCTACATCGCGCCCGCGCTCCTGGCCGTATCCGCAATGAACGGCGCCGTCTATGACTCCACCTGGAACGTCTTCTTCAAGATGAACTTCGCCAAGCTGTACCAGGGAATGCTCTATACCTCCCTTGGACCATTGGACGTAGCCATCGGGGAGATCTTCCTGGCCCTGCTGCGCGGACTCCTGTACGCCACAGGGTTCACCGCCGTCATGGCCGTCATGGGACTCATCACCACGCCATGGGCCATCCTTGTCATCCCGGCCGCGGTACTGATCGCTTTTGGCTTTGCGAGTTTCGGCATGGGCATCACCAGCTTCATGAAGACCTTCCAACAGATGGACTGGATCAACTTCTTCATGCTGCCGATGTTCCTTTTCAGCGCCACCTTCTACCCGCTCAGCGTCTATCCGCAATATATCCAGTGGCTCATCCAAGCGATGCCGCTGTGGCACGGCGTGGAGCTCCTGCGGCAGATCAGCATTGGTTCCTTCAGCCCGGCCACGGCAGTCCATATCGCCTACTACCTCGTGATGATCGTCCTCGGGATCGCGCTCACTACCGGAAGGTTGCGCAAGCTCTTCCTGAAATAGCCGCACAGGCTGTTCGCCGGGGGTGGAAGCGGGCGGTTCGTCGCGCGGAGTTTGCGACAATGGGTGCATGCGATCCCTCGGCGACTCCCCGTCATCTGTTCCCCAGTCCGCTTCCGCCAAGAGCCCGTTCAAAGGCTTCCGCATCGGTGGACTGGGCATGACGGTGGTGCTCATCGCTTTCCTGGTGGCCGTGATCTTCGCTGCCAACCATAACGACGTCGTCGGCTGGATCGTTGCTGTTGTCTCCTTCGGCTGGCTCGCGCTCGCCGCTTTCGTGGTCTTCAGCATCCAGAAGGCCGCCAGACGGGCCGGTGAAAAACTCACCGAGGCACAGAACGCGTTCAACGCGGCAACCGGCCGGGCGCCGTCGTCGTCGAGCGCCGACCACGGTGGCACACGGGTGGTCTCGGAACGGAACGAAGCGGATGAAATCCGGGACCTCAAACTGGACCACTCTTTCAAGATTGTCCAGGTGCAAGTGCGCGTAGTGGAGGACGAACGCGCCAAGGGCGACGCCGCCGATCAAGACACCATAGATCGCGCCTTGGAGACCATCGCCATCACGTCGAGCAATGCCCGGGACATGATCAAGTCCTCCGGCGGCGACGAGCCCGTCTCGGGCACCATCATCGACTAGAGTAGGCGGGGTGAGCTCGGCATTGAAGAAGGACTTCCTTCGCATCGCAACGGTCAACGTCAACGGCATTCGCGCCGCCTACAAGAAGGGCATGGCGGAGTGGCTGGAACCGCGCGACGTCGACATCCTGTGTCTGCAGGAAGTCCGCGCGCCCGATGATGTGGTTCACCAACTCATCGGCGAAGGCTGGTACATCCTGCACGCCGAAGCCGAGGCAAAGGGCCGCGCCGGCGTTGCGATTGCCTCCCGGCAGGAACCGGTTGCCACCCGCGTAGGTATCGGCGACGACTACTTCGCCACCACTGGACGCTGGGTCGAGGCCGACTACGTCCTTCGGGACGGCGGCGGCAAGGACACCACCCTGACGGTCGTCAGCGCTTATGTGCACTCCGGCGAAGCGGACACGCCCAAGCAGGTGGACAAGTACCGCTTCCTGGATGTCATGACCACGAGGCTTCCGGAACTTGCCAAGCACAGTGAGCATGCACTGGTTGTCGGCGACCTCAACGTGGGCCACACCGAGCTCGACATCAAGAATTGGAAGGGCAACACCAAGCGTGCCGGTTTCCTTCCTGAGGAGCGCGCGTACTTCGACCGCTTCTTCGGCGACGAGATCGGATGGAGGGATGTCCACAGGGGCCTGGCAGGAAATGTCGATGGCCCCTATACCTGGTGGTCCCAGCGCGGTAAGGCCTTTGACACTGACACAGGCTGGCGCATCGACTACCACATGGCCACTCCTGGACTCGCGGCAGCCGCACTTTCGGCCGTCGTTGACCGGGCGCCGTCGTGGGACACCCGTTTCTCCGACCACGCACCGCTGGTAGTCGACTACCAGCTCTAGGCTTTCGAAAGTTTTCCTCATGACCAGTTCCACCACGACTGAACCCGCTGCAGCAGCAGCCAAGGCAACATCCACCAAACTGGCCGCCGGAGCAAAGCACCGCGTGCTGTCCGGCATGCAGCCCTCTGCTGACTCCCTCCACCTGGGTAACTACCTCGGTGCCTTGGTCAACTGGGTCCGCATGCAGGACGAATATGACGCCATCTTCTTCATCCCGGACCTGCATGCCATTACGGTGCCGCAGGATCCCGCCGAGCTGGCCCGCCGGACACGTGTCACCGCTGCGCAGTACATCGCCGGCGGCGTAGACGTGAACAAGTGCACCCTGTTCGTCCAATCCCAGGTTCCTGAGCACGCCCAACTGGCGTGGGTCCTCGGCTGCATCACCGGCTTTGGCGAGGCCTCGCGCATGATCCAGTTCAAGGACAAGTCGCTGCAACACGGTTCCGACCACGCGAGCGTCGGGCTCTTCACGTACCCGATCCTGCAGGCAGCCGACATCCTGCTGTACCAGCCACACGGGGTACCCGTGGGCGAAGACCAGCGGCAGCACATCGAACTCAGCCGCGACCTCGCCCAGCGTTTCAACAGCCGCTACGGCGAGACGTTCCAGGTGCCGCAGGCCTTCATCCAGAAGGAAACGGCCAAGATCTACGATCTCCAGAACCCCACGGCCAAGATGTCCAAGTCCGCGGAGTCGCCGGCCGGGCTGATCAACCTGCTCGACGACCCGAAGATCACGGCCAAACGCATCAAGTCGGCAGTCACGGACACCGAGACGGAAATCCGCTTCGACCGCGAAGCCAAGCCCGGGGTGTCCAACCTGCTGAGCATCTACTCGTCCATCAGCGGCCAGCCGGTGGAGAAGATCGTAGCGGACTACGAAGGCAAGATGTACGGCCACCTGAAGGTCGACCTTGCTGAACTCGTTGCGACCCATCTCGGGCCGATCCGGGACCGTGCAAACGAGCTTCTGGCCGATCCGGCCGAGCTCGACCGGCTCCTCGCCCACGGTGCGGACAAAGCCCGGGAGATCGCCTCGGCCACGCTCGCCGACGTCTACGCCAAGGTGGGCTTCCTGCCTTACGGCGGAGTACAAGGAATCCGCTAAAGCCATGTGCGCAGCTGGCAAGCTCAGCGTCCAGGTCGGCTCCCTTTCAAGGGGAGCCGGCCAGGCCTCTGGTGCCCGCCTGGACGCGGGCGCACACGAGTCTGCCAGCGCGTGCGGGGACAACCTGTGCGTGGGGGTCATCCTGGGTTTCCCCCGGGAAGTCGCTCAGGAACTGAAGCAATGGCGCGCTTCATTCGGTGATCCCATGGCGGACGTGATCCCGGCCCACATCACCCTCGTGACCACCACGCCTGCCCAGGACTGGGAAGCCACCCTCGAGCATGTTCGCGACATTGCCCGTCGCCAGGCACCCTTCAAGATCACGATTTCCGGCACGGGCTCCTTCAGGCCGGTATCCCCGGTGGTGTTCCTGAAGGTCGAAGACGGTTTCGAGGAGTGCGTGGGCCTGCACGAACAACTGCAGACCGGCCCCCTGGAACGCGATCTTCCTTTCCCCTACCACCCGCACGTGACGGTAGCCCACGACGTCGCTCCCGAAAGCTTGGACGAGGCCGAAACGGTGCTCAAGAACTACACCGCCACTTTCCCTGTGGTTAGCATGGGACTTTACGAGCACGACGACAATGGCATTTGGCAGCTACGGGAAGAGCTCGACTTTGGCGGCGACGCAGACCAATCACGGAAAAGCACAGCACAAGGACCGGCAGCAGGCGGAAAAGCCACCACTGCCGACTGAAGGCGCGCAGCTGAAGCTGCAGCTTATTCACCGTCAGGTCGAATGGGGTAAAGCCCGGCGCTCAGGCAATAGAAGCGCCACAATACCGGCATTCATCAACCTCGCCCTCGCCCGGCTGGGTAACTTCCGGCCCATGCGCGCCTTTAACCTGTACAGCCTGCGCCATGGTCCGCTGTTGAGCGCCGGCATAGGCTTCACCATGTTCTTCTCCATCACGGGCCTGCTGGCCACGGGATTCGCCGTGACCGGCCTGGTCCTCAACGGGCAGCCCCAACTGGTTGATTCAATCGTCTCGAGCGTCGCCACGGCGGCCCCGGGACTCCTGAAAACCAACGGAGGCAACGGCCTGGTGGATCCGCATGATCTCCTGAATCCCACAGGCCTCGGCTGGACGGCGGCCATAGCCGCCGTCGTGACGGTATTTACCGCGCTCGGCTGGATCGCGGGGATTCGGGAGGGTCTTCGCGGAGTCTGCGGGCTGGAGCCCGTGCAGGAGAACCCGCTGCTGATGAAGGCCCGCGACGCCGGTACCCTCCTGCTGCTCGGCGCAGCCTTGGTGGTCAGCGCCGGTGTTTCGCTGGTGTTCGGGACGGCGGCCGGATGGATCATCGAACGGCTCGGGTTGGCCGACGCTGTTGCCGGCCCCGTCACCTGGCTCGTTCGCACGGCCGTTCCACTGGTCCTCAACTGGGCGACGGCGGTCATCATGTTCCGCTTCGCAGGCCGCCTGAAACTTCGCCGCCAGGCGTTCCTGGAAGGAACAATGCTGGCCGGTATCGGGACCACTATCCTCCAGATCTTCAGCACGGAGTTGCTGGCGAATGCCGGACGGAACCCCATCCTGGCCTCATTTGCCATCATCATCGGGCTTCTCATCTGGTTCAACCTGGTCAGCCAGGTCTACTTGGTCTCCGCCGCGTGGGCTGCCATCAGGGAAGCGGATACCGGCGCGCACGAGCACCCAAAGCCTGCCCTCGGATCACGGCACCCTTCGCCGCACTCCTTCCCGGCGAAAGCATTCCCCGAGAAAGCCAAGTAAGGCCTAGTCACCGAGGTACTGCGCGGCCCAGGCCGAGATGATCCCTGCTACCCGGGCGGCTTGTCCTTTGCCCGTCAACAGGTGGTCACTGCCTTCGAGCGAAATGAAGCTCCGCGGGTGCCGTGCCGTTTGGAAGATCTCGCTGGCATTGTCGATGCCCACGGTGTTGTCTGTGGGGGAGTGCAGCACCATGAGGGGTCTGTGCAGACCCCGGATGCAGTCCCTGAGGTCGGCCCGCTGCACGTCTTCCACAAAGTGCCGGCGAACCTCCATGCGCCTGCCGCCCAGGTTGACCTCAGCGCTGCCTTCGCTGAGGATCGTGCTGACTTCGGCGTCGAACATGTGCTCCACGTGCCTGGGCTGGAACGGGGCGCCGACAGTCGCCACTGCCCGTACCTCGGGGAGGCTGAGGGCGGCAGCCAACACGGCCGCCCCGCCGAAGGAGTGGCCCACGAGCAGGGATATTTCCTTGTCATCGGCACGCATGAAGCCGGCGGCGCGGATGGTGTCGGCCACCTTCACGCTGAACGATCCTGCGGACCATTCGCCGGCGGAGTCGCCCAGTCCAAGGTTGTCGAAGCGAAGCATGCCGACTCCGAGGTCCGCCAAGCCCTTGCAGATACGCGAGGCTGACGGGCTGTCCTTGCCGAGGGTCAAACCGTGGGAGAACACACCCCAGCCCCGGACCGGACCCTCAGGAACATCCACGATCCCTGCCAGGAGATCCCCGGTGCTGCCTTCGAACCTGATCTTCATGGATTTGGACACCCTGTCCGCCTTTCGTTTTGCGAGTTGCCCGGCTTTCCCGAACGACTCTTAAACAACGACGACGGCGTACCCCGCCAAGGGGACGCCGTCGTCGTCGTATTCTAAATTCTGGACTAGATCTTGCGGGCCAGGATGGCCTGCTTGACCTCGGCGATAGCCTGGGTCACCTGGATGCCACGCGGGCACGCCTCGGAGCAGTTGAAGGTGGTGCGGCAGCGCCACACGCCTTCCTTGTCGTTCAGGATCTCCAAGCGCATGTCACCGGCATCGTCGCGGGAGTCGAAGATGAAGCGGTGCGCGTTCACGATGGCAGCGGGGCCGAAGTACTGACCGTCCGTCCAGAACACGGGGCAGGACGAGGTGCAGGCAGCGCACAGGATGCACTTGGTGGTGTCGTCGAACCGTTCACGGTCCTCGACCGACTGCAGGCGTTCCTTGGTGGGCTCGTGGCCCTTGTTGATCAGGAACGGCATGACCTCGCGGAAGGACTGGAAGAACGGCTCCATGTCCACGATCAGGTCCTTCTCCACCGGGAGGCCCTTGATCGGTTCAACGGTAATGGGCTTGGAAGTGTCCAGGTCCTTCAGCAAGGTCTTGCATGCGAGGCGGTTACGGCCGTTGATGCGCATGGCGTCGGAGCCACAAACGCCGTGTGCACAGGAACGGCGGAAGGACAGCGAGCCATCGATTTCCCACTTGATCTTGTGCAGGGCGTCCAGCACGCGGTCGGTGCCGTACATCGTCAGCTGGTGGTCTTCCCATACAGGCTCTTCCGAGACCTCAGGGTTGTAGCGTCGCACTCGCAAAGTGATGTTGAAGGTGGGAATTTCCCCACCTCCACCAATGTGCGCGGGCAGCTCGATCTTGGATGCTGGCTCAGCAAGTTCAGCAGACATCTTAGTACTTCCTCACCATCGGCTCGTAGCGCGTAAAGACAACAGGCTTGGTGCCGAGTCGGATGCCCGCGATTGCTTCCGCAGATCCGTCCGCTGGGGCGTGCTCATCCTTATACGCCATGGAGTGCTTCATGAATTTTTCGTCGTCGCGCTCCGGGAAGTCCTCCCGGAAGTGGCCTCCACGGGACTCCTCGCGGTGCAGGGCAGCAACTGTCATGACCTTGGCCAGTTCCAGCAGGAAGCCCAGTTCCACCGCTTCGAGCAGATCAAGGTTGAAGCGCTTTCCCTTGTCCTGGACGCTGATGCGCTGGTAGCGCTCTTCGAGGGACGCGATGTCCTTGAGCACCTGGTTCAGGGTGTCCGCGGTACGGAATACCTGCATGTTGGCATCCATGGTGTCCTGCAGTTCCTTGCGGATGGCGGCAACCCTTTCGCCGCCATCGGAAGTGCGGACGTGGTTCAGCAGATCCAGCGTGTATGCCTCCGGGTCTTCCGGGAGCTCCACGAAGTCAGCCGTCTTGGCGTATTCGGCGGCGGCAATGCCCGCACGCTTGCCAAAGACGTTGATGTCCAGCAGCGAGTTGGTACCCAAACGGTTGGAACCGTGGACGGAGACACAAGCAACTTCGCCGGCTGCGTACAGGCCCGGCACGACGGTGTCGTTGTCTTGCAGGACCTCGGTGGTGATGTTGGTGGGGATGCCGCCCATGGCGTAGTGCGCCGTCGGGAACACCGGAACCGGTTCCGTGTACGGCTCGACACCGAGGTAAGTGCGCGCGAATTCGGTGATGTCCGGGAGCTTCGCGTCAATGTGGGCGGGTTCAAGGTGCGTGAGGTCGAGGAGGACATAGTCCTTGTTCGGGCCGCAGCCGCGTCCTTCGCGGACTTCGTTTGCCATGGAACGGGCCACGATGTCGCGGGGAGCGAGGTCCTTGATGGTGGGGGCGTAGCGTTCCATGAAACGCTCACCCTCGGAGTTACGAAGGATCGCGCCCTCGCCGCGGGCAGCTTCCGAGAGGAGGATGCCCAAGCCTGCGAGACCGGTCGGGTGGAATTGGAAGAACTCCATGTCCTCCAGCGGGATTCCGCGGCGGAAGGCGATCCCCATGCCGTCACCGGTCAGGGTGTGGGCGTTGGAGGTGGTCTTGAAGACCTTGCCCGCGCCGCCCGAGGCGAACACCACGGACTTGGCCTGGAAGACGTGCAATTCGCCGGAGGCGAGGTCGTAGGAAACGACGCCGGCAACGCGCTTCTGCTTGTACGGCGTTCCGTCTTCGCGGACGGCGTCTTCCTCGACGGTCAGCAGGTCCAGGACGTAGTACTCGTTGTAGAACTCAACGTTGTGCTTGACGCAGTTTTGGTACAGCGTCTGCAGGATCATGTGGCCGGTGCGGTCTGCTGCGTAGCAGGCGCGGCGGACCGGAGCCTTGCCGTGGTCACGGGTGTGGCCACCGAAACGGCGCTGGTCAATGCGGCCTTCGGGCGTGCGGTTGAACGGCAAGCCCATCTTCTCCAGGTCCAGCACGGCGTCGATGGCTTCCTTCGCCATGACCTCGGCTGCATCCTGGTCAACCAGGTAGTCGCCACCCTTGATGGTGTCGAATGTGTGCCACTCCCAGTTGTCCTCTTCGACGTTGGCCAGGGCTGCACACATGCCGCCCTGGGCCGCGCCAGTGTGGGAACGGGTGGGGTAGAGCTTGGTCAGTACTGCGGTGCGTGCGCGCTGACCGGATTCGATCGCGGCGCGCATGCCGGCGCCGCCGGCACCGACAATAACGACGTCGTACTTATGGACCTGCATACCAGATGCTCTTTCTCTCTAAGTCAGATGGTCGGCGGAGCCTGCTCCGCGAGTTGTGCACAGCCGGACTGGCCGGTGGTGCAGCGGAGCGCTACGGCGCCGGGCAGAACCCGCCCGGCAGCTGAACGCCGTTGGCGACGGGGCACGGGTTGAACGTGAAGATCACCAGTGTGCCCAGAACGACGATGACGACCGTAGCCGCGTAAAGGACCACCTTGAGCCAGAGTCGGGTCGCGTCCTTTTCGGCGTAGTCGTTGATGATGGTGCGAACGCCGTTGGTGCCGTGCAGCATGGCGAGCCACAGCATGGCCAGGTCCCAGAACTGCCAGAACGGGTCGGCCCACTTGCCGGCCACGAAGCCGAAGTCGATGCCGTGGATGCCTTCGCCCACCATGAGGTTCACGAAGAGGTGGCCGAAGATCAGGACCACGAGTACGACGCCGGAGAGCCGCATGAACAGCCACGCGAACATCTCGAAGTTCCCCTTGGAACCGGTGCCGCGGCGGTACTGCGGAGCAATCTTCCCGCTGCTGATTTTTCCACTGCGTGGGTTCTGAATGTCGGTACTCATGGCTTAGTGGCCTCCCAATGCGAGGGACAGGTGGCGGATGGCGAAGGCCCCGAAGGTGACCAGCCACAATACCAGGACGGTCCAGAGCATCTGGCGCTGGTATTTCGCGCCCTTCTTCCAGAAGTCAATGGCGATAACGCGCAGGCCATTGAAGGCGTGGAAAACGATCGCTGCGACGAGGCCCGTCTCGCCCAGGGCCATGAGGGGGTTCTTGTAGGCGCCGATAACGGCCGTGTAGGCCTCCGGGGACACACGCACCAGTGAGGTGTCCAGCACATGGACCAACAAGAAGAAAAAGATCACAACACCGGTAATGCGGTGTCCAACCCAGGACCACATGCCTTCACGGCCGCGGTACAAGGTGCCAGCTGGTTTTGTCGGCACTGAATAAACCTTCCTGCAACACAGCGGCGCTGGCACGGGATCCATGCGGGGGAAACGCCAGCTGCGAGAGCACTCGTAGCTCAGCCTAAATCTAGGCTTCGCTCACAGCTTATTCAATTTAGGCACCCCTTCTTGTAACGAGAGTGCGGGTGTTCGCCTGAATTCCGGTCTTTTCGCCGCGGGGGTGAGACGAAGACCACAAAGTGGGACTTGCGCGGGTGTCGGATAAGGTGTTGCGGTGAGTATAGAAAACGCTGCAAGCCTCGAATCGCCATTGCGTCACTTCCATGCGGTTATTCCGGCCGGCGGAGTGGGCACTCGCCTGTGGCCGCTTTCGCGTGCAGCTGCGCCCAAATTCCTGCATGACCTCACGGGGTCGGGAAGCACCCTTCTACGGGCTACCTACGACCGTCTCGAACCGTTGGCCGGCAACCGCGTGCTGGTGGTTACGGGTGTGGCGCACAGGGTTGCTGTCTGCCGCCAGCTTCCCGAAGTGGGCGACGACGAATTGGTCCTCGAAAGCGAACCGAAGGACTCGGGAGCCGCGATCGGCCTCGCCGCCGCCATCCTTTACCGTCGCGACCCGGACACCATCATGGGTTCCTTCGCCGCCGACCATGTCATCAGCCCGGACAACCTCTTCCAGGAAACGGTCCGCGAGGCCATCCACACTGCGGCTGCCGGAAAAATCGTCACCATCGGGATCAAGCCCACGCACCCTTCGACCGGGTTCGGTTACATCCGTACCGGCGACTTGCTCAATATTGACGACGCACCGAACGCACACGCTGTGGTCGAATTCGTCGAGAAGCCGAGCGAGGACATCGCCAAGAAGTACCTCGAGACGGGCGACTACGTCTGGAATGCCGGCATGTTCGTCGCCCCCGTTGCACTCATGCTCAAGCACCTGGAGGCAAACCAGCCGGTCTTGTTTGCCGGGCTGCAGGAAATCGCCGACGCCTGGGACACCCCGGAGCGCGATGAAGTGACCGCTCGTGTGTGGCCCACGCTGCCGAAGATTGCCATTGACTATGCCGTGGCAGAACCCGCCGCAGCGGCGGGGGATGTCGCCGTCGTGCCCGGTACCTTCCGCTGGGACGACGTCGGAGACTTCGCCGCGATCGGTCGCCTCAACAACGCCGGCGACGTCGATGAGGTGACGGTCCTCGGCGAAGGCGCCCGTGTCTTCACCGAGAACGCCAGCGGCGTGGTTGTTTCCGACACCAAGCGCGTGATCGCCCTTATCGGGATCAAGGACGTCGTGATCGTCGATACGCCGGACGCGCTGCTTGTCACTACGAAGGAGCACGCCCAGCGGGTCAAGGGTGCGGTGGATGCACTCAAGGCCAGCGGGGACACCGACGTTCTCTAACGCCCTCTTGCGGCACTGTCCGTAACCAAGAGACCCCTTTCGCTATTCGGAGGGCGTGGATGGCTAGAGTTGTGAGGTGCGCAATTTCACTACCGAAACCGAGCCGACCCCTGTGGTGAAGCCGTGGCTTGACGATCTCTTGCCGGAACTCATTGAATTCCGGAGGGACCTGCATGCGCACCCCGAACTTTCCTTCAAGGAATTTCGCACTACGGACAAGCTGGTTGAACGGCTCGAAGCGGCGGGACTTGAACCACGCCGGCTGGAAGGGTCGGGGCTGTCGGTCGACGTCGGCGAGGGGCCCATCGCCACGGCCCTGCGCGGCGATATCGATGCCCTCCCCATCATCGAAGAGACCGGGCTTCCGTTCGCGTCGAAGAACCACGGTGTCACCCACGCGTGCGGGCATGACGTCCACACCACGAGCATGCTTGGCATTGCCTTGGTGCTGCACGCCATGCACCAGGAATCCCCTTTGGGCGGCACGGTGCGCATCATCTTCCAGCCTGCAGAGGAAACCATGCCCGGCGGTGCCCTGTCCTGCATCGAGCAGGGCGTGCTCCAGGGTGTCCCGCGGATTCTGGCGCTGCACTGCGATCCTCGGATCAACGTCGGCAAGATCGGCACGCGCATCGGCGCCATCACGTCGGCCTCGGACACCATCAAAATCGAACTGACCGGACGTGGCGGCCATACTTCCCGTCCGCATTTGACCGAAGACCTGGTCTTTGCGCTGGCCCAAATCGCCGTCAACGTCCCGGCCGTTCTGTCCCGTCGGGTGGATGTGCGCAGCGGCGTTTCGGTGGTGTGGGGCCAGATCGCGGCAGGTTCCGCACCCAACGCCATCCCGGCCAACGGCTACATGGCCGGCACCATGCGTTGCCTCGACAGGGACGCTTGGCATAGCGCCGGGGAGTTGCTCGACGACGTCGTCCAGCAAGTTGCCGCGCCGTACGGTGTGGACGTGCACCTCGAACACACCCGCGGTGTCCCTCCCGTGGTCAACTCGGAACACGAGACTGCCATCATCGAGGCCGCGGCCCGCGCGGAACTCGGCGAGCACGCCGTCGTCCTGACGCCCCAGTCCATGGGGGGCGAGGACTTTGCCTGGTTCCTGGCCGACCTGCCGGGTGCCATGATGCGGCTCGGTACCCACACGCCCGGCGGTGAGGAATACGATCTCCACCGCGGCGACTTCATTGTCGACGAGCGAGCCCTCGGCTTCGCGATCCAAGTCTTGGCCGCCGCCGCGCTGCGAACCATCCGGGATCTCTAAAAAACTCCGCGCGAACTGGCAGCAGATGCCCCTTAAACCCGCTTTTGGGGTCATCTGCTGCCAGTTCGCGCTTGTTTTTTGGGAAAGTGAGTTGTGCGCAATTTAATTGTGAGCTATCGTTATGATTATGAGTGAAGCCCCACGCCTCGACCGCCAGGTCTGTTTCGCGCTCTATTCCGCCTCCAAGGCGGCCACGGCGGTCTACCGGCCGGTGCTCGACGAGCTTGGACTGACGTATCCGCAATACCTCGTGATGCTGGTGCTCTGGGAAAACGAGCCGCGAAGCGTCCGGGAACTGGGCGCCGAGCTGGGACTCGATTCGGGCACCTTGTCGCCGCTGCTCAAGAGGCTTGAAGCCTTGGGCTTCGTGGAGCGCCGGCGTTCAGCCGAAGACGAGCGTCGCGTCGAGATCCACCTGAGCGACGCCGGACGGGCCCTCAGCGCCCGGGCGGGGGCCGTTCCGCAACGGCTTGCCGACGCCGCCGGCTTGAGCGCAGCCGAGCTTGCGCAGCTTCACGACACCCTGGGCCGGCTCACCGCCGCCCTCCATTCAGCCATCTGATCGCCCATCCCAACACGCCCATCCCAACACGTCCATCCCATCAAAGGAAAAGGAACCACAGTGAAGACTTTGTACACAGCCGAGGCACTTGCCTCCGGTGAAGGCCGCGAAGGCAACGCACGCACCAATGACGGCAAGCTGGACGTAGCACTGGCCAGCCCGGTGGAACTGGGCGGAAACGGCCAGGGCACCAACCCTGAGCAACTCTTCGCCGCCGGGTATGCGGCATGCTTCCACTCGGCACTCAGGCTGGTCGGACGCAAAGCCCGGGTGGATCTGAGTGATTCCGCCGTGGCAGCCAAGATCCATTTCGGTGCCTTGGAGGGCAGCGAAGGATACGGGCTCGCCGCGGAGCTTGAAATCGCGCTGCCTGCCCTCGACCGGGAAACCGCTGAGGAGCTCGTAGCCAAGGCCCACCAGATCTGCCCCTACTCCAACGCAACCCGCGGGAACATCGCCGTCGACATCAAGCTTGTGGAGGTGGCCGCATGAGCGCCGCTGTTCCCAAGAGCACCCGCGAAATACAGCTGGCATCCCGCCCGCAAGGACGCCCCGTCCCGGAGAACTTTCGCTTGGCCGAGACCGATCTTCCGGAGCTCCAGGACGGCCAGGTCCTGGTCCGCAACGAGTTCATGTCGGTCGATCCCTACATGCGCGGCCGCATGAACGATGCGAAGTCCTATTCGGCGCCCTTCCGACTCGACGCAGCGCTCGACGGCGGTGCGGTGGGTGAGGTGATCGCGTCCCGTTCCGAGGCTCTCAAGGTGGGTGACGTCGTCGTGCACCAGCTCGGCTGGCGCGAATATTCCGTGGTGGATGCGGCAATCGCGACGCCGGTTCCCGCCGGCCTGGCGCCGACGTCGGCGTTCCTCGGTGCGCTTGGCATGACGGGCCTGACGGCGTATGCCGGGCTGCTCAAGGTGGCCGAGTTCAAAGCCGGGGACGTCGTCTTCGTTTCCGGTGCCGCAGGCGCAGTAGGTTCGATTGTCGGCCAGGTCGCCAAGGCCATGGGCGCCTCCAAGGTGATCGGCAGCGCCGGCTCCCCGGAGAAAGTGGCGCGCTTGCTGGAACTCGGGTTCGACGCGGCCTTCGACTACCATGACGGTCCGGTGGCCAAGCAACTCCGTGAGGCGGCAGGGGAACGCGGCATCGACGTCTACTTTGACAATGTGGGCGGCGAACACCTCGAGGCCGCCCTCGCAGTCCTCACTGTGGGTGGCCGCGTGGCAATGTGCGGTGCCATTTCGCAGTACAACTCCACGGAGCCCACTCCCGGCCCGCGGAACCTGGCCGTGGTGATCGGAAAACAACTGACCATCCGTGGCTTCCTGGTAGGCGGCCAGCGCCAGCACGCTGCGGAGTTCGCCGGGAAGATGGCCGGATGGCTGGCGGACGGAACGGTCCGCTACGACGAGACGATCGTCGACGGGCTCGAAAACGCGCCGAAGGCCTTCATCGACCTCCTGGACGGAGCCAACACAGGCAAGATGCTCGTCCGCCTGAGCTGACGCAACCCCCTGCTGAACTGGCAGCAGATGCCCGCAAAAGCGAATTTTGGGGGCATCTGCTGCCAGTTCGCGCCGGGGGAGGCCCGGCATCCTAGGGCCGTTGGCTGGGAGTTCCTCTACTGCTTGGTAACAAAAGCTCAACAATCTTCTGGCTGTTGGGCTTTTGTGTTACCCGGGTGTGTTCAATCCCACTAAAGTTGTGCCATCAGTGCGCCCCTGGCGCAGTGCTGCGAAGCATCAGTGAAAACAGAATTTCAGACTCGAGTTTTCGAAACGGACACTCATTGACCAACTGTCGTAGCATCAATCACTTTCTTCCTGGAGGAAAATTGAAGCAATCACTGCGTGCCACACTAAAGCGCGGTTCATTTGCAGGCGTCGCAACTGCGGGCGCCGCTGCACTTTTGCTGGCAGGCTGCGGTAGCGCACCGTCTGCGTCGAGCTCGGGCAGCGCCACCAAGTCGGACTACACCGCATGCATGGTGTCCGACTCCGGCGGCTTCGATGACAAGTCGTTCAACCAGTCAGGCTACGAGGGCCTTCAGGCGGCAGCCAAGGACCTGAGCATCCAGGAGAAGCACGTCCAGTCAAAGGCCGACACGGACTACGACCCCAACCTTCGCTCCATGGTCCAGCAAGGCTGCAAGCTGACAGTTACGGTCGGCTTCCTGCTGGGGGACGCCACGAAGAACATTGCGACGGCGAACCCGAACAGCCACTTCGCCATCATCGACTACTCGGACCCCACCTTCCCGAAGAACGTCAAGCCGATTGTCTATAACACTGCACAGGCCGCGTTCCTGGCCGGGTACCTCGCCGCCGGCACTTCCAAGACGGGCAAGGTTGCGACCTTCGGTGGTCTCAACATCCCCACCGTGAGCATCTTCATGGACGGCTTCTCTGACGGCGTGAAGTACTACAACCAGAAGAAGGGGAAGTCCGTCCAGCTGCTTGGCTGGGACAAGGACAAGCAGGACGGAACGTTCGTCGGCGACTTCAAGCAGGTCGACAAGGGCAAGGTCCTCACCCAGGGATTCCTGGACCAAGGGGCCGACGTCGTCCTTCCCGTCGCTGGACCGGTTGGAGCGGGCGCCGGAAGTGCGATCCTTGACGCCAAGGCAAAGGGCACGGACGCAAAGCTGATCTGGGTCGACTCGGATGGCTACCTGACCGCACCCGCCTACAAGTCGGTCATCCTGACTTCGGTCCAGAAGACCATGGCGACCGCCGTCGAAACGGTCATCAAAGCCGACAAGGACGGCAAGTTCGACCCCAGCCCCTACGTTGGCACGCTCGACAACGGGGGCGTGGCGCTTGCCCCGTTCCACGATCTCGACTCCGCAGTGCCGGCTGACATGAAGAGCGATCTTGACCAGTTGAAGAAGGACATCATCTCCGGCGCAGTCAAGGTCGAATCGAAGTCCAGCCCCAAGTAATAATCCGGGCTAAACCGCGTCGCGCTGCCCTTCAGCCGAGTTTTGGCAGAAGGGCGGCGCGTTCTGCGTTGCCTTCAATTTGCTCTTCGACACTCCTAGGCCGAGCACTATGCTGGGAGCACGGTGATGACGAGGAGCCATCCTTTATAGATGGGTTGGAGTTTTGAAACTCGAACTGAAAGGGATCACGAAGCGCTTCGGATCCCTCGTAGCCAATGACCACATCGATCTCGTGGTTGAACCCGGCCAAGTCCATTGCCTCCTAGGCGAAAACGGTGCCGGCAAATCCACCCTGATGAATGTCCTTTACGGACTCTACGACCCCAGTGACGGCGAAATCCTAGTCGACGGCAAGCCGGTTGTTTTCAAGGGTCCCGGCGATGCCATGGCGGCGGGGATCGGAATGGTCCACCAGCACTTCATGCTGATTCCGGTATTCACCGTCGCCGAAAATGTCGCGTTGGGAAACGAATCCACCAAGGCGGCCGGTTTCCTGAACCTGGATGAAACCCGCCGCAGGATCTCCGAAATTTCCAAACAATACGGATTCCACGTCGACCCCGATGCCCTCGTGGAAGACCTGCCCGTGGGCGTGCAGCAACGGGTCGAGATCATCAAGGCACTCGTTCGCGACGCCGAAGTCCTGATTCTCGATGAACCGACCGCGGTTCTCACTCCGCAGGAAACCGATGAGCTTCTGGATATCATCCGGCAGCTCAAGGCCGCCGGAAAATCAATTGTCTTCATTTCGCACAAGCTGCGTGAGGTCAAGGAAATTTCGGACATCATTACGGTGATCCGGCGCGGGAAAGTAGTGGGCTCGGCCGATCCCTCGGCGTCCCCGACGGAACTCGCCTCGGCGATGGTGGGCCGGGCGGTCAGCCTGACCCTGGAAAAGAAACCCGCCCAACCGGGTGAGGCTACCTTCAAGGTCCGGGACCTGACCGTTGTGGACCACAATGGCCAGCACGTCGTGGACGGGCTGAGCTTCGACATCGCCAAGGGTGAAGTGCTCGCCATCGCCGGTGTCCAAGGCAACGGCCAGACGGAACTCACGGAAGCCATCCTCGGCGTCCAGCAGCACGTCACCGGGTCCATCGTCCTCGACGACGTCGAACTGCTCGGCAAGAGCGTCAAGCAGGTCCTGTCCGCCGGCGTCGGGTTCGTCCCTGAGGACCGCAAGATCGACGGCCTGGTAGGCACGTTCTCCATTTCCGAGAACATGATCCTGGATTTGTACGACAAGCCGCCTTTTGCCCAAGGCATCGGCATGAAACCTGCCTTGATTGCTTCCCACGCGGAGAAGAAGGTCGAGGAGTTCGATGTGCGGACGCCGTCGATCGATGTCGCCGTGGGTACGCTCTCCGGAGGCAACCAGCAAAAGGTGGTCCTTGCCAGGGAGCTGTCCAGGCCATTGAGGCTCTTCATCGCATCGCAGCCCACCAGGGGCCTCGACGTCGGCTCCATCGAATTCGTGCACAAGCGGGTCATTGCCGAACGGGACAACGGAACTCCGGTGATGATCGTGTCCACGGAGCTCGATGAAGTGCTTGAGCTCGCTGACAGGATCGCCGTTCTCTACCGGGGAAGGCTGGTCGGGATCGTTCCCGCCGGTACCTCCCGCGATGTGCTGGGCTTGATGATGGCCGGCGTTCCGGAACATGAGGCAGAACTGACTGCGCACAAGACCCTCGAGGGAGGAACACATGTCTGAGTCCAACACCCCTCGACAGGAAAACGATGTCGAGCCGGAGCGCCCGGAAACATTGGACGACGAGGTCGTCCTGGACGTCGCACTGGACACGGCGGACGGCGCAATGGCCCCGTCAGTGATTCCGGCTACCAGCCAGGGCGGACAGATCCCGCACGCTGCCGGTGGTACGGTCTTCCGGCAGATCGTGACCGGAAACGCCATGGTCTCGGTGTTGTCAGTGCTGCTCGCGATTGTGCTCGGCGGAATCCTGATGGCGGTGACCAACCCCAAAGTGGCCGAAACAGCAGGCTATTTCTTCGCGCAACCGGGGGACATGCTCACCGAGGTCTTCAGGCCCTACGTGGCACTGGTCCAGGGTTCGATATTCAACTGGGCCGGGGCCGACGCCGCCGCCCAGCTGTACCCGATCACTGAAACCCTGACGGTGTCAACGCCACTGATCCTGGCCGGTCTCGGCGTGGCCTTGGCCTTCCGTGCGGGTCTTTTCAACATCGGTGCGCAAGGGCAAATCATCTTTGGCGCGCTGTTCGGTGCCTACGTGGGCTTCACATGGCACTTGCCCTTCCTGGTTCACCTGCTGCTCGTCATCGTTGCCGGATTCGTCGGCGGCGCGGTGTGGGGCGGCGTCGTCGGCCTCCTCAAGGCCCGGACCGGTGCCCATGAGGTCATCGTGACCATCATGCTGAACTACATCGCCAACTTCCTGCTCCTGTTCCTCCTGACCACTCCGGCTTTCCAGCGCAAGGGCTCGACCAACCCGATCTCGCCCTTCCTGGACCAGTCGGCACTGTTCCCGGAGTTGCTCGGCCCCCAGTTCAGGCTCCACGCGGGCTTCCTCCTTGCCGTGCTGGCAACGGTTTTCGTCTGGTGGCTCCTGAAGCGCTCCACGCTCGGCTTTGAATTCCGGGCCGTGGGCGCCAACCAGAGCGCAGCACGCACCGCTGGAATCAACGTTCCCCGCGCCGTGATCCTGGTGATGGCGATCGCGGGTGCGCTTGCGGGCCTGGCCGGCATTGCCCAGGTATCCGGAACGGAGAAATACCTCTCTGGAGGCGTCGCGGCTTCCATCGGATTCGATGCCATCACGGTCGCGCTGCTGGGCCGTTCGACGCCTTGGGGAACCTTCTTCGCCGGGCTTCTGTTCGGAGCGTTCCGTGCGGGCGGCGTCGCGATGCAGGCTGAAACCCAGACCCCCATCGACATCGTCTTGGTCATCCAGTCCTTGATCGTCCTGTTCATTGCGGCACCGCCCCTGGTGCGCGCGATCTTCGGGCTGAACCCGCGGAAAAAGAAGAAGGCCACTGGCGGCCCCGGCTCCGGAAGCATCCCCTCCGGAAAACTCGAGAGCGGAGCTGCAACAGCATGAGCACCACAACAACTCAGCCCGGCGGTGGCACACCCGCCGGTAAACCCCAGGCGAGCCCCGGAAAAACGGGTTCCACCGAGCTGGTGAGCTGGAAGGCCGGAATCGGACTGTCCCTGCTCGCAATCCTGGGAACCGTGCTGTTCGGTTTCATGTCCAATTCGAAGTCGGCTGGCTTCGGAATTGCCGAGGCAGCCAATGAAGCGGCCTCCAGCGTTGCTGCGTTGGTCACGTTCGTCCTGGCCCTTCTGCTTTCCGTTGGTCTCGGATACCTGTGGTTCGTCCGCCGTCGTTCAGGCCTCGCTTCGGGTTCAAACCCCGCGTCGGGTTCAGGCACGGTACCGGGTTGGTTGCCCGCATCCACTGTCGCCGCCGTGGTGGTCCTCGGCCTTGCCGCGCTCGGCGTGGCGAAGGTTTCCAAAATCACGCTTCCATCGGCGGCCATCGGCTGGACCGCCGCGGTGATTCTCCTCGGCCTGGCCGGCTACGCGGTGTATCTCACCCAGGCGAAGAAGGCCGCACCCCGCTGGGTGGGCGGTACCTTTGCCGCTGTGTTCCTCATCGGGTTCATGGTCTGGATCGTGGCCGGTGGAAATGGCGATGAGCCGTCGATCTCCCTCGCCGGACTGATCGCAGGATCCGTGACCCTGGCCGTGCCGCTGGTCTTCGGATCCCTTTCCGGCGTCCTGTGTGAACGCGTCGGTGTGGTCAATATTGCCATTGAAGGGCAGCTCCTCCTGGGAGCATTCTCCGCCGCGGTCGTTGCCACGGTGACGCACAACGTCTACGCCGGGCTGGTCGCGGCGGCCGTAGCTGGAGCTCTGGTTTCCTTGGTCCTGGCGGTAGTCAGCATCAAGTACCTCGTCAACCAGATCATTGTCGGCGTGGTGCTCAACGTCCTTATCAGTGGACTGACGAGCTTCCTCTTCTCGACGCTGCTGACGGCTGACCCGGATGGACTCAACAAGCCGGGGCGCTTGCCTCCGGTGGACATTCCATTCCTGTCCGATATCCCCATCATCGGCCCCATCCTGTTCCACCAGTCCCTCGTGGGCTATTTGATGTACATCGCCGTGATCGTCGTTTACCTCGGCCTTTTCCACACGAAGTGGGGACTGCGCGTGCGGGCCGTCGGCGAGCACCCGCAGGCGGCCGACACCGTGGGCATCAACGTCAACCGGACCCGTTTCTGGAACGTGCTCATGGGCGGTGCGATTGCTGGCATTGGCGGCTCGTTCTTCACACTGGTATCCGTGGATGCGTTCAGCAAGGACATGTCCGGTGGCCGCGGGTACATCGCCTTGGCGGCGCTGATCTTCGGGCGCTGGAACCCGATCGGCGCTTTCCTCGCCGCGTTGCTGTTCGGTTTCGCGGACAACCTCCAGAGCGTCATCACCATCATCGGATCGCCCGTGCCGAGCCAGTTCATGGCCATGCTGCCTTACGCCTTGACGGTCTTCGCCGTCGCTGGATTGGTGGGCAGGTCCCGGCCGCCGGCGGCAAGCGGCATACCGTACGTCAAGGGCTGACCGTGGCGGTCACGGGTACCGAAGTGGACTGGGCGGCCCTCGAGGCTGCCGCGGTGGCCGCCATGGGGAAGGCCTACGCTCCGTATTCGAAGTTCCCGGTGGGGGCCGCTGCCCTCACCGAGGACGGACGGATCGTCAGTGGATGCAATGTCGAGAACGCCAGCTATGGACTCACCCTCTGCGCCGAGTGCGCCCTGGTGGGAGACCTTCATATGGGTGGCGGCGGCAGGTTGCTGGCGTTCTATTGCGTCGACTCGAAGGGCAATGTCCTCATGCCTTGTGGCCGGTGCAGGCAATTGCTGTATGAATTCCGGGCACCCGGCATGCAACTCATGACAACGCAGGGCATCAAGACCATGGACCAAGTGCTGCCAGATGCCTTCGGTCCCGACAACCTGGACAACCTCGAGGAGAACCGGTGACACAGACTGAAGCGTTTGATGCCGTACAGATCATCAGCATCAAGCGGGATAAGGGCACCTTGAGCCCGGAGCAGATCGACTGGACCATCGATGCCTATACCCGCGGCGTCATTGCCGACGAGCAGATGGCGGCCTTGAACATGGCGATCCTGCTCAACGGGATGGACCGTGCCGAGATCTCGCGCTGGACCGAGGCGATGATCGCCTCGGGCGAGCGGATGGACTTCTCCAGCCTTCGGCGTCCCGACGGCGGCGTGAAAGCCACCAGCGACAAGCACTCCACCGGGGGCGTCGGGGACAAAATCACCCTTCCGCTGGCGCCGTTGGTGGCGGTCTTCGGGGTGGCGGTTCCCCAGCTTTCCGGCAGGGGACTGGGCCACACGGGCGGCACGCTCGACAAGCTCGAAGCAATTCCCGGTTGGCGGGCGAACCTGAGCAACGAGGAAATCCTGGCCCAGCTGCAGGACGTGGGTGCAGTCATCTGCGCCGCCGGCACGGGTTTGGCTCCGGCGGACAAGAAACTCTATGCCCTGCGCGACGTCACGGGCACCGTGGAAGCCATTCCCTTGATTGCCTCGTCCATCATGAGCAAGAAGATCGCCGAAGGAACGGGCTCCCTGGTGCTCGACGTGAAGGTGGGCTCCGGGGCGTTCATGAAGGACGAAGTCCGTGCCCGCGAGCTGGCCGAAACCATGGTGGCCCTGGGCAAGGATGCGGGCGTCAACACGGTGGCCCTCCTGACGAACATGAGCACGCCGCTGGGCTTGACTGCGGGCAATGCCATCGAGGTGGAGGAATCGGTGGAGGTGCTTGCGGGCGGCGGTCCGGAAGACGTCGTCGAGCTGACCGTCAGGCTCGCCGAAGAGATGCTCGCCTGCGCCGGAGTGCACGACGCCGACCCCGCCGCCGCCCTCAAGGATGGCCGCGCGATGGACGTCTGGAACCGCATGATCGAGGCCCAGGGCGGCGATCCGCGTGCCGCCCTGCCTGTGGCCAAGGAATCCGAGGTTATTCCGGCTCCGGCCGACGGCGTCCTGGTGGAGCTCGACGCTCTGGCCGTGGGTGTGGCTGCGTGGCGCCTCGGCGCCGGACGTGCCCGGAAGGAAGACGTCGTCCAGGCCGGTGCAGGGGTGCGGATGCACGCCAAACCGGGCGCCCTGGTTCGGGCGGGGGAGCCACTCATGACCCTTTTGACCGACACCCCGGAAAAGTTCGCAAGGGCCAAGGAAGCCTTGGAAGACGCCGTGCTCATTGCGCCGGAAGGCTCACGGCCGGCGCAAAGGCTCATCATCGACCGGATCTCCTAGGCTGATCTCCCGGGCATTCCAGGATGCCCGGGAGATAATCCCTGCGGCCATTCGTTAGGAAGACCGTGCAAGCCATCAACGACTTCATCCTCGCCGCGGCCGGGCAGCCTTGGGTCTTGCTCCTGGTTTTTGCCTGCTGCGTAATCGACGGTTTCTTCCCGCCCGTTCCCAGCGAGTCGATGGTGGTGGGACTCGCCGCAGTCTCCGTGACCGCAGGGATGCCCAACACGTGGCTGCTGATCCTGGTGGGGGCCCTGGGGGCTTTCCCAGGCGACAACATCGCCTACTTGATCGGCCGCAAAGTAGGTGTTCGCCGCTGGCGGTGGATGCGTTCCCAACGGATGCAGGGTGCCTTCCGCTGGGCCGGGAGGGAACTTCGACGCCGGGCCGCGTCGCTGATCATGGTGGCCCGGTTCATCCCCATCGGCCGGGTGGCGGTCAACCTGACGGCCGGGGCAACCCACTTCCCGCACGGCATGTTTGTGGCGCTCACGGCCATGTCTGCCGTCCTGTGGGCCAGCTATTCGGTGGCCATCGGTGTCTTCTTCGGCCAATGGTTCGAGCACAACCACCTGCTCGGAGCGATCATCGCGATCGGCGCGGCCGTCATCCTGGGAATCATCGTGGACCGGATCATCAGCAAAGTCCGCGGGGCCACGCCTTCCACCGAAGAGGACGAAGAAACCGGGGAGCCCGAAGAGGAATCCGTCGTGTAGCTTGCGTAGTCAGGGTGGCGCCGTCTCCTCCCTTGGTATTAGCCCCCGGCGCCGGAAGATCGCTCCACGGGGGGATGCTTCCATTCCAGCTTTCGAGCTAGCCTTAAATTGTGTTCTACCCCGGCCGGGGCGTAGCGAACGACGCCCGGGCCATGGGACACTGGATAGCGATCTATGTCACGCGACCGTGTGACTTTCCTTGAGGAGCAATGCCTGCGTGGACTTCATGAACCACATGCTCGAGCATGCCGCCGGGCAACCGTGGATCTACCCGGTGCTCCTGGTTTTCTTTTTCATCGACGGCTTTGCCACGATCCTTCCCAGTGAGACCGCGATCGTAGGGCTCTCGGCCCTTGCCATGCACCGGGGCGAGCCGAACCTGTGGCTCCTCGGCGCTACTGCGCTCGTCGGGGCCATGGCGGGCGACAACATGGCGTACATGCTGGGCCGCAAGATCGGCCTGGACCGCTGGAAATGGATGCGCAAGCCGAAGGTCCAGAAGATGTTCGCCTGGGCACACTACGAGCTGGACAAGCGCGGCGCAGTGCTTATCTTCACGGCCCGGTACATCCCCTGGGGCCGGGTAGCGGTGAACTACGTCGCTGGACAGACCGGCTTCCGCCACAAGACCTTCTTCTTCCTGGATGCCTTCGCGTGCTTCACGTGGGTAGGTTATTCGATCGGCATTGGATCCCTGGCCGGCCACTGGGTGCACAACAACCCGCTCCTCGGCGTGGGGATTGCCGTGGCATTCGCTGTAGTGCTCGGCGTCATTGTGGACCACTCCTTGCGTTGGTGGCACAAGCACCTTGAAAAGAAGGACGGGGAAAAGAAGGACGGCGAGAAGAAGGAAGCAGCTTCCGCGGAAGCAGCCGCAGCAGACGCGGGTACCGCGGTTAACGCGGCGGCCGGCGTCGAGCGCTCAAACCCTGCTGGCTAAGCTTCTTCCGTCCCCCTAGAGTTGAGACGTGACTGAGCCTATTGTTGACGCTGCCCCTGCCCTTGACTTCGACCTGAAGAGCCTGCCGAAAGTTTCCCTTCACGACCATCTGGACGGGGGACTGCGCCCGGCCACCATTATTGAGCTGGCTGAGGCTGCCGGCCACACCCTGCCTTCCACGGATCCCGTAGCGCTGGGCCAGTGGTTCCGTGAGTCCGCCGACTCCGGTTCTTTGGTCCGTTACCTCGAAACCTTTGACCACACGATCGCTGTCATGCAGACCAAGGAAGGCCTGGCGCGCGTCGCCAAGGAATTCGTCGAGGACCTGGCTGACGACGGCGTCGTGTACGGTGAGATCCGTTGGGCACCCGAACAGCACCTGCAGAAGGGCCTCACCCTGGATGAGGTTGTGGACGCGGTCCAGGAAGGCCTCGACGCCGGCGTGGACGCCGTTGAGGAGTCCGGCCGCCAGATCCAGGTGGGCCAGCTCATCACGGCGATGCGCCACGCGGACCGCGGCCAGGAAATTGCCGAGCTCGCCGTACGCCACCGCTACAACGGAGCTGTCGGCTTCGACATCGCCGGAGCCGAGGACGGCTTCCTGCCTTCCCGCTTCAGGGACGCTTTCACCTACCTGGCCGAGCACAACTTCCCGGCTACGGTGCACGCCGGCGAAGCCGCGGGCCTGGAAAGCATCCAGTCGGCCCTTGTGGACGGACGCGCCCTGCGCTTGGGCCACGGCGTACGTATCGCGGAGGACATCACCGTTGAATTCGAAGATGCCGAGGGCGAAGAAGCCGACGACGACGCCGAGGACACCGTCGGTATGGTCACCTTGGGTGAGGTGGCCGGCTGGGTCCGCGATCGCGGAATCGCGCTGGAAATCTGCCCCTCGTCCAACCTGCAGACCGGGGCAATCGCGAACTTCGGCGAAGGCATCGAGAACCACCCGCTGGACATGCTCTACCAATTGGGCTTCAACGTCACCATCAATACGGACAACCGGCTCATGAGCGGCGTGACGCTCACGGACGAGTTCGAGCTTCTCGTGGAGACCTTCGACTACGATCTCGACGACCTCCTCGAACTGACCCTCAACGCCGCCGAGTCGTCGTTCCTGCCGCTGGATGAAAAAGAAGCGTTGGTGGAGTACATCAACGACGCCTACGCCAACCTTGGCTAAGCAGGCCCCTGGCGGCGCAGCCTCTGAACGACCCGCTGAAGTGCTGGGTGGGCCCACGGCAGCGGGGGTCCCCGGCCGAGCTTGCGAGGTTGGGGAGCTGCTTGGTGGGCCCACGGCAGCGGGGGTCCCCGGCCGAGCTTGCGAGGTTGGGGAGCTGCTGGGGAAGATTGCCTCTTTGCGCGAGCACTGTCCGTGGATGGGGGCGCTGACCCACGAGTCCCTCGTCGAGTACCTGATCGAGGAAGCGTACGAGGTGGTCGACTCGATCGAGGCCGGCGCTTCCGGTTCCGACACTGCCGACGAACTCCGCGGCGAGCTGGGAGACGTGCTGCTCCAAGTGGTGCTGCACGCCCGGCTCGCCGAGGAGCAAGGACAGTTCACCTTCGACGACGTCGCGCGCACCATCACGGAGAAGATGGTGCGGCGCAACCCGCACGTCTTCAAGCCGGACGGATCCTTGCAAGAATCCTTTCCGGCCACCGTGGAGGAGATCGTCGAAAAGTGGGACGCCGTGAAGAAGGCCGAAAAGCCCGGGCGTTCGGATCCCTTCGAAGGCATTCCACCCCACCTTCCCGCCCTCGCCCTGGCGCAAAAGTCCCTTGACCGTGCCGAGCGTGCGGAACGTGCGGGCGGCGGGGAACCCGGTGGACGTCCAGTTGGGGCGGTGGAGGTTCCCGATTCCGAAGCTGCGCTTGGAGACTTGCTGCTTGCCGTCGTCGCGGGCTCGCGGGAGAAGGGGTTCGACGCCGAACGGGCCTTGCGCGGCGCCGTCCGCCGCTACCAGGGCCGCGACGGCGAAGCCACAAAACGTGAGGGGTTCGACGCTGTTCCGTAACCTTGGCCGGTCTCGACTAGGCTAGTGGCGACGAGGACGTCGAGAATTTCCCTCAAGATTCCCAGTAAATCGCTTCACCATAAGGAGCAGTCCATGGCGCTTATCGATGCCATCCACGCCCGCGAGATCCTTGATTCCCGCGGAAACCCGACAGTAGAAGTTGAAGTTCTGCTTTCCGATGGCCAGATCGGCCGCGCGGCAGTTCCCTCCGGTGCTTCCACCGGCGAGCACGAAGCCGTTGAACTGCGCGACGGCGACAAGGGCCGTTACCTCGGCAAGGGCGTCCAGAAGGCCGTTGACGCGGTCATCGACGAAATCGCCCCGGCCCTTATCGGCTTCGACGCCACGGACCAGCGCAGCATCGACCAGGCCATGATCGACCTCGACGGCACCCCGAACAAGGGCAAGCTCGGCGCCAACGCCATCCTCGGCGTTTCCCTCGCCGTGGCCAACGCAGCTGCCGCTTCCGCGGACCTGCCGCTGTACAAGTACCTCGGTGGCCCTAACGCCCACGTCCTGCCCGTCCCGCTGATGAACATCCTCAACGGTGGCTCCCACGCCGACTCCGACGTCGACATCCAGGAATTCATGATCGCCCCGATCGGCGCCGAGACCTTCTCCGAAGGCCTGCGCTGGGGCGTTGAGGTCTACCACAACCTCAAGTCGGTCCTGCAGGCCAAGGGCCTCTCCACCGGCCTCGGCGACGAAGGCGGCTTCGCGCCGAACCTGCCGTCCAACCGCGCCGCGCTGGACCTCATCCAGGAAGCCATCAGGAACGCCGGCTACACCCCGGGCAAGGACATCGCCCTCGCGCTGGACGTCGCCTCCTCCGAGTTCTACAAGGACGGCGCCTACCAGTTCGAAGGCAAGGCACTCTCGGCCACCGAGATGAGCGCCTACTACGCCGAACTCGTTGCCGACTACCCGCTGGTCTCCATCGAAGACCCGCTGGACGAAAACGACTGGGAAGGCTGGAAGACCCTCACCGACACCATCGGTGACAAGGTCCAGCTGGTTGGCGACGATCTCTTCGTCACCAACCCGATCCGCCTGCAGCAGGGCATCGACTCCGGCACGGCCAACTCCCTGCTCGTCAAGGTCAACCAGATCGGTTCACTGACCGAAACCCTGGACGCCGTTTCCCTGGCCCAGCGCTCCGGTTACACCACCATCACCTCGCACCGCTCCGGTGAAACCGAGGACACCACCATTGCTGACATCGCCGTTGCCACCAACGCGGGCCAGATCAAGACCGGTGCCCCGGCCCGCTCCGAGCGCGTCGCCAAGTACAACCAGCTGCTGCGCATCGAAGAAGAGCTCGACGACGCCGCACGCTACGCCGGCCGCAGCGCCTTCCCGCGTTTCAAGGGCTAGTATCCGCTGAAACAGCTGACCGGTGGCTATGGTGGAAAGACCATAGCCACCGGTTCTGTTTAACGAAATGTGCGAGCACTTCGGCAAACCGCAGGCTCCGTGAGGCACGCAAAGCGCAGCAACCCGCCAGGCAAGCACCAGGCATTACAGGAGTGTCATGGCCACCCGCCGCCCCAAGGTCCCCCGGGCAGATGCCCTCGGCCGCTCGCCACAAAAGAGCCCCGACGGCGGCCACGTTATCCGTGCCGACTTCGGCGAGTCCCGCAAGGCAAGCGCGGGCCAGCAAGAGAGCCAGGTTCACGCCGGGTCCAGGACGTCGTCCAATGCCAGGACCGAAGGCGGCACCCAAAGCAAGGGCCAGCCCGGATCCAAGGCTGGTTCTGCGGCGAAACCGGGACCTTCGCTTCCGGGCAGGCCGGGAAACACTCCGGTTGTCGGCAAGGCATCCAACAAAGCGTCCGGTGCCGGCTCCGCTCACCCCGACAAGGACCACAGCGCGCGTCCCGTGCCCGCGAAGGCTTTCTCCGGCCGCATGCTTGCCCTCGCCGTGGTGATGATAGCGATCACCATCATGCTCGCGCCCACAGTCAAGATCTGGTTGGAGAAAAAGGCGGAAATCTCCGGCCTGGAAGCCGACATTGCCAGCAAACAGGCCGAGCAGGCCAGCCTCCAGAAGCAGATCACGCGGTGGCAGGACCCCAACTATGTGAAACAACAAGCCCGAGACCGCATTAACATGGTTATGCCGGGTGAAGCAGGCTACTGGGTGTTTGGTGGGGACGTTCCCGCCGGAACACCGGGCGGAAGCACCAGCTCAGGAGCTTCCGGAAGCCCGTCCAATCTGCCATGGGTGGATGGCCTGTGGGAATCCATCAGGCGCTCGGCAACAGACTAGACGCGGTGCCCGCCGCCGTCGCGCCCTGACGGACGCGGCCAAACAGGGCAGGAAGGATGGCAGCGCCAGTGGAAGACAACTCGGCACCTGCATCGCAGGAGTCCCGCAAGCCATCAGCACACGATCTCGAAATCCTCAGCCGCCAGCTCGGACGGCCTGTGCGCGACGTCGTCGAAATCCCGGCGCGTTGCGTGTGCGGCAACCCGCTGGTCGCCGCGACCGCTCCGCGCTTGAGCAATGGCACCCCGTTTCCCACGACGTTCTACTTGACGCACCCCGTCATCACCGCCGCCGTGTCGCGGCTGGAAGCCGCGGGGCTCATGAATGAGATGAACGAACGGCTCGCGGCTGACGAGCCTTTGGCAGCGGCCTACAGGAGCGCCCACGAAGCCTATCTCAAGGCGCGTGACGAGATTGCCGGACGGGCCGGCACCGGGGACGTCCCCGAGATCGCAGGCGTCTCGGCCGGCGGCATGCCCACCCGCGTCAAGTGCCTGCACGTACTTGTCGGCCACTCCCTGGCCGCCGGTCCCGGCGTCAATCCGCTCGGCGACGAGGCCCTCGGGGCGATCAGCGAATGGTGGACCACGGACCGCTGCTATTGCGACGGCGCGTGGGACAGTGCGGGGGAGGCCCCGTCCCGGGACCTCAGCCGCCACGGACCGCAGGGCCTGCCGGACATCGTGGGCCGTCCCGCCCCGGTCCGCAAATCCAAGTCCTCCCACGCAACAGAGCCATCAGGGGAACCAGCCGCAGGGGAGCTCAACGTATGAACCGGGTAGCTGCCATCGATTGCGGCACCAATTCGATTCGGCTCCTGATCGCGGATTCAAACGGTGTGGACCCAGGCTCTCCCTTGCGGGACGTTGTCCGCGAGATGCGCGTGGTGCGGCTCGGCCAAGGGGTTGACGCCACGGGCGAACTTGCCCCCGAGGCGCTCGAACGCACCTTTGCGGCAACCGCCGACTACGCCGAGCTGATCCGCCATCATGGCGCCGGGGGCGTCCGTTTCGTGGCGACCTCTGCCAGCCGGGACGCCCGCAACCGGGACGTCTTTGTTGAAGGGATCCGGGACCTGCTGGGCGTCGAACCCGAGGTCATCTCCGGCGACGAAGAAGCGGCCCTGTCCTTCGCCGGTGCAAGCAGCGTACTGCCTTCGCGCGGCAAGGACCCCGTCCTTGTAGTGGACCTTGGCGGCGGAAGCACCGAGTTCGTCCTCGGAGACTGCGACGGCGTCATTGCCGCCAAGTCCGTCGACATCGGCTGCGTGCGGCTGACCGAACGGCACCTCCGCAACGACCCGCCGACGCCGGAGCAGATCGCCGCCGCGGAAGCCGACGTCGACGCAGCCATTGATCTCGTCGCCCGCACGGTCCCGCTGGGCCGGGCAACCGCCGTCGTGGGCGTTGCCGGCTCCGTCACCACCATCACGGCGCACGCCTTGGGCCTGAGCGAGTACGATCCCGCACTCATCCATGGTGCCAGCCTGGACCTCGCGACAATCAGCGACGCCGCCACCAGCCTGCTGGAAATGAGTCGCGAGGAACGTGCCCGGCTGCCCTACATGCACCCCGGACGCGTCGACGTCATCGGAGCCGGAGCCCTCGTATGGCGCCGTATCCTCCAGCGCCTGGCTGAGCTGGGAGGGGGCTCCATCACTGCGGCCACCTCCAGCGAGCACGACATCCTCGACGGCATCGCGCTGAGTATTCTGAGTATGCCGGGTAATCGGTAAGAGTGGGTATTCGCTGATGACGTTGCCACACGGTTGGCGCCGCCGGACAGCATCGGCCGCGCTGGCCGCCATGCTGGCCGGAGGAACCCTTGCAGGGGCCCTGCTTACTGCCCCTTCGGCGTTCGCCGACTCCTGGCGGGACAAGGAATACTGGCTCAACGAGTACGGCATTTCCGCAGCCTGGCAGGTGTCAAAGGGCGCGGGGGTGAAAGTCGCCATCATCGACAGCGGAGTGGACGGGCAACACCCCGACCTCAAGGGCGCGGTGGTCGGCGGAACCGACGCTTCCGGTGCGGGCGATCCGAACGGACAGAAGAGCATCGGGGCCAAACCCGAGCACGGGACTCTCGTTGCAACTCTCCTTGCAGGGCGCGGACACGCTTCGGCCAGCCCATCGGGGTCTCCGTCGCCGATTTCATCTTCTTCGCCCGATTCCAGTGTTGGCCCGGACGGAATCGTCGGCGTCGCCCCCGAGGCCGAGATCCTATCCGTCTCCGCTTGGCTCGGTTCTCCGAATCCGGCAGGCAAGACGGACCAGGAACAGATTCCCGAAGCTGTTCGATGGGCGGTGGACAACGGCGCCAAGGTCATCAATATTTCCCTCGGCAGCACCTCGCCCGATTGGCCCCAAAGCTGGGACGCGGCGTTCCTCTATGCCGAACAAAAGGACGTGGTGATCGTGGCCGCGGCGGGCAACCGGATCGGCGGAAACGTCCAGGTGGGCGCGCCCGCCACGATTCCGGGCGTCCTGACCGTGGCAGGACTCGACCGGAACCGTACGGCCAGCGTCGATGCTTCTTCGCAGGGAATCAGCATCGGCGTCTCGGCACCGGCGGAAAAGCTGGTGGGTGGCCTGCCCGGGGGGAGCTATGAAGATTGGGCCGGAACGTCCGGCTCCGCACCGATTGTCTCCGGCGTCGCGGCGCTTATCCGCTCGAAATGGCCGGATATGAGCGCCAAGCAAGTCATCAACAGGATTGTGTCCACGGCCGAGGATGCAGGGGCGCCCGGCAAGGACCCCATCTACGGCTACGGCATCCTCAATGCCGGGGCGGCCCTGAAAGCCGATGTGCCCGAAGTGGCGAGCAATCCGGTGGGATCCATTGCGGAATGGATCCGGGTCCATCGGCGCGGGGACCTCAGCAGCCCCACGCCTCAGCCAACGTCGAAACCGAGCATCCCCGCAGCCACCTTGGCGGATCCCACAGTTCCCGTGGCGAAGGCGCCCTCGCAAGCCGACACTGCGGTTCCGGCCGCGGTGGTCATCGGCTTTGGTTCGCTTTTCGTGGCGATCGTTGCGGGCGCCTCCGTCCACTTGAGACGCGCCTACCGGAGCTCCGCGGAACTGCCCGACGAGCCCGCGACCGGCGTGGTGGACGTCATGGATCCGAGCGGCCCGAAATAGCCTCCGGGGCTGGTGCTTAGCGTCGGGAAAGAGTTAGTGAAGATTTTCACAAGGTGCTGTACTCTATTCTTATGGCAACCTCCCCTGAGCTCATTGACCGTCCCCGTGTTCTCGTTGTCGGCGGCGGATACGTCGGCCTGTACGTAGCACTCAAGCTGCAGAAGAAGATCGCGAATGCCGGCGGCATCGTCACCGTCGTTGATCCGCTTCCCTACATGACCTACCAGCCCTTCCTCCCCGAAGTGGCCGGCGGCAACATCGAGGCACGCCACGCCGTCGTCTCGCACCGCCAGCACCTCAAGCAGACGGAACTCGTCCAGGGCCGCGTCACCAGCATCGACCACCAGAACCGCACCGCTGTTGTTGCTCCGGCCGACGGTGGAGAGCCTTTCGAGATCCCTTACTTCGACGTCGTGGTTGCCGCCGGCGCCATTACCCGCACCTTCCCCATCAAGGGCCTCGCTGACGAAGGCATTGGCCTGAAGACCATCGAAGAAGCGGTCGCCCTGCGAAACAAGGTCCTAGAGCGCATCGAGGTCGCCTCCACGATGACGAACGCCGCGGAGCGCGCCAAGGCCCTGACCTTCGTGGTCGTGGGTGGCGGTTTCGCCGGTATCGAGTGCATCACCGAGATGGAAGACCTCGCCCGCGCTGCCGTCAAGAACAACTCGCGCATCCGCCAGGAAGAAGTCCGCTTCGTCCTTGTCGAAGCCATGGGCCGCATCATGCCCGAGGTCACTGCAGCCCAGGCCGAGTGGGTTGTTGAACACTTGCGCAGCCGCGGCATCGAGGTCCTGCTCAACACCTCCCTCGACAACGCAGAGGGTAGCCTCAAGCTCATCAACCTGCCGGACAAGTCTCCTGCCCAGGAGTTCGAAGCCGACACCCTCGTGTGGACTGCAGGCGTGCAGGCCAACCCGATGATCCGCTCCACCGACTTCCCGCTCGAGCCGCGCGGACGTGTCCGTGTCCTCCCGGACCTGCGCATTGCAGGCGACGAAGGCATCATCGACAACGCCTGGGCGGCCGGCGATATCGCTGCCGTTCCGGACCTCACGGGCAGCGGCCTGCCGGACGGCACCTGCGTTCCCAACGCCCAGCACGCACTGCGGCAGGCCAAGCGCCTCGCCAAGAACCTGTGGGCCTCCCGCTGGGACAAGCCCATGGCCGACTACAAGCACAAGAACCTCGGTGCGGTTGCCGGCTTCGGCGAATGGAAGGGCGTTGCCAACATCAATATCCTGGGCCGTATCGGTCTCAAGGGCGGACTCGCCTGGCTGGCCCACCGCGGCTATCACGGCTTGGCCATCCCCACCGGTGAGCGCAAGGTCCGCGTGATCTTCAACTGGCTCCTGGGCATGACCATGGGCCGCGACACCACCCAGCTGCTGGACCTCGACAACCCGCGCGGAGCCTTCGTGGCCGCGGCCACCCCGGCCCCCAAGCCGGCCGCCGCACCCGCACCGGCGGCCGAGCCCGCCAAGGCTCCGGTCACGGCTGACGCCAAGTAGCGAACGCCAAGTAGTACCGCCGACGGCGGCCGTCTCCCCACCCGGGAGGCGGCCGCCGTCGTCGTTTACTCGTTGGCGCCTGGTCCTGTCTGCCGCGGCGGGTGTGGGCATGGTCCGCGACGGCGGGTCCTAGACTTGCAGCATGGCTGGCGAAAGCGATCTGACGACTCTCCTGACATCCATGCAGCCCGTGCTCCGGGACGGCGACTACGTGTACGCATTGTGGCCGCACGGTAAACCGCTTGAAGGCAATATCGAAGCCGCTGTCCGCGAAGCTGAAGGCCTCACCGTGGTGCTGCGCCGGGAGGAAGCCGGGCGCCTGGGACTGTCCTACGATTTCGTCGCGGCGTGGATCACCCTTCAAATCCACTCTGCGCTGGAAGCCGTGGGGCTCACCGCGGCAGTCAGTTCCGCCCTCACGGCAGCCGGTATCAGCTGCAACGTCCTGGCCGGGTTCCATCACGACCACCTTTTGGTTCCATCCGCCGAACGCGGGCACGCCATGGAAGTGCTTGGACTGCTGGGCCAAGGCGTGGTGCTTCGAACTGAGAGGCCGGCCGACCGCGAGTCCGTGCTGGCGCTCACGGCTGCCGCCTTTTCCACCAGCCCGGTCACCGGGCTGCCCGTCGAAGGAGTCCCGGCCGAAGTGACGCTGCTGCGTGAACTCTTCGACTGCGACGAGTACCTGCCGGAGTTCAGCATCGTGGCCGAGATAGCCGGTGAGATCGTAGGCCACGTCATCAGTACCCGCGGCTGGATCGGGGAGCTCCGGCTCTTGGGGCTGGGGCCGATCAGCGTCCAGCCGCACCTGCAGCGGCGCGGCATCGGATCTGCGCTCTTGCGGGAAACCGCGCGACGGGCCGACGATGCGGGCGAACCGGGCATAGCCCTGCTGGGCAGTACCGCGTACTATCCGCGCTTCGGATTTCTGCCCGCCCGAAAGTTGGGGGTGATGGCCCCCGACGCCGGGTGGGGAGACCATTTCCAGCTGGTTCCCCTCAAAGCATGGCCCGACGGCGTCAGCGGAACCTTTCGTTATGCCACGCCATTCGGAGGGCTCTAGGAGACCAAAGAGGGGAGTGCACTGGGTTACCATTGTCCGGGCGCCCCAGTAGCCCAATTGGCAGAGGCAGCGGACTTAAAATCCGCGTGTTGTGGGTTCGAGTCCCACCTGGGGCACGCACGCGGGATGCGAACCGTGCCGCCTCCCTTGTTGCGCCAGCCTGTGCCGTGACAGGAATTTAACCCCGCGTTCATGCGAAGGTCTGTCCGTGCAGGGTGGCGATCCACCGTTATTAGATCCTGACCTGCATATATGTGTTCTAGGACACATATTTGGTAGTACTCTCATGGAACATGTTCGAAGTGAAAGTGACTTCGGGCGAATGACCACGAATCAGACGCACCGCGGAGGCTATTTATGTACAGGAAGAAAGTCATTTCGGCGATTGCAGCGGCAGCCACCCTTGGCATGCTAGTGGCGGGCTGTGCGAATCAGACCGCTCCTAGCGGCACTGAAACCTCAGGTGGCGGCGGCAGGATCAATATCCCTGCAATTTCCAAAGTCGACGTTCCTGGCGGAGCTGTTTTGCCTGCAGGCGATGGCAAAGCGAATTGCCCGTCAACCACCACCCTTGCCTATGCCGGTGCCGAGACAGGACCCAACGCCCAGCTGGGTATCAACATCTTCAACGGCATCCAGCTGGCCATCAACCAGCACAACACCGCGAACCCCGGTTGCCAGGTCCAGTTCAAGAAATTCGATACTGAAGGCGATCCGAACAAGGCCACTGGCCCGGTGACGCAGATCGTGTCCGAGGCGGACATCATCGGAGTGGTGGGCTTGCCCTTCTCGGGAGAATCAAAGGCCACCGGCAACATCTTCGAGCAGAAGGGCTTGGTGCACATCACGCCCTCCGCAACCAACCCGAGCCTGACGAAGAACGGCTGGACCACTTTCTTCCGCGCCCTCGGCAATGACGCCGTCCAGGGTCCGGCGGCGGCGAAGTTCCTCACGGACAAGCTGCAGGCAAAGAAGGTCTACCTCGTCCAGGACGACTCTGACTATGGCATCGGTTTGGGAACCACAACGTCCGCGGCCCTTGGCTCCGCGATGGTGGGGTCCGACAAGGTCGTCACCGGCCAGAAGGACTTCTCGGCCGTGATTTCCAAGATCATGAACGCCAAGGCAGACACCGTCTACTACGCCGGCTACTACGCAGAAGGTGCTCCCTTCGACCAGCAGCTGGTTGGAAAGGGATTCACCGGCTCCTTCGTGGGTCCGGATGGCGTCAAGGATGACCAGTTCATCAAGCAGGCGGGCGACGCGTCGTCGAACTCGTACTTCACCTGCCCTTGCATCCCCGGCGAGCTGATCCCGAGCTTCGAGTCCGAGTACAAGAAGCTGGCCAACGCTGAGCCCGGAACCTACTCCATTGAAGGTTACGACGCAGCCACGGTCCTGCTCTCAGGTATCGACAAGGGCAAGCAGTCCCGCGCGGACCTTCTTTCGTGGGTCAAGTCCTACGATGCAGACGGCCTGTCGAAGCACTACAAGTGGGATGCAACCGGCGAACTGGCAACGCCTGATGTTTACGGCTACAAAGTTGAGAACGGCAAGATCGTTCCCATCGGCGTCATCGGAAAATAGCACCGAGCCCAGATGAATGCTGGGGGTTAGCATCCATGCCGACCCCCAGCATTTCTTTTGATTACATCAGGAAGTGCCATGATTAGTGAAGTAATTCCCAACCTGCTCCACTCGGTTCCCGTGGACGACACGTGGATCACCTTCGACGTAAACTCGTTCACCCAAAACTTCTGGAGTTCAACCTTTGACGGGTTGACCTTCGGGGCAATTTACGCGTTGGTTGCCCTCGGTTACACCCTCGTCTACGGCGTTCTCAACCTCATCAACTTTGCCCACTCCGAAGTGTTCATCACGGGCTGTTACGGAGTGTTCTTTACCCTCAGCGCCCTGAATTTCGGCCCCTCTGCTCCGAGGCTGGGTTTTTGGGCCATCGTGGGAAACCTTGTCCTCGCCCTCGTCGTCGCCATTATCGCCTCTGCGTTGATGGCAGTGATCGTGGAACGGGTGGCGTATAAACCCTTGCGACAGCGCAAGGCGCCCCGCCTGGCATTCTTGATTACCGCCATCGGTGTTTCCTTCGCCATTCAGTACACCATCTACTGGTGGCGCGGACCGAGCCCGGAGGCTGCGCTGACGATGTTCCGGCCGCTCGCAATTTTCGACGTCTTCGGGACCATCGTCGATTCGCAGCAGGTGGTTATTGTCGTCGCTGCGATTATCCTCATGATCGCCACTGATCAGTTCATTAGGCGGTCCCGTACCGGCCGAGGCATCCGTGCCGTGGCGCAGGACCCTGACACCGCAACCTTGATGGGTGTCAACAAGGAAAAGATCATCGTGACCACCTTTATCATCGGCGGGATCCTGGCCGGAGCAGCTGCCTTGTTCTACGTCATGAAAATCCCGTCCGGCGTGCAATACAACGGCGGATTCATCCTCGGCGTCAAGGCTTTCGCGGCCGCTGTCCTCGGAGGCATCGGCAATGTGCGCGGTGCTTTGCTGGGCGGCCTGCTGATCGGTTTGATTGGCAACTACGGCCAGGTGCTGCTGGGCAGCTCCCAATGGACGGACGTTGTCGCGTTCGTGGTCCTGGTGTTGGTATTGATTGTGCGACCCGAAGGTGTCTTGGGTAGCTCGCTAGGAAAGAGTAAGGCATGAGCACAACAGACGGCCCCACGCTTATTCCCGATGATGCTTCAGCACAGGAGATTGCCGACCGCGAAGCCAAGATGCGGCAGCGCAAAGGCTGGTTCCCCGGACTAAGCGACAAATGGAATGCGCTCCCGCGCCAAACCCAATGGCTGATCCTGATCGTCGTCGTGGTCATTGCGTACTTGCTTCCCATACTCAATCCGCCGCTGATCACGACGGAACCGGGCAACAATTGGCAAATTGCACTCGCGCAAATGTCCGTCTATGCCCTGGTGGCTGTGGGCTTGAACGTAGTGGTGGGCTATGCGGGCCTCCTTGACTTGGGCTACGTGGCATTCTTTGCCCTGGGTTCCTACACGGCAGCAATGTTTACCAGCCCGGATTCTCCCTATGTGCACATTCCCTACTTGTGGACGCTTCCGCTGGCGATGGCGGTCGCCATGTTCTTCGGCGTGGTCCTGGGTGTGCCTACTCTTCGCCTCCGCGGCGACTATCTGGCTATCGTCACGCTCGGCTTCGGCGAGATCGTGCGCATTCTGGCCACTATCATCCCGGCGATGAAGGGCCAGGTTGGTTTCCAGAATGTCGGCCATCCCCCGGGAACGGATTCAAGCGGCCAACCGATCTTCCTGAACTCGAGCGGAACTCCGTGGTATTGGTTGACGCTGACCATCATCATTCTGGTGCTGTTGGCCGCCGGAAACCTGGAGCGCAGCCGCGTGGGACGCGCGTGGATTGCCATCCGTGAAGATGAAGACGCCGCGGAAATCATGGGCGTCCCGACGTTCAAGTACAAGGTGTGGGCCTTCGCGATTGGTGCTTCCGTGGGCGGACTCTCGGGTGCTTTGTTCGCCGGCCAGGTGGGTTTTGTGAACAACCAGAAATTCGACATCGCCACCTCGATCCTGTTCGTTGCTGCTGTTGTCATGGGGGGCACGGGGAACAAGGTTGGTGCGATTCTTGGCGGTGCGTTGGTGGCATATATTCCGCTCCGCTTTACTGCGATTGCGGAGTTCAAGTATTTGATCTTTGGTGCAGCGCTGGTGGTCATCATGATTTTCCGCCCCGGCGGCCTCCTGCCGGCACGCCAGAGCCTCCTCGCCTACGGACGCTTGGCTTACAACAAGCTCAAGGGCGCCGTAGGCGACATCCCTGCTTCGGGCAAAGTCGTTTTGGAACCGGGAAAGGGGGCTGACAATGAGTGAAGCAATTGAACCGGACATTGATGTGGAAGCACTCAAGGAACAAGGTGTGGACCTTGAGGTCGCCGTGAAGGTGGCCCCTGAGAGGGACATTGTCACCAAGGTGGGCGAAGCCTTGGTCCAGGTCCAAAACCTGACGATTAAGTTCGGTGGCCTGACGGCCTTGGACAATGTCACTTTCGATATCAACCGAGGCGAAATCCTCGGCTTGATCGGTCCTAACGGTGCCGGTAAAACCACGTGTTTCAACGCCATGACAGGCGTGTACAAGCCGACGTCCGGAAAGGTCTTGCTGGAAGGCCAATTGCTCAACGGACTGCCGCAGCACCGGATCACCAGGCGGGGCTTGGCGAGGACCTTCCAGAACATCCGTCTTTTTGGTGAGATGACAGCGTTGGAAAACGTGGTTGTCGGCCTCGATGCACGCCACCGCACGAGTGTCGGCGGGGCACTCCTGCGTCTGCCCACCCATGTCCGGGAAGAGAAAACCGCGATTGAACGCGGCATGGCATTGCTTGAGTTCGTGGGCATCGCTGATCATGCCCATTTCTTGTCGCGGCACCTTCCTTATGGGTACCAGCGTCGCCTGGAAATCGCGCGGGCACTCGCCACAGACCCGAAGGTCCTGTGCCTGGATGAGCCTGCGGCCGGGTTCAATCCCGCGGAAAAAGAAGAACTCATGGCCCTGATCCGGACCATCCGTGACGACGGCTACACGGTCCTGCTCATTGAGCACGACATGAAGTTGGTCATGGGGGTGACTGACCGGATCGTGGTCCTGGAGTTCGGGAAAAAGATCGCGGATGACTTGCCCAAGATTATCCGCGACGACCCGAAAGTTATTTCCGCCTATCTCGGGGAGCCTGAAGATGACCTTGCTTGAGCTGAAGAACGTTTCCGTCCACTACGGCCGGATCCAAGCCATTTCGGACATGTCATTCAGCGTGGATGAGGGCGAAATCGTCTCGCTCATCGGTGCCAATGGTGCCGGCAAAACCACCACGATGAGGACCATCTCCGGATTGCTGGCTCCCTCGGCCGGCTCCATCACCTTCGCCGGCCAGGACATCACCAGGATGAAAGCGCACATCCGCGTCGTCCAAGGAATTTCGCAAGCCCCTGAGGGACGCGGAATCTTCCCTGGCATGACGGTGGAGGAGAACCTTGACATGGGTTCCTACGGCCGCAAGGACCGGACCAAGGTGGCAGACGATTTGGAGCGCGTCTTCGACCTGTTTCCACGGTTGAAGGAGCGCATCAAGCAGTTAGGCGGCACCATGAGCGGTGGCGAACAACAAATGCTCGCGATTGGCCGGGCGCTGATGTCCAATCCGAAGCTCTTGCTGCTGGATGAACCTTCCATGGGGCTCGCTCCGCAGTTCATCCGCCAGATCTTCAAGATCGTCACCGAGATCAACAATCAAGGCACCACGGTGCTTCTGGTGGAGCAAAACGCCAACCAGGCCCTCGCCCGTGCCCACCGTGCTTTTGTCCTGGAAACCGGGTCAATTACGCACAGGGGAACCGGCAAGGAACTGCTCGCCAACCCGGCGGTCAAGGAAGCGTACCTCGGCGTCGGATAGCCGAATGTGCCGGCACCCTCACAACAAACAGGGTGCCGGCATCAGCGGCGGTGGAACTTTCGGTGCGGACCAAGCGTGGGAATTGGTAGCGTGAACTATCACTTCGCACCCACAGCAAGAAGGACACCCACCATGGCACTCGGCGGCAACCCGATCTTCAACGGAAAGAATTTCCGTGGAGCCACACAGGCTCCGCCTGTTCCCAGCTACTCCCACGGCCAGAACCAGTACGGCCAGCCCGCCTGGGCGGCACAGCCGCAGATGACCAGCGATCAGCTGCAGCAGATGTACAACCAGCCCGCAGCCGGTCCGGTTGAGACCGGCCGTATGACTTTCGACGACGTCATCGTCAAGACCGCGGCCTGCCTTGCAGTGCTGTTGCTTGGCGCAGCCGTCACGTTGTTCGTGGCTCCGGGCACGGCAAGTCTCCTCATGATTGTCGGCGCGCTGGGCGGCTTCGCCCTGGCCATGGTCAACTCCTTCAAGAAGCAGCCGTCCCCGGCGCTGATCCTGACTTACGCCGGCCTTGAGGGCTTGTTCCTCGGAGGCCTGACCCGCCTCCTGGATGGCATGTTCCCGGGAGTCGGCCTGCAGGCAGTCATCGGTACCCTTGCTGTGTTCGGAGTGACGTTGGCTCTCTTCAAGAGCGGCAAGGTGCGCGCCACCCCCAAGGCAATTCGCTTCTTCATGATCGCCACGCTCGGCTACCTCGTCTTCGCTGTCATCAACATGGTCCTGGTGTGGACCGGCGCCGTCCAGTCGCCGTTCGGCCTGAGCAGCAGCGTGCACATCTTCGGCATCCCGTTGGGCGTCTTCATCGGCATCCTGGCTATCGGCCTGGCCGCGTTCTCCCTGGTCATGGACTTCACGAGCATCGAGCAGGGTGTCCGGCAGGGCGCTCCGGAGAGATACTCCTGGACGGCCGCTTTCGGCCTGACCGTCACGCTCGTGTGGCTCTACGTGGAGATCATCCGCCTGCTGGCGATCCTGCGCGGCGACGACTAACGCTGGGTGGTCTTCGAGCGGCTACGACAGCCGCTCGAAGACCACCGCCATGCCCTGTCCGCCACCGACGCACAGGGTCGCCAGTCCCAAGGTGCCATCCCGTTCGCGGAGGCCATTGAGCAAGGTGGTGGTCATTCGGGCACCTGTCATGCCAAAGGGGTGGCCAAGGGCGATGGCGCCCCCATGGACGTTGAGCTTCCCGGGATCGATGCCTAGTTCGCGGGCGCTCGCCACCACCTGGACGGCGAAGGCTTCGTTGAGCTCCACGAGGTCAATGTCTGCCATGCTTAGCCCCGCGAACGCCAGGGCCCGGCGGGACGATTCCACGGGTCCCATGCCCATGAGCTCCGGGGAAAGTGCGCTGACGCCTGTCGAGACGATGCGTGCCAGCGGTTCGAGGCCCAGCTCCCGGGCCCTGAAATCGCTCATGACCACCACGGCGGCGGCGCCATCGTTGAGCGGGCATGCATTCCCCGCGGTCACGGTCCCTTCCTTGCGGAAGACCGGCTCCAAGGCGCCGACAGCTTCAAGGGTGACGCCGGCGCGGGGTGAATCGTCGCGCTCCACCACTGTGCCGTCTTTGAGGGTGTACGGCGTGATCTCCCGGGCGTAGAAACCGGAGGCAATCGCCGCCTCAGCCCGGTTCTGGCTCTGGACCGCCCACAGATCCTGTTCCGCCCGGCTGATTCCGTGGCTCGTGGCGACGTTTTCGGCAGTCTGTCCCATCGCGATGTAGACATCCGGCATCCGTCCGCCCATGCGGGGATCCGTCCACGGGGTGTTGGACGCGGCCCGGGCCGCCGTGCGGGCACGCGCCGCTTCAAACAGGGGGTTATGCAGGCTGGTGTCCGTTTCCCCTGCGCCGACCCAGTTCTGGTAACGGGACACCGACTCGACCCCCGCCGAGACGAAGGCATGGCCTTCCCCGGAGCTGATCGCGTGGAAGGCCATCCGCAGGGTCTGCAGGCTCGAGGCGCAGAAGCGGTTGATCGTGGCCGCGGGGACAGTGTCCAGGCCTGCCAGGACGGTCACCACCCGGGCCATGTTCGAACCCGCTTCGCCACTGGGCTCGGCGCAGCCAAGGTAGAGGTCATCGAGGCCACGGCCGTCGAGTGCTCCCGGATCGAATGCCGGAATCTTTGCCAGCGCAGCAGTCACCATCGCCGCCGCGAGGTCATCGGGACGTTCGTCCTTGAGGGACCCTTTGAAGGCCCGTCCAATGGGGCTTCTGGCGGTGGAAACGATGACGGCCTCAGTCATGCCCCCAGCTTACGCCGGGGCCTGCTCGCCGAAGGCGGCGAATGCACTGCAGTCAGGCGAGGCGTTTGGCCCCGGCGGCCGGGGTCACGGTGAAGATGTCCGGCGTCGTGAAACCGGCCGCCGCGAAGGCGCGTACGACGGCGTCGCGTACCTCTTGCTCGTGGCCCACCGGGGTGAGGGCGATAGCCGAGCCGCCGAAACCGCCTCCCGTCATCCGGGCACCGATGGCGCCATGGGCACGGGAAGTTTCCACTGCGAGATCCAGTTCCGGGCACGAGATCTCGAAGTCGTCCCGCATGGACGCATGGCTCGCATCCAGGAGCCTGCCGATATGGGCGGGTCCGTCCGTGGTGAGTCGTTCCACGGTCTGCAACACGCGGTCGTTCTCCGTGACGATGTGCCGCACACGTCGGAAAGTCGTGCCGTCCAGGAGGCCGCTGGCTTCCTCCAGATCGCCGATGCCAACGTCTCGAAGGGCCGGGACCCCCAGTACCTGGGCGCCCAATTCGCAGGAAGCCCGACGCGAGGCATAGCCGCCGTCCGCATGCGAATGGGAAACCTTGGTGTCGATGACCAGCAGCACGAGCCCGGCTTCCTCGGCGTCAAAGGGGACCAGTTGTACGCTTTGGTCGCGGCAGTCCAGGAAGACCGCATGGCCCTTTGACCCGCGAAGTGACGCCGACTGGTCCATGATTCCGGTGGGGGCGCCCACGAAGTCGTTTTCGGCCTTCTGCGTTGCCAGGACCATGTCTTCGGCGCCAAGTCCCGCACCAGTCAGCTCATTGAGGGCCGAGATGACTGCGCATTCGATGGCGTGCGAGGAGGACAGTCCCGCGCCAAGGGGGACATCCGAATCCATGAGGAGATCGAAGCCCGGGACAAGGATGCCGCGCTGTTGCAAGGCCCAGGCCACACCGAGCGGATACTTCGTCCAGCCCTTGGCCGCTTCCGGAACCAACATGTCGACGTCGGCTTCGACCAGGCCCTGGCCGCCGAAAGTGGACAGCAGCCGGACGCGTGAGTCACGGCGGATCCGGACTGCAACCTTCGCGGTCTTGTCGATTGCGAAAGGCAACACGAAACCCTCGTTGTAATCGGTGTGCTCGCCGATCAGGTTCACGCGTCCCGGTGCCTGCCATACGCCGTCGGGGGCTGAACCGAAAGTGGACTCGAAAAGCCCGGACAGCTCGCTCAAGACCGGGGCGTCGGGAGTGGAGGTCATGCTGGTGCCCCTTCGGGAATAGCGCGCTGCGAATCGCTGGCGACGGCGCGCAGCCGTTCTGCCACGGATTCGGGCGTGGTGTCGTTGATGAAGGCTCCCATGGCCGCTTCGGAACCGGCAAGGTACTTGAGCTTGTCGGCGGCACGGCGCGGGGAGGTGAGTTGCAGGTGCAGGTGGCCGGACGACCTCAAGGCAGCATCGAGGGGTGCCTGGTGCCACGCGGAAATGTACGGCGTGGGAGTTGGATACAGGGAGTCCATGCGCTTGAGCAACTCAAGGTAGACGTGGGCCAGTTCGTCGCGTTCTTCGCCGCTCAAGGCTGCGAGGTCCGGAACCTGACGATGCGGGACGAGGTGCACCTCCAGCGGCCAGCGGGCGGCGAACGGCACGTAGGCACTGAAGTGCTCGCCTTCGAGCACCATGCGGCTCCCGTCCTGCCGTTCGGCCTGGAGGATCGAGGACGTCAGCGATTCCCGGCCCTTGGAGTTGTCGAAATGCCGGCGGGCAGCGGCGCCAAGGCTTGCCGCCCGCGGCGTGACGTAGGGGTAGGCATAGATCTGTCCGTGCGGGTGGTGGAGCGTTACGCCAATGTCCGCACCCCGGTTTTCGAAAGGAAACACCTGCTGGATTCCAGGGAGCGCGCTGAGCGCCTCGGTCCTGTGCGCCCAAGCCTCAATGACCGTGCGAGCCCTGGTTTCGCCAAGCTCGGCAAAAGATCCGGTGTGGCTGGGCGTGAACGAGACAACTTCGCAGCGGCCGTAGGCGGGGCCTGTAGTTCCCCAAACAGGGGTGCCTGGAATCGTCCCGACCGCCGGGCCCAATGACGGGAAGCGGTTCTCGAAAACCACGACGTCGTAGTCCGGCGCGGGAATTTCCGAAGGGTTCGCGGGAGTAGTGGGGCAGATCGGGCATTGGTCCGCGGGCGGCAGATGGGTGCGGCTTTGTCGGTGTGCGGCGACGGCAACCCATTCACCGCTGAGCGCGTCGTAGCGCAACTCGCCCGGATCGGCTCGCGGCGGCAGCTCACGGTGATCCGTCAGCGAGCCGGGGTCGCGCTCCGGTGAGCCGGCGTCGTCGAAATAGATCAGCTCCCGGCCATCGGCGAGGCGTGTGCTGGTAAGGCGAGTCATGGATTTATGGTGCCACAGAGTGCTCAAAAAGGCAAAATAACTAACAAAATTGAACATTGAGGGGTTCGAGCCAAGCAACACGCAGGATGCAGTACGGTGGTGCCATGCCTCCCACCACACCGTTTTCCGCGCCGGGCGAAGAGACCATATCCCGCCGCTTTGCCAGCGGACGCCAATTCGAGATCCGCCGCGGTGACGCACTCGCCGTCGTCACCGAGCTCGCTGCAGGCTTGCGGTTGTTCAGCCGCGGCGGCGTCCAGCTCACCGAGAGCTACGGCGACGGGCAACTACCTCCCGGCGCCACCGGAATTACCCTGGCCCCCTGGGCCAACCGCATCGAGGACGGGATCTGGTACCTCGACGGCAAGAAGCAGCAACTGGACATCACGGAGGTGTCCCGCAACAACGCGAGCCACGGGCTCCTGCGCAACTCGTCCTACGCCCTCGTGGCGGAAGACCAATTCTCCGTGACCCTCGAAGCCGTGATCTTCCCGCAGCATGGCTACCCCTTCCTGGCCCGGCACCAGGTACGTTACGAGATCGACGCCGGACTCGCGATGCGGGTCTCCCAGAGTTTCATCAACGATTCGGCGGCCCCCGCGCCCTTCGTGCTCGGGGCACACCCGTACTTGCGCTTGGGGGACGTTCCGCCGGAAGAGATGGCCCTGACTGTCCACGCCGGCACACGGCTCGTGGCCGACGAGCGGCTGATCCCGCGGAGCTCGGTGCCTGTCGACGGCGATTTTGATCTCGGCGGCGGCCGGAGTGTGGGCGGCCTGGATATCGATGTGGCGTTCACGGATCTGGAGTTCGACGGCGGCATCGCACGCCAAACGCTGTCGGCGCCGGATGGCCGCAGCGTCTCCTTGGAGCAGGACGAAAACTGCGCCTACGTCCATGTTTTCGTCACGGATACTTTTCCGGGCCGCTCGAAAGCCGTTGCGATCGAGCCCATGACCGGTCCGGCGAACGCCTTCAACTCGGGGGAGGGCCTCCGGTGGCTTGAACCAGGGGAGACCTTCACCATGAGGTGGGGAATCGTGGGCGCGCTGTAGTTGGGTTTCCTATCCGGCACTCCCTGCGGAATTATGGGGGAATGACGCCAGTGCAGGACGCCACGCCATCAAGTGACCCCGTTTCGACCGTGCCAAGGCCGGTGTCCGAGCATCACATTGCGCAGGACATCCCGTACGGAGTGCGGATCGCTGCCGCCTGGGCCTGGCGGGTGGGCCTCATATTGGTGGTGGTTGGAGCGCTTATTTGGCTGTTGGGGAAGGTCAGCTTCCTGATCATCCCGCTCATGGTCGCCTCCCTTCTTGCCGGCTTGCTCTATCCGGTCACGGGGTGGCTCCGGAAGTTCAGGATGCCGCATGGAGCGGCTGTTGCCATCACGGTGGTGGGATTCCTCGGTGTTATTGCGGGAGCCCTGGCGTTGGTGGGCCGGCAGCTCGCTGTGGGATTCGGCGAGTTGTGGCAGGAAGCGCTCACCGGCGTCCAGCAAATCCAGGTGTGGCTCGCTGACGGGCCGCTGCATCTCACGGCGGACCAGATCGACACCTACATCCAGAGCGCCGCCTCGGCCCTGCAGAACAACAGCAGCAGCATCCTCAGTGGTGCCCTGTCGTTCGGTAGTACCGCCGGACATTTCGCCGCGGGGATGGTCCTGGCCCTTTTCATCCTGATCTTCTTCCTTCTGGAAGGATCCAGGATCTGGCGGTTCATCGTCGGGCTCCTGCCCAGGACGGCACGCGCGGCGGCCGACGGCGCCGGCCGACGCGGTTGGTCGTCCATGGTCAGCTACGTGCGCATCCAGATGTTCGTGGCGTTCGTGGACGCTGTGGGGATCGGCGTCGGCGCAGCGATTATCCAGGTTCCCCTTGCCCTGCCGCTGGGTGTCCTGGTGTTCATCGGTTCATTTATCCCGGTGGTCGGTGCCCTCGTGACGGGAGCCATCGCCGTGCTCCTGGCTTTGGTGGCCAATGGTCCCGTCAACGCGCTTGTCATGCTGGCCATCGTGTTGTTCGTGCAGCAGCTCGAAAGCCATATCCTCCAGCCGCTCATCATGGGCAAAGCCGTATCGCTGCACCCTGTCGCCGTGATCTTGTCCGTCGCAGCCGGTTCCTATCTCGCCGGAATCCCGGGAGCGCTCTTTGCCGTCCCGCTCCTCGCCGTAGCAAATACGGCGGTTCGCTATATTGCCGCCCGGACGTGGGAACATGATGAAGGACTGATGACGGCGTACGCCGGCGCAGGGATTGCACTACGGGATTCCGTTGAGGACCCCAGTATCAAGGAAATCCACCGTCCCGGCGCCAACGCGGGCGCACGGTCCAACAGCGGCGAAGGTGCCGCAGGTCAGCACGCGGCTGCGGAACGGACATTCCCCAAGGATGCCGCAGAGCACACCAACAAAGGAGAATAACCCGTGAATACCCTCGATACCCTGCCCGTCACCCTGGACGATGTCCTTAAGGCGCGGGAGCTGCTCGAGGGCATTATTACCAAGACCCCCATCGAGTCCTCGCGGGCCCTGGGAGCCATGGTAGGCGGAGAGGTCTTCTTCAAATGCGAGAACCTCCAGCGGGCAGGTTCCTTCAAGGTCCGTGGTGCCTACGTGCGGATGGCGCGCCTGTCTCCTGAGGAAAAGAAGCGCGGTGTGGTCGCGGCTTCGGCAGGCAACCACGCGCAAGGCGTTGCTGTGGCGGCGAAAAGCCTGGGAATCAAGGCACGGATCTACATGCCGCTTGGCGTTGCGCTTCCGAAGCTTGCTGCGACCCGCAGCCACGGCGCCGAAGTTGTCCTGCACGGACACAACGTCGATGAGGCCCTGGCTGAAGCGCAGCGCTACGCGAACGAAACAGGCGCCGTCTTCGTCCACCCCTTCGACAACGTCGACGTCGTGGCGGGCCAGGGCACCGTCGGTCTCGAAATCCTGGATCAGGTCCCCAACGTCGACACCATCCTCATGGGAGTTGGCGGCGGCGGCCTGCTCGCCGGCGTCGCAGTGGCCGTCAAAGCAAGGGCCAGGGAACTGGGACGCGAGATCCGGATCATCGGCGTGCAGGCCGAGAACGCGGCCGCCTACCCGCCGTCGCTCGCCGCTGATGCCTTGGTGCCCCTCAAGAAGGTTTCCACCATGGCGGACGGCATCGCCGTCGGTCGCCCCGGCCAGCTGCCGTTCAGCATCATCCGCGAACTCGTGGACGACGTCGTGACCGTGAGCGAAGACTCCTTGGCCCGGGCGCTCATCTTCCTGCTGGAGCGCGCCAAGATGGTGGTCGAGCCGGCCGGTGCCGTCGGCGTCGCGGCCCTCATGGACGGCAAGATCGAAAACCCCGGAACCACGGCCGTCATCCTGTCAGGCGGCAACATCGATCCCATGCTGATGCTCAAGGTGATCCAGCGCGGCCTCTCGGCGGCGGGACGCTACATGACCGTGCGCATGATGCTGGATGACCGGCCCGGTTCCTTGGCCACCATCGCCCGCATCATCGCCGAAAACGATGCCAATGTGACCGGACTGGACCACACCCGCGTGGGCGGCGCGATCAGCATGGGCGACGTCTCCATCACCGTCAACCTGGAAACCGTCGTTAAGAGGCCTCTTAACGACAACAACTGCGAGCTACTTGGGGGAAACAACAACGGCGGCCCTCCCCGCGAAGGGAGGGCCGCCGTCGTTGTTTCGCGGAACTATCAGCCGGCGAACGGCTTGGCGGAAACAATCTCCACCGGAATTTCCTTGCCGTTGGGGGCGACGTAGCTGATCTTGTCGCCTTCCTTGTGGCCCATGATCGCCACGCCCAGCGGGGACTTCTCGCTGAAGACGTTGAGATCGGAATCGCCGGCGATTTCGCGGGATCCGAGCAGGAAAGTCTCTTCGTCACCGGCGATGCGGGCGACGACGACCATGCCCTGCTCGACGATTCCGTCATCGGCCGGAGCCTCGCCCACCTGGGCGTCGCGCAGCAGCGCGGTCAGCTGGCGGATGCGGGCCTCGATCTTGCCCTGCTCTTCCTTCGCGGCGTGGTAACCGCCGTTTTCCTTGAGGTCGCCTTCCTGACGGGCGGCTTCGATCTTCTGTACGATCTCCGCACGGCCAGGGCCGGAAAGGCGGTCCAGCTCTGCCTTCAGGCGGTCAAATGCGTCCTGGGTAAGCCAAGCTGCAGGCGCGCTGTTGGTGGTCGACACGGACTTCTCCTTATGGATCTGACAAGCAAAGACCCCGCCGGTGCAGGCCACTCGTGGAACTCAGCAACCAACTCAGCGGGGTTAAGGTATTGATCCAGTGTAGTCAATCCTGTGGACAAACCCAAGCTCACTGAGTCGCGGGTCACACCTTTGCTATTTGCTGCTGTCAACAATCCAGCAGTTGTCCACGACGGCGGACACGGCCTCGGACTCGGTGCGAAGGGTGGTCCTTTGGGCGGTTGTCTGGCCGCCGTCGGCGCCTGCCTTGGGGGCGTTCGGGCCGATCTCGACGACTTTCCAGCCGACCACCGCGAATTTGGAGTCCATCGCCTTGACCGCGCATTTTGCGGTGGCATCGGGGTTCTTGGTGACCTGGAAATCGACCGACAGCTGGGTGGCGTCGGTGGTGCTGTAGCCGATGTCCTTGAAGGACACAGACGACTGCGAGGACGACGTGGTGACCCAAAACAAGAGCCCGATCGCCACGAGGAGGACGGCAATGACGATGATCCGTTTGGTTTTCCCTCCGAAGGCGCGCTTTTGGCTGCCGTAGCGATTGGCTAGGCTGGTAGTTGCCGGCAGCGCCGTGCCCGATGGGTCTTCCGAAGTCACCCACCCAGTTTAGTGGGCTTCCGGCGCCTCCTCGCACACAGCGGAGTCGCACGCGTTAGGAATGCCGGATCAGTACACAGCCATCAGCAAACCCAGAACAGCATTACCCGGAAAGAGGAACCGTACCGGATGAGCACATCCACCAGCCCCGACACGCAGCTCCGGCTGCTCGCCGTCCACGCACATCCGGACGACGAGTCAAGCAAGGGTGCGGCAACCATGGCGATGTATGCGGCTTCCGGCGTGGAAGTCATGGTGGCTACGTGCACCGACGGTTCCCGAGGGGACATCCAGAACCCCGCCATGGAGTCTGCTCCGCACCCGAAGCGGGACATGGCAGGCGCGCGCCGCTTGGAAATGAAGCAAGCTGCCTCGGTCCTGGGCATCAAGCAGCGGTGGTTGGGTTTCGTGGATTCCGGACTGCCCGACGGCGATCCGTTGCCACCCCTGCCCAGCGGTTGCTTTGCGCTTCAGCCCCTTGAGCGGGCGGCGGCACCGCTGGTCCGCCTGGTCCGCGACTTCAAGCCGCACGTCATAGTGAGCTACGACGAAAACGGCGGCTACCCGCATCCGGACCACATCATGGCCCACAAGGTTGCCGTTGAAGCTTTCCACGCTGCCGGTGACCCGGACCGCTACCCGGGGACAGGCGAAAGCTGGGAGCCCAGCAAGCTGTACTACGACCGCGCCTTCAGCCCCGACCGGTTCCGTGCCTTGCATTTCGCACTCGAAGAGGCCGGCCTGCAATCGCCTTATGCCGAACGCCTGGCCTCCTGGCTTGAAGCCGACGCGGAAGGCCACACTCCGCCGAGGCCGATGCACCAAACCACCACGCAAGTGGATTGCGGTGACTACTTTGAGGCCCGTGACGACGCGCTCAGGGCGCATCGGACGCAGATTGATCCGCTCGGCTTCTTCTTCGCGGTGTCGCCGGAGATGCAGCGCAGGGCCTGGCCGTGGGAGGACTACACCTTGGTCCACTCCCGCATCCCGGCTGAACTGCCGGAAAAGGACCTGTTCGCAGGGCTAAGATAGGATCGCCGGCGATTTCTATCAAGCGTAGAAGTCGCCATCCGGCTGAAACTCCCATAGAAGGTTTGAACCGTGCACCACTTTCTCATCGCCCTGGCCACGACCCCGTCGCCTACCCCGACCCCGTCGCTGCGCCCCGGCTTGTCGGAAGACCAGGTGACCCCGGGGACCTGGGGTTTCGTCCTGACTGCCTTCATCGTGGTGCTCACGACCTTACTGATCGTTGACATGGTCCGCCGGATCCGGCGGGTCCGCTACCGCGCCCAGGTTGAAGAGGCCCTCGTGGGCGAGACAGACGGCGCTGAGACTGACGGCGAGGTGGCCGGCGGCGTCGTCCCGGGCAAGCCGGGCGTTGAAGAGTCCGACGGCGATGCCGGCTCCGGAGCCCGCTGACCCGGGCACCACCCGGGAATGGCCGGGGGCGTCCAACGCCCTCGGCTCGGAACCGTCCGCCTATCTCCGCCAGCATGCGAACAATCCGGTGCACTGGCGGCCGTTCGGCGATGAGGCCTTCGCGTTCGCGGCGGCCCGCGATGTTCCCGTTTTTCTCTCTATCGGCTACGCTGCCTGCCACTGGTGCCACGTCATGGCCCACGAGTCCTTCGAGGACCAGGACACCGCCGATTACCTGAACGCCCACTTCGTGGCCATCAAGGTGGACCGCGAAGAACGCCCCGACGTCGACTCGATCTACATGGCAGCCACGCAGGCGATCAGCGGCGAGGGTGGCTGGCCGATGTCCGTCTTCCTGACGCCCGATGGATTGGCCTTCCACGCAGGCACCTATTTCCCGCCAACGCCACAGCCCGGAAGGCCGTCCTTCCGCCAGGTGCTTGAGGCGGTCCGCGAGGCATGGCTGGAACGCCGGGACGCCGTCGAGCAGAACGCGCGGGGGCTCGCCGCCGGCATGGCTAATGCCCAGCTCGCCTCGGCGGTGTTCCTCGACAGGCCGTCCGAAACCCTGGACACAAGCCTGCTGTCGGAGGCCGTGCGTCTTCTCGCCCGCTCGGAAGACCCCGACGGCGGCGGCTTCGGCGGCGCTCCCAAGTTCCCGCCGTCGGCCGTTCTTGAGTTCCTGATTCGGCACGCTGCCGTGCCCTCGGATACCTCGGACGCCGCCCGCGACATGGCGGGCCGCACTCTCGCCGCGATGGCCCGTTCCGCGCTGTGCGACCAGCTCGACGGTGGCTTCGCCCGGTATTCCGTGACGGCGGATTGGTCCGTACCGCATTTCGAGAAGATGCTTTACGACAATGCCCAGCTCCTCCGCGCCTACGTCCACTGGGTCCGGCTCCAGGGCGACTGGGTCCTACCGGCGGGCGAGGCCGCGAGTGTGGCGTCGCGGGTGGCGGACTGGATGCTGGATTCGCTCGGCGTGGGCGATCCCGCAATCCCGGGCGGACTCGCTTCCTCCCTTGACGCCGATACCGTGGTGGACGGAGTGCATCACGAGGGGGCGTCCTATCTGTGGACTCCCGCGAGCCTCGAGGCCGTGCTTGGCCCCGGGGACGGCGCGGCCGTGGCCCGGCTGATGAACGTGGGGCCGTCGGGAACGGTCTCGGAGCTGGGATCTCCGCTCCATCCCGGGCGCCGGCTGTCCGGCGCGGAATCGCGGTTGTGGAACCGTGTCATGCCCGCCTTGCGCGCCGCACGCTCGGCCCGCCCCCAGCCGGCGCGGGACGACAAAGTAGTGGCGGGCTGGAACGGCCTTGCCATCGCGGCCCTTGCCGAAGCCGGTGCTGTCCTGGACAGGCCGGAACTCGTGACTGCCGCGGAAAGCGTAGCCGAGTACCTGATGCGCGTGCATTGGCGTCCGGCGAGCGGCCCCGAAACATCCAAGCCCGGTGCGTCTCAACTGGGCACCTCAAATCTCGGCACCTCAAAAACCGGCACGGGCGTGCTGATCAGAGTCTCGCACGATGGCGTTGCAAGAGGGATCAGCGGTCTGTTGGAAGACTACGCGTTTTGCGCGGAAGGACTCCTGGCCCTCTACGCCGTGACTGGCCAGCGGCGCTGGTACGGGTTCGCGGAGGCGCTGATCAGCGGAGCCTGCGCGCGCTTCGTCGTGGACGGCAGGCTGTCGGATTCTGTGGGGGAATCGGCCCAGGTTTTCAACGCGCAGGGCCAGCACGCGGGCCTGGACCCCTTCGACAATGCGGCGCCGAGCGGGGCGGCGGCCTTTGCCGGAGCGTTGCTGAGCTATGCGGCTTATTCCGGTTCGCACGAGCACAGGGCCATGGCAAGCAGCATCCTGTCGCTCCTGCCGCTGATAGCCGGGCGGGCGCCTAGGGTGGCGGGATGGTTGCTTGCGACTGCACAGGCGGCCGTCGCTGGCCCCATAGAGGCCGCCGTATCCGGCCCTCCTGGCCGGAAGCAGCGGGAACTCCATCGGGCCCTGATGGCCTCGCCGAGCCCGGGCATGGTGGTGGCGGTGCAGCTCGGTGTGGCTGGCGAAAAAGCGGCCGACGACGGCGCGCCGCCCGGGTCCCGCGCCACGGAACCGGAGGTGCCGCTGCTTGAGTCCCGGACTGCTGCCGCGGACGGCTCACCACAGGTGTATTTGTGCCGGGGGACGGTGTGTGACCTGCCGCTTCGCTCCGTCGAGGAACTCGTGGAGCGCCTTGACGCGATGACGGAGGCCGCTGGCTAGCTCAGCACGGCAATCATGATTGCGGCGAAATGTGCGGCGAAGGCCAGCACCGTGAGGGCGTGGAAGAGTTCATGGAAGCCGAAGTTCAACGGACTGAAGTTGGGCTTCTTGATCCCGTAGAAAACCGCGCCAGCGATGTAGAGGGCCCCGCCCACACAGATCAGGATTGCGGCCGGGACGTTCGCCGCGAAGAACTCCGGCAGGTAGAACAACGCCCCGCAGCCCAGTGCGACGTAGATGGGCACGTAAAGCCAACGTGGAGCGCCGGTCCAAAGAACCCGGAATAGCACTCCCAGCAGCGCTCCGGACCAGATCACCCACAGCAGGAGCACGGCCTTGGGGCGCTCCAGCAGCGACCACGCGAGGGGTGTGTAGCTGCCCGCGATCACCAACATGATGTTGGTGTGGTCCAGGCGCTTGAGGACCATCCTGGTCTTCGGCTCCCAATTGCCGCGGTGGTAGACCGCGGACACGCCGAAGAGCAGCACACCCGTCAAAGCGTAGATGGCGGAGGCGATTTTGCGATCTGTCGTCGGCGCGAGCGTCACCAGGACGATCCCTGCCGCGATGGCGAAAGGCGTGGCCACAGCATGTATCCAGCCGCGCCACCTTGGTTTGGTTGTGAGCAGCTCCGACATCGTTAAAGCGTAACCCGGGTAGGGATAAGTTACTGCGGAGTAACGCGCTTTCGACTAGTTTTCGCTCGCCCAGGTGTGCCGACTGCCTAGCTTGGGAAGGTAGCCTTGGTGGTGCGCCTACGGCAGCAGTCCGGAGGTGCCGATTGTTGTTTGGCTGAAGGGCCGGCTGCCAACCAGGCCAGCCGCCGTCGTCGTTTGTTTCGCTTTTCACGTGCTGTTCAAAGGAAGTCAGGTGAGTGTCCGGATGGAGTGGCCCGGCTTCCTCTACGGCTTCTACGAGCGCAAACTGCTTCGTTCGCTCGAGCAGGAGAAGATACCCCGGCATATCGGCGTCATGGTTGATGGCAACCGCCGCTGGGCGCGGCAATTCAACGCTCCAACCAGCGAGGGCCATCAAGCAGGCGCGGACAAGATCCACGAATTCCTCGGCTGGTGCCAGGAACTTGGAGTCAAAGTCGTCACGTTGTACATGCTCTCGACGGACAACATGAACCGCTCCGGCGAAGAACTCGAACTGCTCATGGGAATCATCGCCAACACCCTCGATCGCCTGGATGACGACGCCGATATCTCGGTCCACGCCATGGGTGCGCCCGAGCTGCTTCCGGACTATCTCGCCGAGCGGCTCAACAAGCTCACGGCCCGCACTCCGATCCGCGAGCGGCTCCATGTGAACGTCGCCGTCGGCTACGGCGGGCGGCGCGAGATCGTTGACGCCGTGCGGGAACTGCTGCACGACGCCGTCGCGCACGGCCGCAACATCACCGAGCTGGCCGATGAGCTTTCCGTGGACGACATCTCGCGTTTTCTCTACACACGCGGCCAACCGGACCCCGATCTGGTGATCCGCACATCAGGTGAACAGCGCTTGTCCGGTTTCCTCATGTGGCAAAGCGCTTACAGCGAGTTCTACTTTTGCGAGGCACTCTGGCCCGCGTTCCGCAAGGTCGACTTCCTGCGGGCCCTGCGGGACTATGCCGGCCGCCAGCGCCGCTTCGGTTCCTGACACGGAGCCTTCGGCGTGCGCTCCCGTTTACGGGAAGTTCACATGTTGTCTACACGAATCGCCGCTTGGGCTAACCGGAAATGTAATCGCACGGGAATACGTTAATCCCATCAGTAGGTAAACCGCCTGCTGATCGGGGAGGCCAGTAGATGGAGCGAATCATCGCACCAGTTACGTGGGGGGCCGCGCCCGGCCTTCCGGCCGAGCCGCCTCACGAATAAGCCGGGTTCGCCCGGGGCTGGAGTCGATGTGGCTATTTCTGAGCAACTGCCCGTAGTCGTTTCCGACGGGGAAAGTTCAGCTACCTCTCGCACCAAGCGGGCCAACGGTGGGCGGACTGCAAAGTCCGGGACCCCGACAGGCCGAAGCTATGTGATTGACACTTCCGTATTGCTTTCCGATCCGCACGCCCTGTTGCGCTTCGCGGAGCACGAAGTCATTGTCCCGATCGTGGTCATCACCGAATTGGAAGGCAAACGCCACGACCCCGAGTTGGGCTACTTCGCACGCAAGGCCCTCAGGCTCCTGGATGACTTGCGCATTGAGCATGGCGGGTTGAATCAACCCATCCCGATCGGATCCGACGGCGGCACGCTGCGTGTCGAGATGAACCATGTGTCCACCGAAGTGCTGCCGGCGGGATTCCGCGGCGCAGACAACGACAGCCGCATCCTGGCAGTCGCCAAGAACCTCGCCAACGAAGGCCACAACGTCACGGTCGTCTCCAAAGACCTCCCCATGCGCGTCAAAGCCTCCGCGATGGGGCTGTTCGCGGACGAATACCGCAACGAACTCGTCAAAGACTCCGGCTGGACCGGGATGGCAGAGATCGAAGCCAGCGAGGACGAAATCACCACCCTGTACGGGCACGAACCGGTGTTCATCCCGGCAGCGGCCGAGTTGCCCGTGAACACTGGCCTGGTGCTGCTCTCGAACCGGGGCTCCGCCCTGGGCCGCGTGGGCGCGGACAAGCAAGTGCGGCTGGTCAAGGGCGACCGTGATGTCTTCGGACTGCACGGCCGCTCAGCCGAACAACGGCTTGCGATCGACCTGCTCATGGATCCCAGCGTTGGAATCGTCTCGATCGGCGGACGGGCGGGCACTGGAAAGTCGGCCCTCGCCTTGTGTGCGGGACTCGAGGCAGTCCTGGAGCGCCGGGAGCACCGCAAGGTGATCGTCTTCCGCCCCCTGTACGCGGTGGGTGGACAGGAACTTGGCTATCTGCCCGGTTCCGAGGCAGAGAAGATGAACCCCTGGGCGCAGGCGGTCTTCGACACCCTCGGTGCACTCGTCAGCCAGGAAGTCGTCGAAGAAGTCATGGACCGGGGGATGCTCGAAGTCATGCCGCTGACCCACATCCGCGGACGTTCCCTCCATGACGCCTTCGTGATCGTGGACGAGGCGCAGTCGCTCGAAAAGAACGTGCTCCTCACGGTCATGAGCCGTATCGGCCAGAACTCCAAGATCGTCCTGACCCACGACGTCGCCCAGCGCGACAACCTCCGCGTCGGCCGGCACGACGGCGTTGCCGCCGTCGTCGAGACCCTCAAGGGGCACCCGCTGTTCGGCCACATCACCCTGACCCGCTCCGAACGCTCGCCGATCGCGGCCCTCGTGACGGAACTGCTTGAAGGGGCGGAAATCTAAGGCTCCATTTGCGCGGAGGGCCGTGGCCGGGTTCGCCGGGCCACGGCCCTCCGTCGATCCTTGTGCCTTTCCTAACGACGCTCGCTCACATATGTCGGGTTTCCTGTCGACGCTCGCTCACGTATGTCGGGTTTTTCCCCGGCGCTCGCTCACATACCCAGGAACTTTGCCGTAGCCTCATGGCCGTCTACCTTTAGTTTCCAATCGGGTCGGATGAACGCTTCGGGGGTGAGTCGGACTCTCTGGACGTCCTGGACGTTGTTGCCCCAGGTGTCGCGATAGACGCCGTTGGGTTCATAGCCGAGGCTGGCGGAAACGCCCAGGGATTGCTATCGGGGAAGCCTAGCGGAAAGGCCGGGAAAGCTTGTCATCTGTCGACCAGGTCCACCGGACAAGTGAGCGGGCGTTGGGCGGAAGGGGCGTATAGGTGAGCCGGCGTTGGGCGGAAGGGGCGTATATGTGAGCGGGCGTTGGGCGGAAGGGGCGTATAGGTGAGCGGGCGTTGGGCGGGAGGGGTGTATTGGTGAGCGGGCGTTGGGCGAAAGGGGGGTATATGTGAGCGGGCGTTCCTGTGGGGGACCGCTCTTACGAATGGGGGCCGATGTCCCAACTGATGTGCTTCCGGACATCGGTGAGGTTCATCGATTCGGCGAGGAACAGATCGTCCAGCATGTATTCGTCCACCCCCAGGATCCGCATCCAGTGCCCCTGGCCGGTGGTATCGCCGTCGAGCGATTGGCTGGAAACGCACACGCCCGTTCCCGAGTCCACCCGAAGGAGCGTGCGTCCCGGGAAACAGAGTGGCGTTGCCGCATCAGATGCCACGTAGCTGGATCCCGGCGTCGCGATGGTTTCAAGGGCCGGGCGCCCCTCGTGATCCACTTCCCGAATGGGGCCGAATGACACCCGGTTGGACTCGGGAAACTCCATCGGCACTGGCGCATTCCCGGCGAGCTCCACAGGATCGAGGGCTCCTGCGAGCCGACCGTTTCCGAAGGACGGTTCACCGTACGCAGCCTCGGGGCGCCGGCGGACCAAGCCGGCGGAGTCGTACACAGGGGTCACCAAATGGGCAGGCAACAGCCAGGACTTGCGCTTGGAACCGAGGTAAAGCCCGTCGCGGGAGTCGTTGATGCCCGTGGTGCTATGCAGCAACGCGCCGTCGAGGGTTTCGAGCCGAAGCGCTCCCGGCCGGCGCAGCCAGGCCCGCACGGTGGCTCCTGTGTTGCCCGGCAGGTCCACGTATTCGAACCTCAGGCTGGTCCATTTCCACGGGGAGGAACGGCAGAGGTTTCGGAAGGTGGAGGACATGTCGGCGTCGGCATTGCCCTTGATTTCTGCACTGTAGCGCCCCATATCCACAGTCTAAGGGTGCGTGACCGGCGCAGCTTTGAGAAAACCGATAGCATCCGAGGGTGATCCGACGACTCGGCGAATTATGGGGGACCAGCTTCCCGGCCTTCTGGCTGCTGCTCGCAGCTTGTGTGTACTTTGCAATCATGGCTGCCCGCCTCACGGTCATCGACGTCCGTCACCACCTGTTGCCCAACCGGATCGTGTTCCCGTCCTATGCCATCGCCGGTGTGTTGCTGCTCGGCGCGGCGATAGCTGTCACCCTCGCCGGCGGAGCGGCAGGGAACCTCAGCACCGGAGCGGCAGGGTCCGCGCCCGACGGCGGTGCCTCCTTCCTTGGGGTGCCCGCCTTGGGAATCGTGGCCGGGGGAGCGGTGCTGTGGGTGTTCTACTTCATCCTGCGATTGGTGTACCCGCCCGGGATGGGGTTCGGCGACGTCAAATTGGCCGGTGTCCTCGGCCTTTACCTTGGCTATCTGGGTTGGCCGCATGTTTTCGCCGGAACGTTTGCGGCGTTTCTCTTCGGCGGGCTGTGGAGCCTGGGAGTCCTCGCTGCCCGGCGGGGAACCCTGAAATCATCAATACCCTTCGGGCCGTTCATGCTGGCCGGTGCCGCTGCGGCGATGTTTGCCCTGCCCGCGTGAGAGCAAAGCGGAGACGGCGGTTTGAGCAGCCTTGCCGGCTGTCATTCGGGCATCGCCGGTGGGATACTCGCCCTACTGGCGGATCCGATCCGGAAGCGGAGGCAGAGCTCTTGTTGGTGATGACTGATTCAACGAAAGCGGGCTAGGCCGTGGCGGTCCCGGAATTCATCCTGCAAATCCGTGAGAAGATCGGCAACGACCCGCTGTGGCTACCCGGCGTTCGGGGTGTGGTCCTGGACGCCGAGAACCGGGTCCTGCTGTGCCAACGGGCCGACAACGGCCGTTGGACCCTGATCACCGGAATGCTGGAACCAGGGGAACACCCGGCCCCGGGTTTGCTCCGCGAGATCTTCGAGGAGACTGCCGTAGTGGCCGAAACCGAGCGCATCCTGGCGGTCGGCGTGATCGGCCCGGTCACGTATCCCAACGGTGACGTGTGCGACTTCCTGGATATTGCCTTCAAATGCCGCTATGTCTCAGGGGAGGCCCGCGTCAACGACGACGAGTCAATCGCCGTCGGCTGGTTTGCCCTGGACGAGTTGCCTGACATCAGTGCCGGCCACCGCGAAACCATCCGGCTTGCCCTGGAGCCGGGCTCCGCCGTCGCGTATCAGCGCGATTGACGGGCCGCGGCGATCGCGCGGGCAGCGAAGAGGCACGCGGCGGCACCGCAGGCAACACCGCCGACGATGGTCCACCATTCGCCCTCGGCCGAGGCTAGGGAGACGGCCAGAAGGCCGAAAAGGACTGCCCCTAATCCCCATCGAACGGCCGGGCTGATGTTCGCGGACTCTTCGGGCTCTGAGCTCATGGGTTCCAGCCTAGGCCAGACGACCCTATGCCAGACTCCACAGGGGCGCCGCAACCCCCAAAGATTGCGGCGCCCCTGTCGGCCGGGCATGTCCTGGCTTCAGCGCCGGGCGAGCTCACCGTCGTTGTCGCCCACCGGGCCGGGCTCCGGCTCAGCGTCTGCGTCGAAGGACCCGTCGACCGTCCCCTCGACGAACCCCTCAGAGGATCCTCCGATGCGTTCGGCTTCAAGGCGTTCCGCCTCCTCGCCCCCCACAGCCTCGCCCCGGGCCACCATTCCGGCGGTGTCGGAGAGCGGGATCTGCTTGAGGGTGATGGCGAGCAGGAGGGCGGCCGCGATGAACGGGATCAGGTACCAGAACACCGGTGCCAGCGAATCGGCATAGGCATTGATGATGGCGTCCTTGACCTGGACCGGCAGTTGGGCCAAGGTCTGCGGATCAAGCTTGCTGGTGGACTGTGCAGCCTGTGCAGCGGAAGCCCCTGCGCCTGTGAATGCCTTGGTGAGGGACTCGGCCAGCCGCGTGGTGAAGATCGAGCCAAAGACGGCAACGCCCAACGAAGCCCCGACCTCGCGGAAGTAGTTGTTGGTGCTCGTTGCAGTGCCGATCTGCTCGGCCGGGACCGCGTTCTGGACCACCAGGACGATGACCTGCATGATCAAGCCCAGGCCTGCGCCGAAGATGAACAGCTGGATGCAGATGACCCAGATCGGAGTCGCCGCGGTGAGCGTAGTGAGCCACAACATCGCAACGATCGTGAGGCTCGCTCCGAGGATCGGGAACATCTTGTACTTGCCGGTCTTCGAGATGCGGATACCGGAATAGATCGAGGTACCCATGAGTCCCACCATCATCGGCAGCATGAGCAGGCCGGAGACGGCGGCTGAGGTGCCCGAGGACATCTGCAGGAACGTCGGCACGAAGGCGATCGCTGCGAACATGCCCAAGCCCAGGGTGAAGCCGATGGCCGTTGCGTTGATGAAAATCCGGTTCTTGAACAGGCTCAGCGGAATGATGGGGTCTTTGGCCTTTCGCTCCACGAGGACGAAGAGGAAAGCAGCAAGCACCATGCCGGCGCCGAAGGCCCAAGTGAGCGGGGAGTCCCAGCCCTGATCCTTCTTGCCGCCGAAATCAGTGAAGAAGATCAGGCAGGCCGTGGCAGCGGACAGCAACAAGACTCCAATGATGTCGATGCGCTTTTCGGCCTTCTTGTTCGGCAGGGTGAGCGTGAACCAGGCGATCGTGAACGCCGCAATGCCGACGGGGATGTTGATGTAGAAGGCCCATTCCCAGGTCAGGTGATCGACGAAGAAGCCGCCCAGGAGCGGACCGGCCACTGCGGAGAGGCCGAAGATGGCACCGAGGGGGCCCATGTACTTGCCGCGTTCCTTGGCGGGCACGATGTCCGCGATGATGGCCTGCGACAGGATCATCAGTCCGCCGCCGCCCAGGCCCTGGACGGCGCGGAAAATCACGAAGCCCCAGAAATCGGTGGCGAAGGCACAACCGATGGAGGCTGCGGTGAACAAACCGATGGCAATCAGGAAGAGGTTCCGGCGGCCGAGGATGTCACCGAACTTGCCGTAGATCGGCATGACGATGGTGGTGGCGAGCAAGTAGGCCGTGGTGATCCAGGCCTGGTTCTCCACGCCGCCGAGCTTGCCGACGATAGTGGGCATGGCTGTGGACACGATGGTCTGGTCCAGGCTGGAAAGCAGCATTCCGGCGATGAGCGCCGAGAAAATGATCCAGATCCTTCTCTGGGTCAAGAGCAGCGGTGCGGCCGCTATGGTCTTGAGAGTGGTACTCACGGTTGGTCCTTCTGGGTTTCGACGGGGTTGGTGTCCAGCGGTTGGGCGAAGAGCGCGCGCGCTGCGTTCAGGTTCTGATCCAGCAATTCGCGGTACGGCCGGGTGTTCTCTTCGGAAAAGAACTGTTGGCTCGTCTTCTTGGTGACCGCGCCGAAGACCGCGGCGGCCATGATGATCCCGGGGTGGTCTGCGGTGAGGCCTTCCCGGGCGGCGATGAGTTCGGCGAACTGGCGCTCGCGGACTTCGCCTTCGCGGGTCAACCGGCCCAGGAGCTGGGGCTCGGCCGTGACTGCTGCGATGAGCTGGCGGATCTCCGAAGGGCTGACGGTGGACCGCTCGAGGACGGCCAGGGTGAAGTGGCGCAGTGCGGACAGCAGCGAGTCGGAGATCGTGCCGGTGGCACGGGCGGGGTTTCGGCTGAAGGCCTCCAGCGCCTCTTCGGGAAGCTCGTCGGAGAACGAGCCGATCACCGCGTCTTCCTTGGTGTGGAAGTAGTTGAAGAACGTCCGCCGCGATATTCCGGCCTCTTCGCAGGCTTCCTCGACGGTGAAGCCGCTGAGTCCGCGCTGGGCCGTCAAAGACCGTGCGACGGCGGTGATCGCCGAGCGGGTCTGTGCGCGCTTGCGCTCCCGGAGTCCGCCGTCGTTAGTTGCACTATTTTCCACAAAGTGAAGTTTTGCACTTTTCTAATAGAAGTGCAAGAAGGTTTCTATGGGCGGAAACGACGACGGCGGCCGGCACCTTCGCGGGAAAGGTGCCGGCCGCCGTCGGGCTGGCCTGTCGGGCTGGGCGGAAGCTAGGCCTTGTGGGCCGGGCGGGTCATGGTGGTGACGTCGAGAGCCTTGTCGAGCTGCTCTTCGCTCAGTTCACCGCGCTCGAGGTAACCGAGGGAGATCACGGCTTCGCGGATGGTCAAACCCTCGGCGACGGCCTTCTTGGCGATCTTTGCCGCTGCTTCGTATCCGATGAACTTGTTCAACGGGGTCACAATCGACGGGGAAGCCTCGGCCAGGAAGCGGGCGCGCTCCACGTTGGCCGTGATGCCATCGATCATCTTGTCGGCCATGACGCGGCTGGTGTTGGCCAGGAGGCGGATGGATTCGAGCAGGTTGGCAGCCATGACGGGGATCCCGACGTTGAGCTCGAACGCGCCGTTGGTACCGGACCAGGCGATGGCGGTGTCGTTGCCGATGACCTGGGCGCAGACCATGATCGATGCTTCGCAGATGACCGGGTTGACCTTGCCCGGCATGATCGACGAGCCGGGCTGGAGGTCCGGGATGGAGATTTCGCCAAGTCCCGTGTTGGGGCCGGAACCCATCCAGCGGAGATCGTTGTTGATCTTCATGAAGGAGATCGCGATGTTGCGCAGCTGGCTGGAACCCTCGATGAGGCCGTCGCGGTTGGCCTGCGCTTCGAAGTGGTCGCGTGCCTCGGTCAGCGGCAAGCCGGTGTCGGCTGCGAGGAGCTCGATGACGCGCTCCGGGAAGCCTTCCGGGGTGTTGATGCCGGTACCGACCGCGGTGCCGCCCAGGGGGACCTCGGCGACGCGGGGGAGGGCTGCGTTGATGCGCTCGATGCCGTAGCGGACCTGGGCGGCGTAGCCGCCGAACTCCTGGCCCAAGGTCACGGGAGTGGCATCCATGAGGTGGGTGCGGCCGGACTTGACGACGTCCTTGAACTCCACGGCCTTGCGGTCCAGGGAAGCTGCAAGGTAGTCGAGGGCCGGGATCAGGTCGTTGATCAGGGCCGACGTCGCGGCGACGTGGACGGACGTCGGGAAGACATCGTTGGAGGACTGGGAAGCGTTGACGTGGTCGTTCGGGTGGACAACTTTGTCGCTCCCGGCGGCCGCGAGGGCACGCGTCGCCAGCTCGGCAATGACCTCGTTCGTGTTCATGTTGGACGACGTACCAGAGCCGGTCTGGAAGACGTCAATGGGGAAATCGCCGTCGTACTTTCCGGCGGCGACCTCGTCGGCAGCGCCGGCAATCGCCTCGGCGAGCTCGCCGTCGAGCACTCCCAGTTCAGCGTTCGCCAGGGCCGCGGCCTTCTTGACGCGGGCCAGGGCCTCGATGTGTGCGCGCTCGAGCGTTTTGCCGGAGATCGGGAAGTTCTCCACGGCGCGCTGCGTCTGGGCGCGGTACAGGGCGTTCACGGGAACGCGAACTTCGCCCATCGTGTCATGTTCAATACGGAACTCGGCCGTGTTGGATTCTTGAGTGGAAGTCATGGGGCTAGCTTATGGCGAGCAGCCGCTTGACCGAAAACCGGTGGAGCAAAGCTACGGCCGCCGCTTGCCGCCCCTTCGGGGGGCGGCCCGGCATCCCGCTTAGAGCTTGCCGATCCCGGAAACAAGCGCAGCGCGGCCTTCGTCCAGTTTGTAGGAAAGCCCGACGACGGCGGCCCGGCCGTCGTCGATCGCGTCGGAAATCACACGGGAACTGTCGGCCAGGCGGCGGGCTGTCTGCTTGACGTGCTCCACCACCATCTCGTTGACGTCCGTCTGCTCGTTGCGCATTGCGGTGAGGACGGAAGGCGTGATGCGCTCCACGAGGGAACGGATGAAACCTGCGGGCATCTCACCGGTCTCGACGGCAGTCTTGGTCGCGGTCACGGCGCCGCAGCTGTCGTGGCCAAGAATCACGATGAGCGGAACATGCAGCTGGGAGATGCTGTATTCCAGCGAACCAAGGACGGCGTCGTCGATCACTTGCCCGGCCGTGCGGACCACGAAGGCATCGCCCAGGCCGAGGTCGAAGATGATCTCGGCAGCCAGGCGGGAATCCGAGCAGCCGAAGATCACGGCAAATGGATGCTGGTCCTCAACAAGGGAGTTCCGGCGGGAGGCGTCCTGGTTGGGGTGCAAGGATTCCCCGGCGACAAAGCGTTCGTTTCCTTCGCGCAGACGGCGCCAGGCAAGGGCAGGAGTCAGATAGGTAGCCACGGCGCTACTTTACGGCTTTGCGGTGGCAGGCTGCGAAACTGTGTCGCCCGGCTTCGTGCTCGCGTCGGCGGAAGCGAAAGGAGCTGCGTCCATTGCCTTGACCACGGCTGCGGCCAAGGTGGAGAACTCGTCCAGTCCTGCGCTGCCGCTCAGGATGATGGTGGTGCCGCGGTAGTTGAGGACCATGCTGCGGTTGCCCTTGGCCGTGTCATGGAGCTCCCAGTCGTGGCCGCCGGCGCTGCGCGTGCCGGTCACCGGAGCGCTGCCGGCCTGCTGGAAAATCCACGTTGGATTGGCCTTCCGGGTCTGGACGATTCCGATGAACGCCTGCTTGGGAGTGACGTATCCGACCTCCCACGTGGGTACGCCGTCGCCGGTCCCGGATACCCAGCGGGCGTAGTTCGGACTAAATGTGTCGCCGGTATTAGGCGCCACGGGTGTGAAACCCGCCACATCTTTCGCGTTGGCAGCGGTTGCGGCCACATCCACGTCGGGCTTGTAACCGTTGCTCTTCGGCGCCGGATTCATGAGCACGATCGGCAGGAACGCCAAAACGCAGAGGAGCAACGCGATGAGCATGCCAATGACCGACGCGTTGGCCCTTTTGGCTGCTTTCGCCGCGATAACGGGCTTAACGGCAGGCTGACCGGCGTCGTCGGTGCCAGCTGCCCCGGTGCCTCCGTTGTTGGACGGGGCGGCGGCAATTGCTTTGTCTTGCGTTTCACTCACGCTCCAATAGTCTCCTATCCAAGCGGCTAATACACATCGGCCGGTCCGCGCAAGGGGCGTTCCGGGAGTTGGTCATCCCATGACCGTGGCGCCCCGCCCCGACTATGATCTCTTGTAGAGGAATCATTCAGGCCGCCAAGCGCAGCCATTCCTGGTCCCACGAATCGCGTCATCGAAGAAGAGGTTCACGTGTCTCCAGCGCCAATGTCCCAGAAGTATTCCACGATTTCGCCGGCGCTCGCCGTCGGGACCGATGAGCCGGACCGCAACCTGGCCCTCGAACTTGTCCGGGTTACCGAAGCTGCCGCCATTGCCGGCGGCCACTGGGTTGGATTCGGCGACAAGAACAAGGCAGACGGCGCCGCCGTTGACGCCATGCGCTCCTTCCTCCACACCGTCCATTTCAACGGCGTCGTTGTCATTGGCGAGGGTGAAAAGGACGAAGCCCCCATGCTCTTCAATGGCGAGCACGTCGGTGACGGCACCGGACCGGAGTGCGACGTCGCCGTCGACCCCATCGATGGAACGCGCCTGACTGCCCTGGGCATCAACAACGCCCTCGCCGTACTGGCAGTTGCCGAACGCGGCACCATGTTCGATCCCTCAGCCGTGTTCTACATGGAGAAGCTCGTCACGGGCCCCGAAGCCGCTGACATGGTGGACCTTCGCCTGCCGGTGAAGCAGAACCTGCACCTGATCGCCAAGGCCAAGGGCGTCAAGGTCAACCAGCTCAACGTCATGATCCTCGACCGCGACCGCCACCGCCCGTTGGTGGAGGAAATCCGCGAGGCCGGCGCCCGCACCAAGTTCATCATGGACGGCGACGTTGCAGGCGCCATCGCCGCCGCACGTTCCGGCACCGGCGTCGACGCCCTGATGGGCATCGGCGGCACCCCCGAAGGCATCGTTGCAGCATGTGCCATCAAGTCCCTCGGCGGTGTCATCCAGGGCCGTCTGTGGCCCACGAGCGACGACGAGAAGCAGAAGGCCATCGACGCCGGACACGACCTCGAGCGCGTCCTCTCCACGAACGACCTCGTCACGAGCGATAACTGCTACTTCGCAGCGACCGGCATCACCGACGGCGACCTCCTCAAGGGTGTGCGCTACTCCAAGGACAAGGTCCTGACCCAGTCCATCGTCATGCGCTCCAAGTCCGGCACCATCCGCTTTGTAGATGGCGAGCACCAGGCCAGCAAGTGGGAAGGCTACGCCCGCAAGTAGGATCTACCGTCCCGCGCGAACTGGCAGCAAATGCCCTCTGAATCGAATTTTGGAGGCATCTGCTGCCAGTTCGCGTTAAGCCGTGGAATTCCTCCTGTGGATAACTCAATTTAGGGCTCGAAGCCGGGCAAGAATTGAGTATGTCCCGGACTCCGATGCCCCCGCAGCTTCCAAACGGTTCCTTTCCGGCGTCGGCAGCTGAGGCCCTCGGATTGAGCCAGAAGCAATTGCGGCGCGACGGCATTGTCACGTTGTCCCGGGGACTGCGCCTGCCGTTGCACTGCACGGGAACGGTCGCGGAGCACTTGCGGGGTTATATCGAGCTCGACCCCGAATGTTGCCTGAGCCATGGATCCGCGGCTCGGATCCATGGCATCAGTTTGTCCAAAGCGCTTGAAGAGGACTGGCGGATCCACTTGGCTCGCCCGGGCGAGAGGTGGAAACCACGGAGGCGGAATGTTGTTGGGCATCAACTCACGTTCAAACCGGGTGAAGTGATAGTGCTCGACGGCGTCCGGCTCACTTCGCCTGCCCGGACGTGGCTCGACTTGGCCCAAGTGATGAGGATCGACGACATTGTCGCGGCGGGCGACTCGATCGTCGTCGAGCACGGGGAAAAACATCCCAGGCCGCGCGAGGCCTTGGCGACCATTGGGGATTTAAAGGCGATGGTCTCAGCCCATCCCGGTATGCGAGGCGTCCGCAAGGCCCGGCTGGCCCTGGATCTGGTTCGAGTCGGTGCGGATTCGCCGCAGGAAACGCAAATGCGCCTCATGTTGCTGCATGCAGGGTTGCCTGAACCCACGCTGAACCACGTCATCTTCAACGAGTGGGGCGCTCCCGCTGTGTGGCCCGATGCCGCTTACCTCAAGGAGCGGGTCTCCCTCCAGTACGACGGGCGGCATCACGGGGAAGCTGAGCAGTACCAGAGGGACATCAGGCGCCAGGCGCTGACCGAACGACTCGGTTGGCGCGAAGTCCGGGTCCACCATGAGGATTTGCTCGGGCCCCGGCCGGAAGTGGTGGAGAAAGTCCGCCGGGCGCTGTGGGCTGGCCGCGAGTTGGCAGCAGATGCCCGCAAAATCGGATTTTGAGGGCATCTGCTGCCAGTTCGCGCGTCAGCGGAGCTTTTCGCGCAGCTTCCGGGCCACTTGGTAGGCCCCGTAGCGGAACTTGTTGACGGGAAGGTCCCACGTGCCCGGGTAGGCGATTTCGCGGCCGCCGAAGGACTTCTTGAAGGCAGTGAATCCGGCCCACTTGTGGTCGGGCTCGTCCTCCGGGGCCACGCCCCACAGGTCCACGTGCTTGAGTCCCTTGTCCTTGGCATCCGCCATGAGCGTCACGAGCAACGGAATGCCCGCGCTCAGCTTGCGGTGGGTGTCATCGAGCGCGGCGTGGGCGTAGGTGCGCGTGTCGGCGGAGTCGTACGCCAGGGCGGCCGCAATGGGCTCGCCCTCGAGTTCGGCGATGAACAGGGTGCCGGCACCGGCTGGCATGAGGGAGCGGGCCACCGAGCTCAGATAGTCGTCGCTCTGGGGTTTGAAACCGTTGCGTGCAGCAGTCATGTGCAGGAAGTCGAGAAGCACCGAGATCTCTTCAGGATCCTGCGAGGACCGGAAGGTGACACCCTTCTTGTGGATGTTGCGGTACAGGTTCCTGTTGGTGGGTTTCATGCCCGCGAGGACGTCCTTGAAATCGCCGTCCAGATCCACAATCCAGCTCAATTCCGGCTGCTGGTTGGACGGCGCCGGCTGCAGGCCGCGTTCCCGCAGTACCGCACCGGCGTCGTCGGCTCCGAACCCGGCGGTGACGGGTTCCATCCGGACAAACACCGCCCGGCTACGGCGCGCGATCTCCACAAGTGCGGCTACGGCTTCGTCAAAGGCCTCCAACGAATCGGCCACGGGTCCGTAAGGCGTGTAGATAACCTTGCCTGCGGGGTTCTTTTCCTCCACAGCGAGGAAACGCCAACCCGGGCCGGACTCCTCGTGCACGGTGCGGCCGAGGGAACGCTGGAAGGACGCCCATGCGGGCGTCTGCAGGAAGTACTCCACCGTTTAGTTCCCGAGGCCTGTTGTGACGGCAAAGGCGACGCTGGTTCCCGTTGCGCCGGCAACCGGGTGCACCATGACAGGCTCTTCGGATGCCGGGATGAACGCACTCCCGCCGCGCTCCACCGCGAGCTCGCTCTTGGGGGAGTCGAGCACGACGGAACCGGAAACCACGACGACGACGGCGGGACCGGACTGCGCCATCGGCACCGGTTCCGCTCCGGGAGCCAACTCGATGCGCTGGAGCTGGAATTCCCGGAAAGGCGGCACATACAGATCCTGGCCGAATCCCGAGGTCCTGGGCTCGATGCGCGGTACGCCGAGGGAAGCGAATTCGATGGTCTTCAGGAGTTCGGGAACATCGATGTGCTTGGGGGTGAGGCCGCCACGGAGCACGTTGTCCGAAGCCGCCATCACCTCCACGCCGAGGCCTTTCAGGTAGGCGTGGACATTTCCGCCCGGAAGGTACACCGATTCGCCCGGGGACAGGAAAACAAGATTCAAGAGCAAGGAAATCAGGACACCAGGATCGCCCGGGAACTCACTGTTGATCTCCACCAATGTGGAGAGTTCCCCGGCGTGCTGACCCATCGGCGCGCCCGAGTTCAGGATGGAAACCACCTGATCGGTGGCCGCGGAGACGGCATCCCCGCCGGTAATCAGCCGGGTGAACGCAGCTTTCAGTGCCGAGGCCTCATCAGACCCGGAGAGGTCCGCGATGACTCCCGTGATGACGTCGGGAACGTCGACGGCGGCAAGGTCCAGGAGGGTCGCGAGGTGCTCGAAGACGCGCTGGGAGTCGGCGGCCGGACGGAAACCGCAAAGGGCGTGAAACGGGGTCAGCGCGAAGATCATCTCCGGCTTGTGGTTGTCGTCGCGGTAGTTGCGCCCGGGTGCGTCCGCCGCCATGCCTGCGGCATTTTCCTTCGCAAAGCCGTCCCTGGCCTGCTGCAGGCGGGGGTGGACCTGCAAGGACAGGGGCTTGTCCGCCGCAAGGAGCTTGGTGAGGAACGGCAAGCGGGGACCGAATTCGGCCACGCTCGTTTCACCAAGGAAGTGCACGGGATCCACGCTGATCAGGGCGTCCAAGGCGACCGAAGACCCGTCCGGACGGCTTGCCACCGAGGGCGAGCCGGGGTGCGCTCCGATCCACAACTCCGCCTCCGGACCGCCCGAGGCAGGCCTTCCCAGCAGAGCGGCGATCGCCGTCGTCGATCCCCATGCGTAGGGGCGGAGAACATTCTCAAGCTTGTACACGGCAGGGGATCCTTGTCATTGCGGGAGGGTTCTTTCGGGGATGACCTCTTAGCGGCTGCCCGGTCGCTTAGCGGTTGCTCCGGGCGGAGACGTTCGCGGTGGAGAAGACTTCGGCGACCTTGTCGCGGAGCCGGGCCCCTTTTTCGGTGGCGGTGTTGTTGAGCTCCTGGGCGAATTCGAGCAGCTTGCCGCGAAGCCGGACGGCCAGCTCATCGGTTCCGGACGCCAGCATGCGCACTGCCAGGAGGCCGGCGTTGCGGGCGCCGCCGATGGAGACGGTGGCCACGGGAACGCCGGCGGGCATCTGAACGATGGACAGCAGGGAATCCATGCCATCCAGGGTCTTGAGCGGGACCGGGACGCCGATGACGGGCAGCGGGGTGACGGAAGCGAGCATGCCCGGCAGGTGGGCTGCGCCGCCCGCTCCGGCGATGATGACGCGGATGCCGCGCTCATGGGCGGTCTGGCCGTAGCGGATCATCTCCGTGGGCATGCGGTGGGCGGAGACGACGTCGGCCTCGAAGGGGATGCCGAATTCGGCCAGGGCGTCCGCCGCAGCTTCCATGACGGGCCAGTCGGAGTCGGAGCCCATGACGAGTCCTACGATAGGGGTTGCGTTCGCGGCACCCGCGTTTTCGGCATCCATGTTTTCTGCGCTCATGCGGTTTCTCCGGAGGTGGTCTCGGCCGGCATGCGGCCGTTGCGGATGATGTCGGCCACTACGGTGGCGCGGTGTCGGATGGAGTCGACGTCTGCCGTTGAGTTGCCGACGAGGTTCACGTGCCCGATCTTTCGGCCTGCGCGCACGGACTTGCCGTAGCAGTGGACCTTTGCCGCCGGTTCGTAGGCGAGGGCCTTGGGGTAGGCGCTGTAGAGATCCTGATTGTCGCCGCCCAGGAAGTTCTTCATGACAACCAAGGCGCCCAAGGCGTCGGTGGCACCGAGCGGGAGGTTGAGCACTGCGCGCAAATGCTGTTCAAACTGGCTGGTGACCGAGCCGTCCTGCGTCCAGTGGCCGGTGTTGTGCGGCCGCATGGCGAGTTCGTTGACCAGGAACCCGACTCCGACGCCGGGCGTTTCGAAGAGTTCCGCCGCCATGACGCCCGTGACTCCGAGTTCATTGGCGATTCGCAGCGCTGCTTCTTCGGCTGCCGCAGCGACCTCCACGGGAATGTCCTGGGCCGGTGCAATCACTTCGTCGCAGACGCCGTCGACCTGGACGGTGTGGACTACCGGCCAGGCGCGGGATTCGCCGTCGGGGGTCCTCGCAACGAGCGCGGACAGCTCGCGGCTGAAGTCGACCTTCTCTTCGGCCAATAGCGGGCTCATGGCTTCGAACCAGTCCGTGGTAGTCCGGGCGTCGTCGGCGGAATGGACGATGCGCACGCCCTTGCCGTCATAGCCCCCGCGGGGGGTCTTCAAGACGATTGGCCAGCCGGTCTGCTCGCCGAAAGCCACGAGGTCTTCGACGCCGTGGACGGCAGCCCACGCCGGATTGGGGAGTCCCAAGCGGTCGATCGCGGCGCGCATCACGAGTTTGTCCTGCGCGTGCACGAGGGCATCGGGGCCGGGCTGGACGTTGACTCCGGCCTCGATCAGCGCCCTCAGGTGCTCGGTGGGGACGTGCTCGTGGTCGAACGTCATGACGTCCAAGCCCTCCGAGAACTCAAGGAGGGCAGCGAGGTCCTTGTAGTCGCCAATAGGAGCCGTTGCCACGGCCTGGACCGCGGAAACGTCCTCACCTTCGGCAAGGACCCGGAGTTCAAAGCCAAGGGCGGTTGCGGCCGGGGCCATCATTCGTGCGAGCTGGCCGCCGCCCACCACGCCAATTACAGGAAAAGTCACAAGGTTCAGCCTACCGAACCAGCGGCTGGTTCCTTGATTCTGCCCGCCGCCGGGTCCCGTGCAGGGTCGGTGCGAGGCTGGTGGCGCCGAATAATTCGGCAAGCTCCAAGGAATCGGAGCTAAAATGGGACCTTCGGCCCATCGGCCCCCTAGAACAACGGCCACGGAGGGTCATGATCAACACACTTGCAGATCGCATGCGCGGGCTCGCCTCGCTCTTTTGGCGCGAAGTAGCGAAGTTCGGCGCTGTCGGCGGTGTTGCGTTCGTCATAGATAACGGCTTGACCTACTATCTCATGCACGGCCCGATGTCGGACAGTGAGGCGAAGGCCCGTTTCGTCGGTGCCACCGTGGCCACGGTGTTCTCCTGGATCGCCAACCGCTTCTGGACCTTCCGCCACCGCCGCCAGGCGAACGTGGTGCGCGAGTTCGTGATGTTCATCATCATCAACGGCATTGGCATCGGTATCTCCACCGGCCTGACCGCCATTGCCAAATACGGCATGAACATCCAGGACAAGAATGTCCTGTTCGCTGCCGGAGTCGTCGGCATCCTCGTGGCGACCGTTGTGCGCTTCTTCGCCTACCGCTTCCTGGTGTTCAACAAGGAGCTCGACGAAGAGCCGGCCTTCTCGCATGACCACGAGATCATCGAAGCCCACCACAGGGCCAAGGCCAAGGCCATCCATGCCGCTGGCGCCGCGGCCGGTTCCGATGAAGGCGAAGACGCGGTCAAGCGCCGCTGACGCGCTCGTTGTCCAGCAGGTGCTGGGTGACGTCAACGTCGGGGTGCACCAGGACTACTGAACCATCTTTGTTCCACGCACCCAGTGCGTCCGCGAGGGCCGACTCCAAACCGTCGGCCGCGCGGACCAGCAGGCGAACGCCGGCGTCATGTTCCTTGGCGAAGCCGTCCAGCAATTCACTGTGCGAGTGTCCGGTTTCAGGGCGGCGCAGGGCAGGCATTGCCGCGTCCGGTTCGGCGTGCGCCATGAACACGTCGCCGTGGGAGCGGACTTCAGCCGCGTAGTCCACGACGCCGACCGGCAGCTCTCCGGGCCAGCGCATCGCGAGTGCCGCGAGCGGCACGGCGACGACGGCGTCAAAGCCGGCTCCGGCACCGACGTCGGGGGTGTCCGTCACAAGCAGGTCGGCGCTGCCGCCGTCGAGCACCAGCTCCATCCCCAGCTGCCACCCGGCAAGCGCCCACACGAGGGACTTCCAATGGGCCGGCAGGTCCAGGCGAAGGCTCATGCCTGGTTCGGCGTCGAACTCGTCCTGGAGCAGGTTGCTGGTCTTGGCCACCCAATTGTCCAAGACGCGCCCTGAGAGCTCCACGCGTTCGGCGTCCGGTCCGTACCAGGTCAGGCGTGGGGATGTGGCGTGTCCGGAACGCAGGGCTGCCATCAGGTTCATCGCGGGGGTGCTCATGGCTACATCTTGCCACGGGGCGCCAGGCCCGGCGCCGGGACGTGTGAATTGCAACACATGGGGCCAGGGGGCGGTGACAGCGCGGCGCTCGAGGGGTCGGGTGATTTCCCTGAAATTCAATGAAAATGCATCTTAAGTGATGTGAAGCTTCCGTTTTTCGCCGGGGGCGCGCGGATGGGGTGAAAAAGTCGCGGGCGTGGCGTGGCGGTAGTTAGTACGGAAAGTTGATTATTATCCCGGCGCGGCTTGACGGCACGGTAGTTACACGCGTGTAATTAGATATCGAACGCCGCTGCGGGAGTATCGGGTACATAACCGAGTACCGAATGAGCACGGCAGCAGCTGCACACATCAGGAGGGACGCCATGGGGCAAGCGTTGCGTATCCAGGAAGATGCAGTCGTCGCGGAATATGCGTCGGTGAAGTACCGGTCGCGCGAAGTTCCGGGGGATTGGTATGTTGATCCGGCAGATCCGCAGGCGGCGGACCGCTATATCGAGAGCACTCGGGAGTCGTTGGAAGACGAAGCAACAGCTCTTCTGGCTGCCCACGAGGCTCTTGTGGGAGGGGCGCCGGCAGATCCGGAGGACGATCTCGACGATCCTCCCATGGAGCTGCGCCGTCCGCTCGACAACCCGGCCCAGCCGGCGTGGATCGGGCTTCCGGGCCAGAGGGACTTCGACGATGAAGGCGAACTCGGCTGGCAGACGGACGCCTTGTGCGCCCAGACGGACCCGGAGGCGTTCTTCCCCGAGAAGGGCGGCTCCACGCGGGATGCCAAAAAGGTTTGCGGTGCGTGCAATGTCCGTTCGCAGTGCCTTGAATACGCACTCGCCAACGATGAACGTTTTGGAATCTGGGGCGGGCTCTCCGAGCGTGAACGCCGCAGGCTGAGGAAGCGAGCGGTCTGATTCTCAAAGCAGTACACGTTACCGCCGTCGTCGTCTCGCATGACGGCGGTAACTATCTCCCCAGAACCCTGGCGGCTCTGCTGGACCAGACGCGTCCGGCAGATGCCGCCATTGGCATTGATACGGGCTCCCGCGACAAGTCCGCCGCGTTGCTGCAGCGGGCCCTCGGCAAGGCCCATGTCACCAGCACTGGCGAGCACAGAGTAGGTTTCGGTGCGGCCGTCATGGCCGGCCTGGCCCGTTCCGCTCCTTCGCAGGAGCAGGGCACCGTGGAGTGGATCTGGTTGTTGCACGACGACGCCGCTCCCGCCCCGGACGCGCTCGCCGAGCTGCTTCAGGCAGTCGAACGCGCTCCTTCGGTCACCGTGGCCGGCTGCAAGCAGTTGGCCTGGAACGCGGAACGCAGGCTTATCGACGCCGGCCTGTCCACGAGCCGTTGGGCCGAACGGCTGACGCTCATTGAAGCCGACGAACTCGACCAGGGCCAGTACGACGGGCGCACGGACACTTTCGCGGTGAATTCCGCAGGCATGCTGATCCGTCGCGATGCCTGGGAGCAGCTGGGCGGCTTCGACCCCGCGCTTCCGGGCATAGGAGACGACATTGATTTCTGCTGGCGCAACTGGCTTGGCGGCAACAGGGTTGTGGTGGTTCCGGCGGCGCGCATGTTCCATGTGGAGCACCGTCCGCACAGCCTGGCGACACCCGCGGCCGCACGAAAGAGCGAAGTCCATTTGAGGCTCACCCACGCTTCGCCGTGGAAAGTTCCGCTGCACGCGCTCGGTGCGTTGCTCGGGAGCATGGTCAGGCTCGTCGTGAGCATCCTGGTCAAAGAGCCCGGTCACGGAATTTCCCAGCTTGGCGCGACCGTTGCTGCGCTCGGCCGTCCCGGGGCGGTTTGGCGTTCAAGGCGGAACGCGGCCCGGACGCGACGCGTGCCACGGTCAATGGTCAAGGGCCTGCAGACTCCGCGACGCGAGGTCTGGGCCCACCGCCGCTCCCTCGTCGAGGCGATAGGCGCAGACGAATTCCAGGAGACGGATTCCCTGGCTCCGGAACCGAGCGGCGACGCCGGTGACGATTTCGTAGCCCTCGCGACGAATGAGCGAGGTTGGATCGGAACGGGCGCAGTGACCGCCGGATTTGTTGCGCTGGCCGCTTCCATCGTGGGGCTGCTGGGGCTGGTGGGGGCAAACGGGGTGACAGGCGGAGGCCTCTTGCCGTTGTCCACCGCTGGCGACATCTGGCGGTCCGCGTCCACTTGGTGGATCAGCCTGGGTGCCGGCTTGGCCGGACATGGGGATCCTTTCGCCTACATCCTGTGGCTTGCGTCATTGCTCGGGGGAGGCGACTCCAGCACAGCCATCGTGTGGCTGTTGTTGCTGGCCATGCCGCTGTCAGGCCTGGGCGCCTGGTTCGCCGCGGGCGCGATGACCACGCTGCGCCGCTACCGTTTCATTGCGGCGCTGATCTGGGCCGGAGCGCCGGCCCTCCAAGTCGCATTGAACCAGGGAAGGGCCGGCGCCCTCGTGGCCCACGTCGCGATGCCCCTGCTGGTGCTCGCCCTCCTCCGGGCCACCGGATCGGCCCTGGGGCGGGGCACTACATTGGACCAGCAACAGAATCACCATCGGATCCAGCCATCCGGCAACGCCGCAGCCAAGCCGTTGACGGGCAAGCCGGGCGTCAACGGCACTCCGTCGTGGACGGCTGCCGCCGCGGCCGGCCTGGCGCTGGCCGTGGTGACGGCCTCTGCGCCGTCCCTGCTGCCTCCCTTTGCCGTCCTCGTTGTTTTTTGCGGCATCGCCTTGGGACGCCGCGGGCGGACCATTTGGTGGTCACTCCTTCCGAGCGCCGCGCTCTTTGCACCGTACGTCCTCTCGGTCCTTGAACGACCCCGCACCATGCTGGCCGATCCAGGCCTCCCGCTGGGGTTCGAAGCCGCACCGTTATGGCAGCAATTGCTTGGCCAACCGTTGAAATTCGACGTCAACGGCGGTTTGGCCGGCCTGGGATTATTCGGCCCGTCGGGTATTCCGTGGGCGCTGGCGCTTGCCCTGCTGCTTGGTGCTCCGCTCCTGCTCCTGTCAATTGCCGCTCTCTTTGTGCCCGGGCGGCGGTCGCGCGTCACGCGTTTCCTCTGGGCCGGGGCCCTTTTGTTCCTCGCCTGGGCATGGCTCGCCGGACACGTGGCAACTGGTGTCGACGGCAACCTGCTCGTCGCACCCTTCACGGGGCCGGCCGTTTCCGCCGCCGGGTTCGCGTTCCTGGGAGCGGCGCTGATCGGCGCCGATAACCTCCTCCAGCTGAAAGCCAAGGCAGAGCAGGGCCGCCCGGTCCAGCGCGCGGCAGTGCGAATCGTCTCGGCTGTAGCAACGCTTCTCCTTATTGCCGGCCCCCTGGCCAGCATGGGCCTGTGGGCAACCCAGAATGTCCTGGCCGGCTCAGACACCTCGGCTTCGGCCAGCGGGGCGCTTGGCACGCCGCGCCTGGTCCAGCCCTCAGGGCAGGGCACCTTGCCGGCCACCGCCGTCGACCACGGCCAAGGGCCGGAACAGACCCGTACGCTGGTCATCACCGCCGGTGAGAACGGTGGCTACACGTCATCCCTCATGCGCGGAGCCGGCACCACATTGGACTCGCTCTCGACTATTGCTGCGGGACGTTCCATTGCGGGATCACCCGGACAGGAACGCCTCGTGGCCGACGACGACGCTACCGCGTCCATCCGGAACGCCGTTGCCACGATTGTCGCGGGAACAGGCGTAGACCCCCGGCCCGGCCTTGAGCAGCTCGGTGCCGGATTCGTGGTTCTGAAGTCAGCCGACACCGCTGCCCAGCTGACGGCCAACCGGATCGATTCCGTTCCGGGCCTGGTGGCTGTGGGCAAAACCGATTCGGGGTGGCTGTGGCGGGTCACGCCGCTCAACCAAGCCGCCGCAGCCGACGCCGAGACGGCGCACCGCGTCAGGGTGGTGGATGCCAAGGGTGCCGTTGTTGCGCTCTTGCCCTCCTTCGGAACCTCTGCCGCCGGCAATATCCCGGCAGGCGGGGACGGACGCCTGCTAGTGCTCGCTGAGCGGGCAGACGCCGGTTGGAGCGCTTGGTTGGATGGCCGCCAACTAAGCCCGACGACGTCCGGATGGGCCCAAGCATTTACCTTGCCGTCTACAGGCGGCCAGATCGAGATCCGCTACACCACCGTTTGGGAGCCTTGGCTCAGCATTCTTCAGGCCGTAGTGATTGGATTGACCGTCCTGCTGGCCATCCCCATGCCTGCCCGCAGGCCGAAGGCCGGCCTCCTGAAGGAACAAAACTCCCTCCGTAAGGAGTACAGCAGTGTCTGACAACCAAGGCCCGGCACCCGAGCTCAGAGCGGGGTCGGGAAAGCGCGGCCAGCGCAAAGCCGGGAAGAAGAACAACGCCGTTGTGTTGGGAGCGCTTTCCGCGACGTTGCTCCTTGCCGCAGGGAGCGGGATGGTGTCGGCAGCATCCATCCTGCCCTCCCCGTCGGGAAGCAAAACGCTGGACATGTCCCTCGCGGATGTCCCGGCGGGCGGCACAACCGCAGTATGTCCGGCGCCTCCCCGTCTCCCCGAGGGAACCGCCAGCGGCACCGACAGCCAGTTCAGCCCTGTTTCGCGTTCGGCAAAGAGCTTCCTGGATGCGGTGGTGCTCAGTGACGCCTCCGGATCCGTTCCCGGGAGCAACGTCGCCTCGCTCGGTGGCTCAGCAATCGCCGACATTGCCAAGCCCCCCGCCGCCGCCCAACCCCCGGCGTCGGGGCCTCCCGTGCTGAACGCCGGCGTCGTGGCCCAGAGGCCCGCGGGCGACGTCACCGTGGTGGGCGCCGATCCCATCAGCGGCCAGAAGGCCGCCGTAGCGGGCTTGATGAGCTACACCGCGAGCGACGGCGACCTCCGCGGACTGGCTGCGGCACCCTGCCAGCAGCCGGTCAACGATTCATGGCTCCTGGGAGCAAACACCGCCCTGGGACGAACGGCGGTTTTGAACATCAGCAATGCCTCGGGCACGCCGGCTACCGTCAATCTCGAGCTGTTCGGTGCCCATGGACAGATCCAAGCCCCGGACAGCCGAGGCTTGCTGGTTTCGCCGGGAGCTACCCGGTCCATCAACTTGGCCGGACTGGCACCGAACGAGGGCCAGCTCTCGGTGCATCTGCGCAGCAGTGGCGGTCCGGTCGCGGCAACCATCCAGCAGAGCGTTCTCCGGGGCCTTACCGCCGGTGGTGTCGAGCTCATTACTCCCGGTGCCGCCGCTGCCGATTCCCAGGTCATGACCGGGGTGGACATCCAGGACCCGGCCGCCGTGAAGTCACTCGCGGACAAGCCGGGCTTTGCCGACGTCGTTCCCGCCTTGCAGATCGCGGTCCCCGGCCCGGTGGACGCCGTGGTGGACGTGCGTTTGTTCGGGCCGAACGGCCAGCGCGCTTTGTCCGGCGGGGGAGCGGTGACCGCCAAAGCAGGTTCGGTCACCGAAGTGCCGCTCACGGGTGTTCCGGCCGGCATGTATACCGTGAGTGCTGCTTCGGATGTTTCCTTCGCAGCGTCCTCCCGCGTAACGCGGGGGCTCAAGGCCGAGGATCCCGTTGATTTCGCCTGGTCTCCGGCCGCGGTCCGTTTGGGTAGCCAGCATGTGATGGCGGTGCCCCAAGGCGGAACCCGCTTCCTAAGTTTCGGCGTGCCGACGGGCAGGGCCACGGTCAGCTACACGCCGGTCACCTCGGACGGCAAGGTACACAAGGCGCAAACGGTCGATATCGCCGGAGGGACCACCGCGGTCATCGGCATTCCGGATAAGTCCGACGGCGCCGCGGTTTCGGGCTACATCGTGTCGGCAGCAGGTGACGCGGCCTACGGCGCACTCGTGCTTGGCCAGGGCGAGCAACCCGGCGTTTCGGTCCTGACCATCCAGGATGGCGCTGCGGGCCACGAAAAAGTACAGGTCACGCTGGGTTACTGATAACGACGGCGGTAAACGGGGTCCAGGGTCTCCGGCGGCACTCCGAGCATCTCGGCGGTGTACTCGACGACGACGTCGTGCACCAGGTCCTGGAGGTCCTCGCGGCCGCCGGTGGTGTGCTCGACGACGCGGCGATAGATAGTGATGACGGGTCCTGCGCCGTGGGCTGCCGGGGAGTATGAACCCAGCGGTGCCGCGGTTCCCTCGGCCACCAGTTGCTCAAGGTTCGGCGGGATCTCGTCGACGGCGAACGCGACGCCGTCGAGCCGTTTGCCCCACATGTCCTGCAGTCGCTCGGCGGAATCGAGCACGAGGTCGTCGAACCTTTCGGCACGCGTCCGGTAGCCGGGAAGGTTGGGAAGGATGATTTCCCCCCGCAATCCCCGCCCGTGGCGGTTCCTTCGGCGCTCCCTGAAGCCGCGTGCGGACGTGCCCGCCGTCGTCGTTTCCTGGCTGTCCCCGGTGTCGGACAAATGGACTGTGAAGCCCGGAACGTGGTGCTGTGACTGCATATATCGACTCTAGACCCGTGATTCCGCCAACGCGACATAATGCCCGCAAAGAGGCAATGCACCGCGCCGCGGCGAAGTGCGGCTAATCTGGGATGTTGCGGGTGCAATTCGTCAGTGTTCCAGATCAGCCTGCCGCCAATCCGCGGTGGCTACTTTGACGTACGTCTACGCCGAGTCCACGGCGGTGCTGGGTCCGTTGGCCACGTATGCCGAGCCGCATTCCTACGATCTGTGCGCGCAGCATGCCGAGTCACTGACCGTGCCGAGGGGTTGGGAAGTCATGCGGCTCGCGATGCCGTCCTCCCCGCCCCAGCCAGGGCCGGACGATCTCCTTGCCTTGGCGAACGCCGTGCGCGAAGCCGCATCGGCGCCGGCCGCGTCGGAACAGCGCACAATCCGCGCCCCCTTTGACGGACCGGTCCCTGCAGAGGGAACCAGGCGCCACCTGCGCATCCTGCGCGATCCTTCCTGAAACACCCCGGGCAACAGGAACCGCACCTCGTGTGGCCCTATGTGTCGCCGCTCCCTGTGTGACAAGCTTTGTGACACCGTGCGCTGCGCCCCGGGTTGTACTCTGGAAGCTGCCATATCTGTCCAAAGCGGCGTCCGCGAGATGCCATCCAGGGAGCTTCAACCATGCCAAAGGTCAGTCCTGATTTGTTGTCCATCCTGCGGTGCCCAGTCACCGGGTCCCCGCTGGAGCAGGACGGCGAGGAACTTGTCTCGACGACGGCGGCCGCCTCGGGTGAGAAGCTCCGCTATGCCATCCAGGACGGAATCCCCTTGCTGCTGCCCCCGGAGCTGCTGGCCGCCGCCAATGCCGCGGCCTCGGACCAGCACGACGGTCCCCGCGACGCCTGAGCCCCCTGACTTGACCATTCGGTACTTCCAAAGGACTTCCATGACTTTCGACTACAAGGTTGCAGACATCTCCCTGGCTGAAGCCGGCCGCCACCAGATCCGCCTGGCCGAGCACGAAATGCCGGGCCTCATGTCGCTGCGCGCCGAATTCGGTCCGAGCCAGCCGCTCAAGGGCGCACGCATTGCGGGATCCCTGCACATGACCGTGCAGACCGCGGTGCTCATCGAGACGCTGACGGCCCTCGGCGCCGAGGTCAGATGGGCCTCGTGCAACATCTTCTCCACGCAGGACGAGGCCGCTGCCGCCGTCGTGGTCGGCAAGGGAACCGTCGAGGATCCCCAGGGTGTTCCCGTGTTCGCCTGGAAGGGCGAGACCCTCGACGAATACTGGTGGACCGCGGAGCAGATCCTCAGCTGGCCGGGCGCGGACGCCAACCCGGCGTTGGGCCCCAATATGATCCTCGACGACGGCGGCGACGCCACGTTGCTGGTCCACAAGGGCGTCGAATTCGAAGCCGCGGGTGCGGTGCCGACTCCCATGGAAAGCGATCCCGAAGAGTATGCACTCGTCCTTGATGTGCTGCGGAAGAGCCTTGCCGCCGACCCGAAGAAGTGGACCCGCATCGCTGCCGGGATCCGCGGAGTGAGCGAGGAAACCACCACGGGGGTGCACCGTCTCTACCAGCTCGCCGAACAGGGCAAGCTTCTTTTCCCGGCCATCAACGTCAACGACTCGGTGACAAAGAGCAAATTCGACAACAAATATGGCATCCGCCACTCCCTGCCGGACGGCCTCAACCGCGCCACGGATGTCCTCATGGGCGGCAAGGTCGCCGTCGTCTGCGGCTATGGCGACGTCGGCAAGGGTGCCGCGGAGGCTCTTCGCGGCCAGGGTTCGCGCGTGATCGTGACGGAGATCGACCCCATCTGCGCGCTCCAGGCAGCCATGGACGGCTACCAGGTGGCCAAGCTGGATTCGGTGTTGGAACAGGGCGACATCTTCATCACGACTACCGGCAACAAGGACGTCATCATGGCCTCCGACATGCTCCGCATGAAGAACAAGGCGATCGTAGGCAACATTGGTCACTTCGACAACGAGATCGACATGGCCGGACTGGCAAAGGTCCCCGGCGTCCAGAAGGTGGAAATCAAGCCGCAGGTGCACGAGTGGGTGTTCCCCGTAGCCGACGGCCGCGAAGAGCGATCGATCATCGTGCTTTCAGAAGGCCGCCTCCTGAACCTGGGCAACGCCACCGGCCACCCCTCGTTCGTCATGAGCAACTCCTTCGCAAACCAGACGATCGCCCAGATCGAGCTGTGGACCAAGAAGGACCAGCCCGAGTCCGAGCGCGAATACTCGAACCAGGTCTACGTGCTGCCCAAGATCCTCGATGAGAAGGTCGCCCGCCTGCACCTGGATGCTTTGGGCGTGGAATTGACCGAGCTCAGCAAGGAGCAGGCGGAGTACCTGGACCTTGACGTTGCCGGGCCATACAAGCCGGAACACTACCGGTACTAAGAACACCGGTACTGAGAACACCGGCTGGGAGCACGCCGACAGGCGCGCTCCCAGCCAATATCAAGCCGCGCCCTTTAGGATGCGGATGTGGGGCGTGAGTTTTTTGGGGGCGTGAGTTTTGGAGAAAACAGGAATGGGTCTTAATCCCGACGGCGAGCAAGCGGACACTTTCGAGCAGGCGGACACTATGCCGACGAAGCGAAGCAGGTTCCGCAAGGTGGCCTGGATCGTGGTTGTCTGCCTCATTGCCGCGCTCAGTGGCACTTTTGCCGCAGTGGCCCCGCATGCGGCCAGTGCGGCAATCGAGTCGGAGGGATCTTCAGGTGAACGCAGCGAGGCGGCGGCAGTGCTGCCCGTCGTGAAGCCTGCCACGGTGGTTGCCTCGCCTGCGAGCGGCGCAAAGCAAGTGAACCCGGCTGCGCCCGTCACGATCAGCGTCAAGGACGGAACCCTGGACAGGGTCTCCTTGACGAGTTCCCAGGGAAAGACCGTTGACGGTGCGTTGACCCCGGATGGACTGAGCTGGATCGCATCCACGCCCCTCGAATTCAACTCCTCCTACACTTTCAACTACACCGTTGCGGATGCTGCCGGCCGCGCAACGTCGAAAACCGGATCCTTCACGACGGTTTCCACGCAGAACGAGGCAGACGCCGCCATGTACCCCCTGGACGGCGCGAAGGTAGGCGTGGCGCAGCCTCTCCAGCTCACGTTCAGTGAACCCGTGGTCAACAAAGCCGCCGTCGAGAAGGCCATCAAGGTCACCTCCACGTCGGGCCAGGTCGGGGCCTTCCACTGGTTCAGCGACACCATGGTGCGCTACCGTCCGGAGAACTTCTGGGCAGCGAACAGCACCGTCACGGTGGACCTCAAGCTGTTCGGGGTGGACTTCGGCAACGGCCAGATCGGCAACTTCAACAAGACGAATACCTTCAAGATCGGCGATAAGAAGGTGGCCGTTGCCGACGCGGTAGCCCACACGTTCACTGTCAGTGTCAACGACCAGCAGGTGGGCCAATGGCCGGACACCATGGGCGACACAAGATTCCCGTCCGCGCGCGGGTACTTGGTGCTCATGGAAAAGTACCGGGTAGAACACATGGACGCCTCTACCATCGGCCTCAAGCCGGGGGATCCGGCATACTACGGACAGCTTGACGTCAACTACGCCACGCGCCTGACACCCAGCGGCGAGTTCATCCACCAAGCCACGGACTCGGCCTTGCCGTACATCGGCGTCACGAACCTCTCCCACGGTTGCATCGGATTGGGACCGGACGGGGCGAAATGGGTGTACGACAACATGACAACCGGAGACGTCGTCCAGGTGGTCAATACCCAGGGTGACTACGCCAACTACGATGACGGTTTCGGCGACTGGAACATCCCCTGGGCGCAATACGCCAATTGACAGGGCGCGCCTAGCGGCACTGTCCGGGACGCATCGGCACCCCCGGTAGACTTGGCGGGTCAGTCTTGGGGGCTGGCTTTCTGCCGGGGGATGTGGAGTTGCACTGTGGCGTCGCAAAGGAAACGCAAGACCGGGAAGATTCTCGGAACCATGGGGATGTGTGCCGGCGTTGCGGCCGGAGGAATCGGAGTTGCAACCGCCCCGAATTGGCTGCAAACGGCGGTTGAGTCGGAAGCGGGATCGCCGCAACGTACGGTTGCCGGGCTGGGGTCCGCCGTCGTCAAGGCAGTGGAACTGGGAATCACGCCCCTTGACGGTGCCCGCGAAGTGAATCCCGCCGTCGGGCCTTCCGTCAAGGCCGTGCACGGCACGCTGAAGGACGTAGCGCTCGTCCCGGCCACGGGCGGCAAGGCCGCCAAGGGAACCATCAGCGCTGACGGCAGCACCTGGTCCACGCTGGATCCCTTGGCGTTCAACACCGAGTACCGCTATGGCTTTACCGTTGTTGACGGCGCGGGCCGGGAAACCCGGAAGACGCAATCCTTCACCACGGTATCCACGCCCAACGAGGCCAATGCAGTGGTGTTCCCCAACGACGGTTCCGTCATGGGTTCGGGACAGCCCATCGAAATCAACTTCAGCGAGCCCGTGGCGGATAAAGCCGCCATGGAACAGGCCGTGAAGATCAGTGTTTCCTCCGGCCAGGAAGTGGCATGGCGCTGGTACTCGGACCGGAAAGTGCGGATCCGCCCGGAGACATTCTGGGCAGCCAACACGAGCGTCACAATGGACATGCCCTTGTTCGGCAGGGATTTCGGTAACGGAATGATCGGCAACTCCAACGTCAAGGCCACGTTCAAGACCGGTCCGCAGCGGACAGCGGTCGTGGACGACGTCACCAAGACCATGAAGGTATATTTCGACGGCGCACTCGTCAAGACAGCTCCCGTCACCCTCGGCAGCCCGGACTGGCTCTCGCCCACCGGTTACGCCGTGATCATGGAGCAGGAACGCCACTCCAAGTTCAACGCCGGCAGCATCGGCCTCAAACCCGGTGACAAGGGCTACTACGCACCGCTCGTCGTCGAGCACGCCAACCGGCTCACGAACTCCGGGGTCTATGTGCACCAAGCGCTCCCGTCGGCCTACGGGGCCGTTGGCGCCTACAACGTCTCGCACGGCTGCGTTGGCCTGCTCCCGGCCGACGCAGCGTGGTTCTTCAACAACATGCGGACGGGGGACGTGGTGCAGGTCCTGAACACCGGCGCCCCCGCCGTGGAACCGCTTGAAGGCTTCGGCGACTGGAACATCGCCTGGGCCGCCTACGCGAAGCGCTGAGCGTTGCCGGGACTTGCCGCAGTAATGCCCGACGGCGGGGGCGCGCCTTGCGTGCCGCGCTTGGCTAGCGCGCGAAAGGCAGCCTGTTGAGTCGATCCCCGACAACGGCATTGCGTTGTTCGGCGCGGCGCAGCCGTTCCAGGTCCCGGTTCCGCCGCTCGCCCAACACGGCGTGCAGGTAGCCTTCCGGCGTCGTTCCGGGCGGCGGCGGTGGAGCGACGTAAGCCGCCAGTTCGCTTGCGAGGGCCGCGGCCAGGCGGGCGCGTGAATCCGGCGCCATCCGCGAGGCCTGCTGGATGAACTGTGATGCCCGCCGCGCCGTGCCGTCCGGAACCCTGCCGATGTCCGCGAGTCCTACCCAAGCCTGCAGGTACGGAGGGGCATAGGGGAGGATTTTGGGTTCAGCGGGAACGCGCTGCCTGAGCGAATAAGTTCCGGCCACGACGTCTCCGAGCCTCTTCGATTTGTCGTTGAACAGTGCCACGGCAATGGCCAATCCGCCGAATGTAGCGTAGATCTCCAGGAAGCCAATCAACCCGCGGATCACCGCGTGCCGGAAGCGGATGGATCCGCCGTCGTCGCGCACAATCCTGAGCCCGGTAGCCAGCTTGCCCAGCGAGCGGCCGCGGCTCAGCGTTTCCACCGCCACGGGGACGACCACGAGGCACAGCACCACGCTGGACAAGGCCATCGCGCGGCCCGCGGCCGCGTCCACATCCGGTGCAGCCATACTGAGCAGGAACAAAAGACCCAACAGCAACACAACGTGAGCCACGACGTCGAGCATGAGCCCCAGGGCTCTCGCCCCGAACGATGCCGGCCGCAGTTCAAGGACTACGGCCTCGCCGGTAATGATCGAACTCAAGCCCGCCCCCAAGCATTGCCACGATGTCTGCAGGACCGGACGGATCCCGCTGGATCGAGTCTAACCGCGGCCATAGATGCGGAGGAGGGGTTTGCTTGGATGTGGGACTGTTTGGGGAGGGTTGGGATTAGGGTAGAGCCGTGGACATGGATGCCTTCTCCGTCGTGAACGGGACAAAATGGTCCCGCTTGCACGAGCTCGCGCACAAACGACGCCTCGACGGCGGTGAAGCCGATGAACTTCTGCGTTTGTACCAAGTGGTGTCATCGCACCTTTCCCTCATCCGCTCCGTGGCCCCGGAGAGCGCACTCTCCGCCTCCTTGTCGGCGGCCCTCGCCCAGGCCCGTACCCGCTTCACCGGGGCGCGATCGAATTTCATGGAAGACCTCGCCCGCTTTTTCGTGGTGTCCCTGCCCGCCGCGTTCTACCGCTTGCGGTGGCTCACGGTTTGTTGCGGGGTGTTCTTCTGCCTTGTGGCTGCGGCCTACACGCTCTGGATCGGAACGTCTCCGGACGCCTTGAGGGCCCTCGGAAGCAGCAATGCCGTGAAGCAATACGTCGACCATGACTTCGTTGACTACTACTCCGAGAACCCTGCGGCATCCTTCGCCGGCGCCGTCTGGACCAACAATGCCTGGATCGGGGCACAGGCGGTGGCCTTGGGCATTACCGGTTTCTGGGTGCCCTACATGCTGTTCTCGAATGCACAGGGCCTGGGAGTTGCCGCGGGCGTGTTTGCAGCCACCGGCAGGATGGACGTGTTTTTCAGCTATATCCTCCCGCACGGCCTCATGGAGATGACGGCCGTGTTTATCGCCTCCGCGGGCGGTCTCCGCATTTTCTGGGCCATGGTTTCCCCGGGCCCGCGGCGCAGGATGCAGGCAGTGGCGGAAGAGGGGCGTTCCCTGATCACGGTGGCCCTGGGCCTCGTTTTTGTCTTGTTCGTTTCCGGACTCGTCGAGGCGTTTGTGACGCCCAGTCCGCTTCCCGTGTGGGCCAAGATCCTTATCGGTTCGCTCGTTCTCGCGGCATACTGGGTCTATGCCTTGGTGCTGGGCGGGCGGGCATTCCGTGCCGGCGCCACGGGCGACCTGGACGCAAACGATGCCGGTTACCGGGAGATAGCCGCCTGACGGCCAGCGGGTCCGGCCGCAATCCGACGTTCGCCGGGGTGGCTCATCGTCTCTCCGCGAAGGCTGACGGTAGGCTCGAAGGCAGAGAAGATTGCCGGCAGACCGTTCCTGCTCCGGCATGTGAATCCTACGGAAGTGAAATCGAAGTGACCGAGAAGAGCCCGATCCCCAAAGACCCGGACGCGGATATCCACGACGACGGCGATGAGCCGGCCTTCGAATGGATGAAGCCCGCCCCCAAGTCCGCGGCCGCTGACGCACGCCCGGCAAGGGCCGCTGACGGAGCCCGGGACTCTTCGACGAAGCGGGTGCCTGAAGAGGGCAAACCGGGAGCCGGGTCCGCGGCAGGGGCAGCTGCAGGCGAAGTTGCCCTGCCTCTCGCCGAACGGCCCGTGGCTGGACAAGCGGTGGCAGGACAACAGCCGGAGAGCCGGGCAGACCGCAAAGCCGCCGAGGCTGCGGAGGCCGGGCCGGAACCGGCCCTCTTCGCAGAGCCTCTGCCGACGTCGGCCCTTCAGGTCCGCCCGCCGGAGGCGGAGGTGGAACGTCGCAACCACCAGCGGGAGCAGGCTGCCAACGCCAAGCCGCTGGCGCCGCGCATCTTCCAGGTCCTGCTGGCCGTCTTCTACCCGGTGGTCCTCCTGGTGCTGGCAATCCGCGCGGTGGCAAGTCCGCTGTTCTTGTGGGTGGAGTACTACCGGCCGGGATTCCCCGGTGACGGCTATGGCTTCAACGCCGATGACCGGATGACCTATGGTTCCTATGCCCTGGACTATCTCAGCAACTGGTCCGGACCACGCTACTTGGGCGAACTTGTCAACCAGAACGGCGAGAAGCTGTTCAAGGAGGGCGAAGTTGCCCACATGGCCGACGTCAAGACCGTGATGCTCTCCGCATTCGGTGCCGGCGCCCTCATGATCATCATTGGCATCATCGCTATGATTTATCTGCGCAAGCGAAGCAGGGGCGGAATCCGCCGCGGACTGTTTGCCGGTTCGATCGTCACCTTGGTGCTCATCCTGGGACTGGGCACGCTTGCCGCACTCGGCTGGCAGCAGTTCTTCACGGACTTCCACCACATCTTCTTCGCCAATGGCACCTGGACATTTGCGCTCGACGACACATTGATCCGCCTGTTCCCGGGCCAGTACTGGATGGACTCCGGAATCGCGATCGGTGCCCTGGTCTTCATCACGGCCCTGCTGACCCTCATCTTCACCTGGCCTACCCGCCGTCGTCGCGGACTGCCTCCCAAGAACGAAGCCGCTGCGGGAGACAGCGTACATACCGACCCGGAGGCCCTCACGGAGGCCGGAGCGCCGGAGAAGTAGCGCCACCGCAACAACGAAAAAGCGGCCCGCCTCGGAACATCCAGTCCCGAGCGGGCCGCTTCTTTGTATGCGTGCTGTCCCGACCTTCCGGACAGGCCCTTAGATCCAGGACGGCATCCACATACGCATGCGCCAGTCCTGGTAGCTGATCACTTCTGCCGTCCACACCGGATAGAAGAACGCCGACAAAAGCACGGCAAGGACCACCACAAGGCCAACCACGTACAGGCCGGAGCGGCGACGCCACGGAGGTGCCCCGCTCCTGCCTAGCACCAGTCCCAATCCATAGACGAGAGCCAGCACAAGGAAGGGCTCGAAGGAAAGCGCGTAGAAATAGAACATGGTGCGTTCCGGATACATGAACCACGGCAAATACCCTGCGGCGACGCTGGCCAGGATGGCCCCCGCCCTCCAGTCGCGCCGACCCGCCCACCAGAACAGCACGACGAAGAGGGCAATCGTGGCACCCCACCAGATCACCGGGTTGCCGACGGACAGGATCGCCGAAGTGCAGTTGGGCAGATCGCAGCCAGGGGTTCCCTGCTTGGGAGACTCATAGTAGAACGACGTGGGCCGCCCCATGACGAGCCAGGTCCACGGACTCGCCGAATACGGATGCGGTGCGCTGAGCCCCTGATGGAAGTTGTAAGCCTCCATGTGGTAGTACGCCAGGGAGCGCAGCGGCCCGGGAATCCATCCCCAGGTGTCGGAGGGATTCGTGTCCGCCCAGTGCCGGTAGTAGGCGTCCTTGGAAAGGAACCAGCCGGTCCACGTCGACAGGTACACGGCTCCGGCCAGGGGGATCATGGTGAAAAACGCCGGAATGCCGTCCTTGATGATCCCGGCGCTGGGCCAGCTCCGGATGCCTGCAATGCGCCGCGCGCTCATGTCCCAGAACACGGTCAACAGGCCGAAAGCAACGACGAAGAACAGTGCCGACCACTTGGTGCCGACCGCCAGGCCGAGGCAGACACCGGCTGCCACCCGCCACCACCGGAATCCGAGCCACGGCCCTGAGGCGAGGTGCAACGCCGTCGGCCGGCCGTCCTTGGAAGCGGCTGCCAGCGCGGCAAGCCGTGCCGCCAGCCGGCGCCGTCCGTCGTCGCGATCCATCAGCAGGGCGCCAAAGGCGGCGAGCAGCCAAAACATCAGGAAGATGTCCAGCAGGGACGTCCGCGACATGACCAGGTGGTGGCCGTCGACGGCGAGCAGCAGCCCGGCGGCCGCGCCCAGGATGTGGGAACGGAACAGCTTCAGGGCGATCAGGGCAATCAAGGCGATGGAGAGGGTGCCCGTCAGGGCCGCGGAAAACCTCCAGCCGAAGGAATTGTCCGAACCAAAGAGCCACATCCCGAAGGCGATCATCCATTTCCCTACGGGGGGATGCACCACGTACTCGGGGGAGTTGAGCAGGACGTTGGGGTTGCCCGCGTTGAAGGCATCATTGGCCTTATCCGGCCAGGCCCGCTCGTATCCGCTGACCAGGAGCGAGTAGGCGTCCTTGACATAGTAGGTCTCGTCGAACACTAGGCTATGCGGGGCATCCAGGCGGACAAAACGCAGGATCCCGCCGATCACGGCAGTGATGGTGGGGATCAGCCAGAACCACAGCCTCAAGGACGGCGGATAATCCCGCCAGCTTTGGATACTGCCAATGAGCCGCGTCCGCAGGGCCTCGGCTGTGAAGGCGTCCTCTGGCCGGGTCAACCAGCGCCGTATCAACCAGGTTTGCGGGGCGGGGCGCACGGAGGTATCGGTCACTCAGCCCATGCTACCTTTTGCCTCCGATAGCTCCCTGAAAGCGGCAGCCGGGGCATTAGGCTTGTTGGGTGACTGAACAGCTGAGCTCCCCGGATGAAACCACCGTTCCTGACTCGGCGGAGTCCCTCGAGGCGGAGGGGGAGCCTCTTGAAGCACAGGCGCTTCCCGCCCTGCCCGACGGGGTAGGCCGGATCGTGCTGGCTGCCACTCCCATCGGCAACGTCGGCGATGCCTCCAGCCGGCTCATCGAGTTGTTGCAGACGGCCGACATCGTCGCCGCAGAGGACACCCGGCGCCTGCATCGCTTGGTCCAGTCGCTCGGCATCACTGTGTCCGGCCGGGTCATCAGCTACCACGAGCACAACGAGGCCGCCAAGACCGAGGAACTGCTGGACCACGTCCGGGCGGGCAAAACCATCATTATGGTGAGCGACGCCGGCATGCCCGCAGTGTCCGACCCCGGCTTCCGCCTCGTGGAGGGAGCCGTGGCAGCAGGGCTCTTCGTCACCGCCTTCCCCGGCCCGTCCGCAGTGTTGACGGCCCTGGCGCTATCAGGGCTGCCCACGGACCGGTTCTGCTTCGAGGGATTCCTGCCCCGCAAGGCCGGCGAACGCAGCTCCCGGCTTGCGGACCTCGTCAACGAACGCCGGACGATGGTGTTCTTCGAGGCACCGCACAGGCTCGAGCCAATGCTCCGTGCCCTTCACGAGCGGTTCGGTTCGGACCGCCGCATCGCGGTGTGCCGCGAATTGACGAAGACCTACGAGGAAGTCATCCGGGGAACCGTCCGGGAACTGCTCGAGTGGGCTGAAAACAACGACGTTCGCGGCGAGATTGCCGTCGTCGTGGCCGGCGCCCCCGAACAAGCGCCGGGCAAGCCTGAGGACCACGTTGCCGCGGTCAACGAACTCATTGCCAAGGGCGTCCGGCTCAAGGAGGCGGTGGCTGCGGTGGCCGAGGACGCCCGCATCAGCAAGCGCGAGCTGTACTCTGCTGTGCTCGCGGCGCGTTAGGGCCGTGCTCTCCGCGCGGTAGTGCCGTGCTCGCGGCGCGTTAGCTTCTGGCTCAACCTGGGGCTGTGCAACTGCACAAACTCTTGCTCCTGCGGCAGTGCGCGAAGGCGTAGACACTGCTTCGCGGCGGGCAGTACCGTGACAGTAATTCCACAAAAATCAAGTGTTGGTGCATCCCTACAAGCTGTACTGACTGACGAAGGAGTCACTGTGACTGTTACCGCCGATCGCGAAAGCGAACTTCTCGCCTCCGTTCCCACGGGGCTGCTCATCAACGGCCAGTGGCTGCCTGCGGCATCCGGCAAGACGTTCGACGTCGAGGATCCCGCCACGGGCAAGGTGCTCGTGAGCATCTCCGACGCCGGAGCAGAGGACGGCGCTGCGGCGCTGGACGCTGCCGCCGCCGCCCAAGCCTCCTGGGCCCGTACTGCTCCCCGCGAGCGTGGCGAAATCCTGCGCCGGGCATTCGAGCTGGTCACGGCACGCGCCGAAGACTTCGCCCTGCTCATGACCCTGGAAATGGGCAAGCCGTTGGCCGAAGCCCGCGGCGAAGTAGCTTATGGAGCCGAGTTCCTGCGTTGGTTCTCCGAGGAGGCCGTCCGCGTCAGCGGCCGCTACTCCGCGGCCCCGGACGGCAAGAACCGCATCCTGGTCCAGAAGAAGCCGGTCGGTCCGTGCCTGCTGATCACCCCGTGGAACTTCCCGCTGGCCATGGCTACCCGCAAGATTGCCCCCGCGGTTGCCGCGGGCTGCACCATGGTGCTCAAGCCCGCCAACCTGACCCCGCTGACCAGCCTGCTCTTCGCCCAGGTCATGCAGGAAGCCGGCCTCCCCGCAGGCGTGCTCAACGTCATCCAGACCTCCACGGCAGGCGCAGTCACAGGGCCCCTCATCAAGGACGACCGCCTGCGCAAGATCTCCTTCACAGGTTCCACCGCCGTCGGGCAGTCCCTCATGCGCGAAGCCGCGGACAAGGTCCTGCGCAGCTCCATGGAACTCGGCGGCAACGCACCCTTCGTGGTCTTCGAGGACGCCGACCTGGACAAGGCCGTCGAAGGCGCCGTCGCGGCCAAGATGCGCAACATGGGCGAGGCCTGCACCGCAGCCAACCGCTTCATTGTGCACGACTCCATCGCTGACGCCTTCGCCGACAAGTTCGCTGCCAAGATCTCGGCACTTAACACTGCTCGCGGTACCGAACCGGATTCCACGGTCGGCCCGTTGATCGACGGCAAGGCCCGTAACGGCGTGCATGCCCTCGTGTCCGACGCCGTTGCCAACGGCGCGATCGCCGTCACCGGCGGTGCCCCGGTGGACGGCCCGGGTTACTTCTACCAGCCCACCGTGCTCAAGAACGTGTCCGCGGACGCCCGCATCCTGAAGGAAGAAATCTTCGGACCGGTGGCCCCGATCATCACCTTCAAGAGCGAAGACGAAGCCATCAAGCTGGCCAACAACACCGAATACGGCCTGGTCGCCTACGTCTACACGAGGGACCTCAACCGGGGCCTGCGCGTCAGCGAAAAGATCGAGACCGGCATGCTCGGCCTCAACGCCGGCGTCATCTCCAACGCCGCAGCACCGTTCGGAGGCGTGAAGCAGTCCGGCCTGGGCCGTGAAGGCGGCTTCGAAGGCATCGAGGAATACCTCACCACGCAGTACGTCGGCATCGCGGATCCTTACGCCGACTAGTAGGACTTCGGCGGACCTCTCGCAACGGGGAACTGCCGTTGAGTGAAGGCAGGGCACTGAACCATTGGGTTCCGGTGCCCTGCCTTTGCCGTTCCAAACCCAACTGATCCCCACCGCCACCCTCGCCTCGCAAGTCCCCACCGGCTCCCAGCCTTCGCAAGCTCAGGCAGGGACCCTCGCCGGTGGGGCCCCACGACCAGGGAACCCTGGCGGCGTGGGCCCACACAGTTGTTGTCGTTTTCGGGGCCCAGAACGACACCTACTGCCAGTCAGTTGGGTCAGCGCCGCCAGCGGATGGCTTCGAACAGGCTTTGCCAGGATGCTGCGGCCCGCCGTGCTGCCGCCGCGGAAATGCCACCCAGCCAGCCGAAGGGCGACGACAGGAGCTGGAACCACCTGGACGTCAAGGACGGCGGGAACCAGTCCGCGCGGAAGACCGCGAACCAGGAGGCATTGCGCCGGAATGCGGCACGGACTGCCGCGATCCGGACCGCGGCCGCGTTCGCTTGTTCCGCTGCTGCGGTATTCGCCGGGGCCGCCGGGGGACCGTAACGCTGCCGTTCGAAGTCGCCGGTGAGCGATGCGACCGCATGCTGCCCGGCGACTTCGGCGGTTCCCGACGGCGACGCTGCCGCCGTCGGCGCTCCGAGTGCGGCCGAGTTGCTCAATCGGGCCGCGAAGTGCCGTGGCGTTTCGCTGGGCACGGGCGGTACACCGTAGTCCGTGGCGAGGTCCTGGAGCTCAGCCCATGCCAGGACCGGACCATCCCGGGGCGGGGCCGGGCCGCCCGCGCCTCCCGAACCGAGCTGCTTGGCCGGTGCCGGCCTGAGGCGCCGAGCCCGGATGCCGGAGCGGACCAGCCGCGGAGACGCCGCCAACGCCGCCAAAAGGAGCGCGGCGGCGGTGACATAAAGAACGGTCGCGGAGCCGGAGGCTGTGCCCGATCCACCCCCCGGACCCGCAAGCGGCGGTACGGCAGCTGTGCTCGGCGGGGGAGTCGGGGAACCCGGGGGCAGGTTCTCGTCGTGAAGGTTGGTGCTCGGGCCGCCCGGTGCCACAGGCTCGCTCGCGTAGGGCGGGACGACGCCGCGGGAAGGAGTTGGCTCGAAGGCGACCCAACCGACGCCCTCGAAATAGAGCTCGGGCCAGGCGTGGGCATCACGGGCATCCACCTGGTACTCCGGCAGGGGTTCCTGTCCCGCCACGGCAACTGTGGCCCCTGTAGCGTGGCCCGGCGCGTAGCCCACGGCGATGCGGCTCGGGATTCCTTCCAGCCTTGCCATGACGGCCATCGCCGAGGCGAAGTGCACGCAATAGCCGCTCTTCTGCTGCAGGAAATCAGCCAGCACGGACATGCCGTTACCGTCATAACCGCCCTGGACCGGAGCCTGCAGGGAGTAGCTGAACTGGGACGAGCGCAGATAGTCCTGGATCGCCATCGCCTTGGCATAGTTGCCGTTGGCGCCGGCCGTCACTGTCTTGGCTGTGTTCTTCACAATGTCCGGGACATTGCTCGGAAGCTGGATGAAATCCTGCGAGATGGAGGTGGGCTTGGCGTTGTCCTGGTTCAACGTTGCTGACGTCAGGGCCGGCAGCGCCGAATACACCGTGTACTGCTGGTTCCTCGTCGTGCCGTCCTCGCCTCGGATGCTGAGCGTTGCCGGATCCCACGACCAGCGGCCGCTCAGACCGTTGACGGCTGTCGGGGCATAGGGGACCGGCAGATACGGACTGGTGAATTGTCCGGTGTCGACCACAGTCACTTGGCGCACCAGTTCGGAGGGGAGGGGGTAGTCCGGCGCCATGCGGCCCGGTCCAATGCGCCGGGCGGCTTCGCGGTCGTCCGGTGCCCAGGTATCGCCGTCGAACTTGTCGATGGTGACAGAGCGCAAGTACACCGGGGCCGTGGAACTCGTGGCATAGGTGATGCTGCCGTCGCCGCTTGGATTCCGCAGGCTGTTGCCGAGCGTGATCATGGGGTTCAGGCCGTTTGAGACTCCCCAGGGATTCAGCCGCGAACCGACCGGAAACGTCCCGCGTTCGAAGCCCGGAACCGCCAACGGCAACACGAGCCCCAGCGCCAAGGCGACGCCACCGATCACCATGGACCGTTTGAGCTGCCCCGTGCCATGGGCGTTGTCGGTCTGCAGCCGCGAGTCCGGTGCGAACCACTGGCTGCAACCCAGGATCAGGACGAAGCCGACGGCGGCGGCGAGGAATCCCGGCAGCCCACCGCCTTGCGGCTTGATGGTCGCCGGGAACACAAGGACAACCAGCAGGCCCAAGCCACTCGTCGCAGGCATGCCGAGCGGGACCGCCAGCGCATCGATGAGGACAGCCACCAAGCCCAGGGCCGCGCAGGCGACGAACACTATTCCGGCATTCGGAGAGACGGGTGCAGTCTCCGATACCACCGTCTCGCCGGCCCGTTTGAGAAATTGGCCCAGCGTGTCAACGGTCGCGCCGGAAGGAATGAAGCCGGCGATGCTTTCCGGCCGGAAGAACGTGAAGCCGAGGATGAACACCAATGCGAGCAATCCGCCCAAAGTGGTGAGAACCGGATGGACCCTCAAGGCACGAAGCACAGCCAGGGTCAATCCGACGACAAACACCGTGGTGATGGCGGGAACCAGCCAAGCCCAGCCCCTGAAAACCCCGTTGAGCGAAAGCGAGGCTCCGAGTACGGCGAAAGCGATGGCCGCCGACATTGCCCAAGGGTAGGCTCCGGGTCCTGGCGTTCGCGGACGGGGCGCCCTTCCCGGGCCAGGGGCGCCGCCTGGACCGCGGTCTCTCCCCGGACCACGGGCCGAGGGGTCACCTGTCCCTGCCGGCTCCGGGCCAGGGGGCCGTCCCGGAGGGGCGTTCCTGGAGGTAGTGGTCATCGTGGCACCGCCGCGCCACGGCGGACGTCCATCGCTGCGGCAGCAGCTGCGAGGATCTCTCCTTGGTCGAAACCGGCCCATGCAGCGGGAAGGTCCGTTCTCGAACTCACGGCAACGGCACGCCAGCCGCCCAGCTTCAGAGCTTCAATGACGGGTTGGACATGGTGCGGGTGGTCGGTGACCACGAGGGCAAAAGCGTTGGCCCCGTAGCCGGCGGCCGGCGCCAACGCGCGCGCCTCGGAGAGCGGCATGTTGCCGAGCAGTGCGAGAACGGGGCCGCGCAGGCGGTGTGCCGCCAGCTTGTCCATCAGATGGTCGTCGAAGGGCGCCACGGCGCCCTCGACGACGGCGGCTTCTTTACGGCCGCGCTCGCCGTGGACGTGCCGCGGGCCGCTGAGCTGGATGGCGGCGAGGCTTTCGGAAATGGATTGCAGGCCTCCCAAACCGCTGAATTCCTCGGTTTCGGGATACGGCGCGGAGCGGGATCCGAGAAATGCGGGGTGTCCGGCAGTGTCGAGGAAACGCAGCGAATAGTTGCGATCGGCAAGGTGGGCACTGATCGACATCGCTGCCGTCACGACCCATTCGAAGTTCTCGCTGCTCACCAGCTCAAAAGCGTCCTCGTGGGCCGGGCCGAAGACCGCGGCCGAGCCCGATACGAAAGCGGAATAGCGCTGGTCCATGATGATGGTCGCCTCCGGCGTGGTGACGGATTCCTCCTGCCGCACCATGAGTTCGCCGTGCCGCGCCGTCGCGGCCCAGTGGACGCGTCGCATGGGGTCGCCATGCCGGTATTCGCGGGTCATCACGTCGTCGTCGCTGGGATTGGCGCGGATCCGGGTGGCCGTCACGCCGTCGTTTCCGCGTGCGCCGGCGAGGCCTGTGGCGGGGAGTTCGACGGCGGCAGGCGTCACGGTGAGGATGTCGCCGTCGTCGATCTGGTGCCGGTGCAGCGACAAGCCGAAGGGATCGCAGAACTCGGCCGTGACCGGACCGATCCTGAACTGGCCGCGCTTGCCGGACCGCAAATGGTATTCATAGCGGCTGGTGCCGCCGGATGCGGCGCGGGCAGGAAAGCGAAAAGCCGGAGGTTCGCCGAAGCGCGGCGGCAACTGCTCCTCCATGATCACCGGCCCGGCGGCCGCGCCGGTCCGTGCCACCGCCAGGCGCACCGTGGCCGTGGAGGACGTCTCCACGGAAGAGGGGTGGAATTCGCGGAACACCTGGAAGCGCGGTTTGAGGATGCGGACGCCCGCAAGCGATACCAGCGGGAGCACCAGCAGCAGGATCCCGAGGGCCAGCAGATCCCGCCTGCCCATGATCTGGGCAAGCAGCAAGGAACCCACACCGCTGGCCAGCAAGCCCCAACCACGGGTAGTGAACAGATGCTTCGGAAGTAGATCGATCAGCGCCATGCCTGCCCCCTCTTTCGCTCTCCTAGCTGCCGCGGCGTTCCGCGCCAGCGTCTTGGCTTACCGGGAGGGAGGCCAGGATGGCCCGGATGATGCTCTGCGGAGTATCACCGGAACTCGCGGCCTTGCGGTCAAGGATGATGCGGTGCGCAAGGACGGACTCGGCTACGGAAATGACGTCGTCGGGAAGGACGAAATCCCTTGCGTCAAGGGCGGCGGTCGCTTTGGCCGCGCGCAGTAGTTGCAGCAGGGAGCGCGGGCTGGCCCCGAGGCGCAGCCGGGCGCTGTCCCGGGTGGCCCGGCCCAAGGCAACCGTATATTCCTTGACCGATTGGGAAACGTAGACCTGCTGCACCGTGGCGATCATCGCGGCGACGTCCGCGGAAGTGACCACCGGGGTGACTTTGGCGAGGGGTGAGACCGCCTGATGCGTCTCGAGCATCTCGATCTCGGAGAGCTTGTCCGGGTAGCCCATCGAGATGCGGGCCATGAATCGGTCCCGCTGCGCCTCCGGCAGCGGATACGTTCCTTCCATCTCGATGGGATTCTGCGTCGCGACAACCATGAACGGCTCGCCCAGCTGGTATGAGTGGCCGTCCACCGTCACCTGGTGTTCCTCCATGCATTCGAGGAGGGCGGACTGCGTCTTGGCGGAGGCGCGATTGATTTCGTCTCCGATCACGATGTTGGCGAACACCGCACCCATCCGGAACTCGAATTGCCTCGAGGACTGGTTGTAGATGGAGACGCCGGTGACATCCGAAGGAAGCAGGTCCGGGGTGAACTGGATACGGCTGACCTTGCAATCGATGGTGCGGGCGAGGGTCTTGGCGAGCAAGGTCTTGCCGACACCCGGCACATCCTCCACCAGCAGGTGGCCTTGGGCGAGGAGCACGGTGAGGGCAAGCTTGGCGGCCTCGGCTTTGCCGTCGATGACCTTGTTGATGGCCGTCAGGATCTTCTCGCTGGCAGCGTGGAATTGCTCAGGATCCAAGACCGTCGGCTTGTGCCCGTTGAGGGACTCGCGCTCAGGTGGCAAGGCAACCACGGCCTCATCCGGCAGCAACTGTTCATCAACTGTGCCGTGTCGCTTTGAGTCCATGGACAATCCCCTCAGCCATGACAGAACCCCAGCCGGGCCGCGGTGCCCTGGCCGGGATATACCGCCTTTTGTACCAGACTACCCAGCCTGGGCCCGCCGCAGACAGAGGCAGCTTCCGGAGGAGGGGCGGCGAAGGGATACAGGAGTGATCAGGAAGGCATCAGCAGAGAAAGATAGGGTGGATTCATGTGCAATTCCCTCCCACCGGCTTCCTATCGCGCGCCCGAAACCGGCGATTCCCGCAAGGAATACCCGCCTGCTCCCGAGCCCCTGCCGGTCCCCGTGATGGACAACCACACGCACCTGGACTTCCGGCACGGCCTGCTCGAAGTCGCAGTGGCGGATGCTCTGGACGCGGCCGAGGCCGTAGGTGTCCAGGGCGCGGTGCAGGTAGGTTGCGACCTTGAGTCATCGCGGTTCACGGTCCAGGCGCTTGACGCGGACCGGCGGCTCCTCGGAGCTGTCGCCATCCACCCCAACGATGCCCCCGTTTACGCGGGCCGCGGAGAGCTGGAATCTGCGCTCGCGGAAATCGAAGAGCTGGCGGCCCACCCGAGGGTGCGTGCGATCGGCGAAACCGGACTTGATTTCTTCCGCACCCATGGCGACGGCCTGGCGCACCAGCGCCAATCGTTCCGCCGCCACATCGATATAGCGAAGAGGCTGGACCTCACCCTCCAAATCCATGACCGTGACGCCCATGACGACGTCGTCCAGGTTCTCCGGGAGGAGGGGGCCCCGGAGCGGGTGGTATTCCATTGCTTCTCGGGCGATGAAGAACTGGCGCGGATCTGTAATACGAACGGCTGGTACATGTCCTTTGCGGGCACCATGACGTTCAAGAACGCCGCAAACCTGAGGGACGCGCTGGCCATCGCGGATCCGGAACTGGTGCTCGTCGAAACCGATTCCCCGTTCCTCACACCGCACCCCTACAGGGGCCGTCCGAACGCGAGCTACATGGTGCCGTACACCGTTCGTTCCATGGCTGAAGTGACCGGAACAGAGCTTTCCACGCTGTGTTCGCAATTGGCTCAAAACACCGTCGCGACCTACGGATCCTGGGATTGAGCAGAATCCCCATTACATACCCAGTATGTAAAAATCTTGGTCACTTTATAACGCTTCGGTTACAGTGGGTAACCAGTAGCCGGGGTCGGGGAAGGCCTTCGGACAACTAACTCCGTTCGCAATTGGTGTTTTCAGTTGAATTGAGTGTGGCGGCGCACAACTCCGCTGCAGTCCTCATGCATGCTTCGGCCTGTATCAGGGACCGCGGCAGGAGGCCCCTGTGCGCTTTTCCCCGTGCCCGGATGGTCCAAAAGTTACGGGCAAACATGGTCAAGTTCTTCACCACGGGCGGCAAGTTCAGTTTCGTCAAGGTAGGTGCGCAGCTGCTGGTGCTTTTGGCACTGGTACTGGGAGTCGTTGCTTTTACCGGCAACAACAAATCAGTCACCCTCAACGTCGACGGCAAAGTGAGTTCCGTCCAGACCTTCGGCAACACCGTTGACCAAGTGGTCAAGGCAGCCAAGGTTGATCTGAAGGCTGAAGACCGGGTCTCCCCGGCCTTGGACGCCTCGGTGCAGAACGGCTCCATCATCAACGTCAACCTGGCCAAGGCCGTCACCGTCAGCCTTGACGGCGCCCAGCGGACGGTCAACACCACGGCCCCGAACGTCGAAGGCCTCGTCTCCGAACTCGGAGTCGCGAGCGCATCGGCTGTCTCCCAGCCCAAAGACACGCAGCTGGCCGTCTCCGGATCCTACGTCTCGATCCTCACCCCCAAGACGATCAGCCTGATCGTGGACGGGCAAAGCTCTTCAAAAACCACGACGGCGGCCGACGTAGGAACCGTCCTCAGCGATGCCGGCGTCTCGCTCGGCGCGAACGACCGGGTTTCGCAGCCCAACTCGGCTCCCGTTGTCCAGAACATGGTGATCAAGGTTTCGCGGGTGGACACCAGCAAGACCGCCACTGAGACGGAGAACGTCCCCTTCGACACGGTCACCACGGAAGACGCCACCCAGTTCAGCGACCAGAAGACGGTAACCCAGGAAGGGGTCCTCGGATTGCTGAGCAAGACGTTCAAGCTCGTCCTGGTGGATGGTCGTGAAGCTTCCCGGACTTTTGTCTCCTCTGACGTCACCGTCAAACCGGTCTCCGCGAAGGTGACGGTCGGAACCAAGGAACGCCCCAAGCCTGCCCCCGCGGCTGTTGCTTCCGGACCCACCGGCGCGCCGAACGAGGCAATGTGGGACAAGGTCGCACAGTGTGAGTCCGGCGGGAACTGGGCCATCAACACCGGCAACGGGTACTACGGTGGCCTGCAGTTCGACATCCAGACTTGGATCGGTTCCGGCGGTGGCGCCTACGCTCCCAACGCCGCCGCCGCCAGCAAGGCCCAGCAAATCGACATTGCCAACCGCGTCTACGCGCAGCGCGGCCTGTCGCCGTGGGGCTGCGGATGGGCAGCTTCCAGCTAAGCGAAATGAATTTGGCCGGGTCTGGAATCTTCCGGGCCCGGCCTTTTCGCGTGCTGACGATGGAGGGCGGGGCCCCGCCGGTCGCTCAGACGATACGATACCTAGGTGACTGAACCGAATTCCGAACCCGCCGCCGTCGCACCCCTTCTGGGAGCTGCGGACATCCGACGGCTCGCCGAGGAAATCGGTGTCCGCCCGACAAAGACCCTGGGCCAGAACTTCGTCATCGACGGCAACACGATCCGCAGGATCGTCTCTGCCGCCGGTATCGATCCCGAGGAAACCGTACTGGAGGTCGGGCCGGGGCTGGGTTCGTTGACGCTCGGCCTGCTCGACGCCGCCAAAACAGTTGTCGCCGTAGAAATCGATCCCGTACTGGCCGGCAAGTTGCCGGACACCGTGCGCACCTGGCGCCCCGGAGCCGTGGACGATTTCCATCTCGTCCTCTCCGATGCCATGAAGGTCACCGAACTTCCAGTGCAGCCCACCGCCCTCGTGGCCAACCTCCCGTACAACGTGGCGGTCCCGGTGGTCCTGCACCTGCTCCAACATTTCCCGAGCCTGCAACACGGGCTGGTCATGGTCCAGGACGAGGTGGCGGACCGGCTGGCCGCGGGTCCGGGCTCCAAGATCTACGGAGTCCCCTCGGTCAAGGCCGCCTGGTACGGCCACATGCGCAAGGCCGGCGTAATCGGCATGAACGTCTTCTGGCCGGCGCCGAAAATCCACTCCGGGCTCGTGTCCTTCACGCGCGGCGCACCGCCGGCAACGCACGCCACGCGCGAACAGGTCTTCGCGGTCATCGACGCCGCATTTGCCCAGCGCCGCAAGACGCTCCGCGCGGCCCTGGCAACGTGGGCCGGGAGCGCGGCGGAGGCCGAACGTTTCATCGTGGCTGCCGGCGTTGATCCGACGGCCCGCGGAGAAGTGCTCGATATCAACGCGTTTGTCCGGATCGCCGAGGCACGCCACCCCCTGGACGCATGAATCCGGCAATCAGCGGTGTGAACCGCGGGCGCTTCGTCGCACGGACCGTACGCGTCCGGGCACCCGGCAAGGTGAACGTGTCCCTCAACGTCGGCCCCTTGCGGCCCGACGGCTACCACTCAGTGGCCAGCGTGTATCTCGCGGTGTCCCTGTACGAGGAAGTAGCCGCCACAAGCACTGAGGGGCCCGGGATTACGGTCAGCGTCGGTCCCTCAAGCACGTTGGACCTCGACGGCGTGGACATCCCGCTGGACGAGCGGAACCTGGCCTACAAGGCCGCCGCCATCATGAGGGATGTCTCGGAGAACGCCACGGGCGTGCACTTGGAGATCACCAAGCGCGTCCCCGTTGCCGGAGGCATGGGCGGCGGCTCGGCCGATGCCGCGGCGACGCTCCTGGCCTGTGATGCGCTCTGGAACAGCGGTTTGTCGCGCGAGGAACTGGCCCACCTTGCAGCCGAGTTGGGCGCGGACGTGCCTTTCTCGCTCCTCGGAGGCACCGCCGTCGGGCTTGGCGTCGGCGACGAACTTTCACCCGCCCTGGCGAAAGCGCAGATGGACTGGGTCCTGGTCTGCGCCGACTACGGACTCTCCACGCCCGAGGTTTTCCACACCTTGGACAGGCTTCGGAACACCGAGGGAGTCGACATCCCTGAACCGCTCGAGGTGGACGCCAAGATCCTGCAGGCGCTGCGCGACGGGAATCCCGACGCCCTGAGCAAGGTCCTTATCAACGACCTCCAGCGCGCCTCGATCGAGCTGGCTCCACAGTTGCGGGACACCATCGGGATAGGGGAGTCGAACGGCGCCCTCGCCGGGATTGTTTCCGGTTCCGGCCCCACCGTGGCTTTGCTCGCCCACAACCCCCGGGCGGCCGAGGGGCTCGCTGAGGACCTCCGGCACCTGGGTCATAACGCCCTTGCTGTGCACGGCCCGGTTCCCGGTGCCCGGATCATCTCCGATACCCTCCTATGACAAGTCGCCAGTAGCGACTTTCCTGACTATTCCCACCAGAAAGTAGTACCCAGTGGCCCACCTGCTCGGCGGTGAAAACCTCACCGTTTCGTTCGCAACCCGCACCATCCTCGACGGCGTAACCCTTGGTTTGGAGGACGGCGACAGGATCGGCATGGTCGGGCGCAACGGTGACGGTAAATCCACGCTGATGCGCTTGCTGGCATTGCGTTCGACGCCGGACTCCGGCCGCGTGACCAAACGCGGCGACGTCAATGTCGGCTACCTCGACCAGTCCGACGTGCTCGACGGCGACCTCACGGTGGGGGCCGCGATCGTCGGCGACCAAGCCGACCACGAATGGGCCGCGAACCCCAAAATCCGGGAGATCATGGGCGGCCTCGTGGCCGACGTCGATTGGCACGCCAACGTGCATGCCCTTTCCGGTGGCCAAAAGCGCAGGGTCGCCCTGGCCAAGCTCCTCATCGAGGACCACGACGTGATCATGCTCGACGAGCCCACCAACCACCTCGATGTGGAAGGGGTCGCCTGGCTCTCCCGACACTTGAAGACCCGCTGGAGGGCCAACCAGGGCGCGTTCCTTGTGGTAACCCACGACCGTTGGTTCCTGGACGAAGTCTGCAACCGGACGTGGGAAGTGCACGACGCCATGGTTGACCCGTTCGACGGCGGCTACGCGGCCTACGTGTTGGCCCGCGCCGAGCGCGATCGGAGCGCATCCGTCGTCGAGAGCAAGCGGCAACAGCTGGTCAAGAAGGAACTGGCGTGGCTGCGCCGGGGCGCCCCGGCGCGCACGTCGAAGCCCAAGTTCCGCATCGAAGCCGCCAACGAGCTCATCGCCGATGTTCCTGATCCGCGCGACTCTGTGGCCCTCAGCAAGATGGCAACCGCACGGCTCGGCAAGGACGTGCTGGACCTTGAAGGCGTCTCCCTCGACTTCAAGGGCGACGACGCCGGCCGGAAGCTCTTCGACGACGTCACCTTGCGCTTGGCGCCAGGGCAGCGGCTCGGACTGGTGGGCGTCAACGGCGCCGGGAAGTCCACGCTGCTGAGGCTTCTCAACGGCGAGATCACGCCGAGTTCCGGAAAGGTCAAGCGCGGCAAGACCGTTGTCACGGCGGTGCTCAGCCAGGACGTCAAGGAACTCGACGATGTGTCCGACCTTCGCGTGATCGAGGTCATCGAACGCGAGAAACGCTCCTTCAGCGTGGGAGGCAAGGAATTCACGGCCGGCCAACTCGTGGAGCAGCTCGGGTTCACGAAGGAAAAGCAGTGGACGCCCGTCACCGACCTTTCCGGTGGCGAACGGCGCCGCCTGCAACTTTTGCGCTTGTTGGTGGGCGAACCGAACGTCCTGATGCTCGACGAACCCACCAACGACCTCGATACCGACACCCTGGCCGCCGTCGAAGACGTCCTCGACGGCTGGCCGGGCACGCTCGTCGTCGTCAGCCACGACCGCTACCTGCTGGAGCGCGTCACGGATTCCCAAATGGCACTCCTGGGCGATGGCAAGCTGCGTGGACTTCCGGGTGGCGTGGATCAGTACCTGGAATTGCGCGAGGCCGCGTTGGCGAGCGGCGCGGTGACCGGCGGCGCGTCGAGCGGTAGCGCCAGGCCGACGGCGGCAAGCGGCTCGAGTGCCGCCGCTTCCGGGCCGAGCGAAGCAGAGAAACGTGAAGCCCGCAAGGACCTGAACAGGATCGACAGGCAGCTGGGCAAGATCGCACAACAAGAAGAGAAACTCCACGTCCAAATGGCGGCCAAGTCCCAATCCGGCGACTTCGACGACCTCGGCGAACTGAACACCAAACTCCAGGAACTCCTCGAAGAAAAGGAAGGCCTGGAGCTCGAATGGCTCGAGGCGGCCGAGATCCTGGGGGAGTGAGGGGCTGGGACACCCGGATTCCCGCATCCTTTGCGTGGTCACCTTGGGTGCCGGAGCCGGCCCTTCCGCGTCGCTTAGCGCGGAGGTTCCTTCCCAAAGCTCGCAAGCTCGCTTCGGGGCCCTCGGAACGCCGCTTCGGCGCAAAGGGGCTACTCGCTCGCTGAGCGAGCTCCCCGGCCCGTTGCGTCGCGATGCGCTCCTTTCGGAAGAACCGCCTCCGGCGGGGAAAGTCACCTCGCGAGGCGGCGGACTTCCGGCGTCGTGCGCCAGAGGTGGGATGGATAGGGGGGGCGAACCGACACCCAATTTGCCAGCGACACAGATCGAGGAAACCGATGCGCGGATTCCGGTGTCGATAGGGATTTTGTGTGTCGGCGAGACACATCGGCGTCGGAAATCGGGGCACAGGTCGGAGGCGGTTGCTCGGTGAATCGCGGACGGGTTTCGACACTCAAATTTGCCCATGACGCGGATCGAGGAATTCGATGCGCGGATTCCGGTGTCGAGAGGGATTTTGCGTGTCGGCGAGACACATCGGCGTCGGAAGTCCGGGTGCGGTGGGGCGAATCCGAACGGAAGAATGGCAAGAGCGGCGTTGCGGGCCTTCGGGTAGGAGCGCATCGCGAGTCATCGGGCACTGGAGGTCGCTCAGCGACCGGAAGACCCCTCATGCGCTGAAGCGGCGTTCCGAGGGCCCTGAAGCGAGCTTGCGAGCTTTGGGAAGGAACCTCCGCGCTAAGCGACGGCGAAGGGCCGTTGCGCCGCGGAAGCGAGCACGGAAACGGCGAAGGGCCGTTGCGCCGCGGAAGCGAGCGCGGACGCGTACGAAAGGGCCGTTGCGCCGCGGAAGCGAGCACGGACAAGTGCGAAAAGGTGTCCACGAACCCGATGCAAAAGGCAACCAGGCGCCCTAGCCCTCGCTCCGCAGTTCCGGCTCTTTTTGCAGGCCCGTCAGGCCGTTCCAGGCCAAGTTGACCAAGTGGGCCGCTACTGCGCGTTTGTCGGGCTCGCGGTGGTCCAACCACCATTGGCCGGTCATGGCCACCATGCCTACAAGCATCTGGGCGTACACGGCTCCGTCGGCTGCGCTGAATCCGCGCCGGGAGAATTCGTCGGCGAGCAGGTTTTCCACGCGATCCGCCACGTGGGAGAGCAGGGTGGAGAAGGCGCCTTCGGGTTGGGAGGGCGGGGCGTCCCGCATGAGGATCCGAAAGCCATCGCTCCGCTCTTCAATGTAGCCAAGCAAGGCAAGGGCCGCCTGTTCAACGAGGACGCGTGGTTTGGCTTCGGCGGCGAGGGACTCGTTGATTGCGTCGAGCAGGATCCGGAATTCGAACTCCACAACCTGCGTGTAGAGGCCTTCCTTCGAGCCGAAGTGCTCGTAAATCACCGGCTTGGACACACCAGCGGCGGCTGCGATTTCGTCAATGGTCGTGGCGTCCAGGCCGCGGGCGGCGAAGAGGCCCCGGCCAATTTCGATGAGCTGGGACCGGCGCTGGGAGCCCGTCATCCGGGCACGGGCAACCTGGCCTGCGGGTGCGTGGTTGATCACCCTGGAACCCGTCGAGTGCCGGGGAATTCCTGTGCTGTTGCTCACGCATCCATCATGCCTCATGTCAAGCATGAAGCGGGCTCGGGAGGGCCTGTCAGTACCGCTGAAAAGGACTCAGGAATGCACCAAGTCGCGAACACCGCAATGGTCATGGCAAACTAGATTCTTGTGTGTGCGACCCGGTCAATCGGGAACCCCTTGGACCCTGCGTCCGCAAGGGCCACGTGCACACGGTCCGCTCTGGTGTAATGGCAGCACCCCGGCCTTTGGAGCCGTGGAGTATAGGTTCGAATCCTATGGGCGGAACTTGTCGGTGGTCTGCCGGCACCGCCTCTGAAGGCACCGTCTCTCCCGAAGCTGTCCACTGGCTGCGCGGAAGGCTGTGAATCCGCAAGAGTAGGATAGAGCAGATGCCGCAGCCGGGTTCGCCCGGACGTAACCGAGCAAGGAGAGCGACTTCGTGAGCCCCGATACTACTGGCCCCGCCGCTGTCATTGTCCTAGCTGCCGGAGCCGGTACGCGGATGAAGTCGAGGACTCCCAAAATCCTTCACGAAATCGGCGGACGCTCCATGGTGGCGCACGCCATCCTCGCGGCGCGCTCCATCGATCCCCAGCAGCTGGCCTTGGTGGTCCGCCACGAACGGGACCTCGTCGCCGCGCACATCGGACTGATCGATTCCGACGCGGTCATCGTGGACCAGGACGATGTTCCGGGAACCGGACGCGCAGTGGAAGTAGCGCTTGACGCCTTGGACGCGAAGGCCGAACTCAACGGCACGGTGGTAGTCACATATGGCGATGTGCCCTTGCTGACCGGTTCCCTTCTCTCCGAGCTTGTCGCCACGCATGAATCCGAGGGCAACGCGGTGACGGTCCTGACCGCGGTCCTCGATGACGCCAATGGTTACGGCCGCATCCTTCGTGCCGAGGACGGCACCGTGCTGGGCATCCGCGAACACAAGGACGCCAGCGACGCTGAGCGCTCCATCCGCGAGGTCAACTCCGGCATCTACGCTTTTGACGCAAAAGTGCTTCGCGAGCAGCTGCACAAAGTGACAACTGAAAACATCCAGCGCGAAAAGTACCTCACCGACGTGCTCGGATTGGCGCGCGACGCCGGAGGCAGGGTTTCCGCCGTCGTCACCGAGGACCGTTGGCAAGTAGAAGGTGCAAACGACCGGGTCCAACTGGCCGCACTCGGCGCCGAGCACAACCGCCGCATCATCGAGGCCTGGATGCGCGCCGGCGTCACGGTCGTTGACCCGGCCACCACGTGGATCGATTCCACCGTCACCTTGGACGAAGACGTCAGCCTCCTGCCCAACACACAACTCCACGGCACCACCACCGTGGCGCGCGACGCCGTCGTCGGCCCCGACACGACCCTCACCGACGTTTCGGTGGGCGAAGGCGCGAAGGTGACCCGCACCCACGGCTCAGGATCCACTATCGGTGCCGGAGCCAGCGTGGGTCCGTTCACCTACCTTCGCCCCGGCACTGTCCTTGGGGAGACCGGCAAGATCGGCGCCTTCTACGAAACAAAGAACGTAACGATCGGCCGCGGTTCGAAGCTGTCCCATCTCGGCTATGCCGGCGACGCCGAGATCGGCGAAGACACCAACATCGGCTGCGGCAACATCACGGCCAACTACGACGGGGAGAAGAAGCACCGCACGGTGATCGGCTCCGGCGTGCGGACCGGTTCCAACACCGTCTTCGTGGCCCCCGTGACGATGGGCGACGGCGCGTATAGCGGCGCCGGCGCCATCATCCGCAAAGACGTCCCCGCCGGAGCCCTCACCCTGAGTGTTGCTCCCCAGCGAAACGCCGAGGGCTGGGTCATCGCCAACCGGCAGGGCAGCAACTCGGCCCGGCTGGCGCAGGCTGCGCAAACCGCGCATGGCTCCGCTGCCACCCCCGATTCCTCAAGTACTCCGGCAACCACAGAAGAGGGCACACAGGCATGAGCGAAATTACCGCACACGGCGAGAAGAAACTAGTTCTCGCCGCCGGACGGGCGCACCCCGAGCTGGCGCAGGAAATCGCCAAGGAGTTGGAAACCGAACTCCTGCCTATCGACGCTTACGACTTCGCGAACGGCGAGATCTATGTGCGCTCAGCGGAGAGCGTCCGAGGCACTGATGCCTTCGTCATCCAGGCGCACCCGGCCCCGCTGAACAACTGGCTCATGGAGCAGTTGATCATGATCGATTCCCTGAAGCGCGCTTCTGCGAAGCGGATCACGGTTGTTTCGCCGTTCTACCCGTACGCCCGGCAGGACAAGAAGGGCCGCGGCCGCGAGCCGATCTCCGCCCGTTTGGTGGCTGACCTCTACAAGACTGCCGGCGCGGACCGCATCATGTCCGTGGACCTGCACACTTCCCAGATCCAAGGGTTCTTTGACGGCCCCGTGGATCACCTGATGGCCATTCCGTTGCTTGCCGACTACATCCGCACCAGGGTCGAAGCGGACAACATCACTGTTGTCTCGCCGGACACCGGCCGTGTCCGCGTTGCGGAACAGTGGGCCGAGCGCCTGGGCGGCGCGCCGTTGGCGTTCGTCCACAAGAGCCGCGACCTCACGGTACCGAACCAGGCTGTCTCCAAGACCGTCGTCGGGCAGATCGAAGGCCGCACCTGCGTCCTGATCGACGACATGATCGACACCGGTGGAACGATCTCCGGCGCTGTCCAGGTCCTCAAGAACGCCGGCGCCAAGGACGTCATCATCGCGTGCACCCATGCCGTGTTCTCCGAGCCGGCGGCACAGCGCCTGGCCGATTCCGGTGCCCGCGAGGTCGTCGTCACCAACACCCTGCCGATTCCGGCCGACAAGCGCTTCCCGCAGCTCACGGTGCTGTCGATCGCACCCTTGATTGCGCGCGCCATCCGCGAAGTGTTCGACGACGGCTCCGTCACCAGCCTCTTCGACGGCAACGCCTGATCCCCACCCAACTGACTGGCAGTAGTTGTCGTTTTCGGCCCTCAAAACGGCATCAACTGCGTGGGCCCACGCCGCCAGGGTTCCCTGGCCGAGGGGCCCCACCGGCGAGGGTCCCTGCCTGAGCTTGCGAAGGCTGGGAGCCGGTGGGGACTTGCGAGGCGAGGGTGGCGGTGGGGATCACTTGGGTCGAGCCGGGGCCGTTTTCCCTTTGGCGGGACGCGGCTGCTAAACTCTTGGGGATACCTTGGCGAGGGAGAGCACATCCGCGTTAAAACCGGATTGCGGGTCTCCGTTATCGACTGGGTCTGAATCTCCTTCAACGAAGGCGGACTGAAGCTGCTGCTCAGCGGCTCCCATTCCGTCGGGCGTGGAAGGTCACTACAGACCTCCGCCCTTGCTGATCGACTTGCCGGCAATTTACCGGCGCCACAGTAATCAAGGAGTACACATGTCTGAGCAGAAGCTCGCAGCAGAACTGCGCACCGAATTCGGCAAGGGTTTCGCCCGCCGCGCCCGTGCAGCCGGCCAGATTCCGGCCGTCATCTACGGTCACGGCGCGGAGCCCCTCCACGTCAACTTGCCGGGCCGTGCCACCACCCTGGCCGTCCGCGTCTCCAACGCACTGCTGGCCCTTGACGTCAACGGCGAAGAGCACCTGGCCTTGGTGAAGGACATCCAGCGCGACCCGATCAAGCAGATCATCGAGCACATCGACCTCCTGACCGTCCGCAAGGGCGAAAAGGTGACCGTTGACGTGGCCGTCCACATTATCGGTGAAGCTGCAATTGGTGCAGTCGCCAACCAGGAAGCCACCACGGTTTCCCTCGAAGCCGAGGCCACCCACCTGCCGACCTTCGTCGAAATCAGCATCGAAGGCCGCAAGGCGGGCGAGCACGTCCACGCTTCGGATATCGTCCTGCCGAGCGGCTCGGAACTGCTTACCGATCCGGAGACGCTCGTCATCCACATCTCGGAGGCCACTTCGGAGGCCGAAGAAGAGGCAGCTCCTGCCGCTGAGTAGTCTTTCTCTTCATTAGTCGTTCGGTTGGTTAGCCGTTCCGACTAATCGAGGCATTTGCCTTTGCGAGTGGCCGGGTCCCGGAAGGGCCCGGCCACTTCTTTTTCATTACACTCTCTTGATTCCCTAGGATGACTCCATGACAGACACTTGGCTGATCGTAGGCCTTGGCAATCCCGGCGCCGAATACAGCCACAACCGCCACAACGTCGGCCAAATGGTCCTGGACGAACTTGCCTCGCGCATGGGCGGAAGCTTCAAAGCCCACAAGGCCCGGGCCCAGGTGGTCGAGGGCAGGCTCGGCATCGGGGGGCCACGCGTAGTGCTAGCGAAACCGATGAGCTACATGAATGTTTCCGGGGGACCCGTTTCCGGCCTCGCCAGGTTCTTCGACATCGCTCCGGATCACGTGATTGCCGTCCACGACGAAATTGATATTCCCTTCAACACCGTTAAATTAAAGATCGGCGGCGGGGAAGGCGGGCACAACGGCCTGCGGGATATTTCCAAGGCTTTGGCTACAAAGGACTACTTGCGGGTTCGCGTGGGGGTCGGCAGGCCACCCGGGAGGATGGACACCGCGGATTATGTCCTCAGGGATTTTGGAGTCTCCGAGAAGAAAGAGCTTCCATTCCTCCTGGATGAAGCGGCGGATGCCGTAGAGGTATTGATGACTGAAGGTTTGCTTGCCGCCCAGCAGAAGTTCCACCCCGTCAAGGCCTAGGGTGTGTCTCCTCCCTCGGCCTCGCTTCGCTCGACCAGGGAACCTCCCCGCTACCTCCCCAAACTCGCTCGCTCGTTTGGGGCCCCTCGCTAGCGTGGGCCCAAGCAGTTGACTCGTGCACTCATTTCAGTGGTTAACAAGTGCCCTGATGGTTCGTCCGCTGACTAATTGATTCGCGCCGATCGCTATGATACTTTGCAAATCACTGCTGGGGTGAAGAGGAAATTCAAAAGCCAACGACCCGCTGAACGTCACGTCCGCCAGAGCTGCGAAGGTAGCGTGATCTGAATTGCGAGCAACACCGGAGTCTGAAACAGAGCGACCCGCAACGGAGCGGCAAGCCCTGGGCGCTGCAGAACGTCGAAAATGGTCGTCGCTGGTCCGGCAGGATCTCCAGAACACGGTTATTGAAGCGCTCGGGGACCCGTCGTTGTACGGCGTCGTAGTGGTTGGCGCGCCGGGCGTCGGCAAAGCGACTTTTGCCCGTTCGGTAGAGGCCCGGCTCACTCCAAGGACCCATGTACTGCACCTCCACGGCTCCACAGACGTCACTACTCCGTTTGGGGCGCTGGCCCATCTGCTCGCCAGGTTGCCCGTCGATACCGCAGATTCCCCTGGCGCAATCATCTATGGCATCTCGCATTTGATAAGTTCGGACGCCGCGGGACGCGAAGTGCTCTTGGTCCTTTCGGAACTTCCCGCTTTGGACAGCATGAGCACGGCCCTTTTGGTGCACTTGTTAATCAGCGGGACAGCAAAAGTTCTTGTCACTGTCCGCCAAGCCACCGACATGCCGGAAGACCTGGTCAGGCTATTGAAAGACGGCCTCCTGGACGAGGTTCAACTTCAGGTTTTTTCCCGCGCGGAAGTTGCCAAATTGCTCAGCGGCGTCCTTGGAAAACGAGTGACCGCTACGGCTGCAAGCGCTTTGCACGCGTCCAGCGGTGGAAATCCCCTGGTACTCCAGGCCATCGTCACTGAACAGCTCCGCTCAGGCAACCTGCATCTGGCCGGACAGGTCTGGGCAATGAAGGGCGAAATCCACCTTTCTTCCGCGGAAGTCCTGACCGACCTGGTCCGCTCGCGCCTGGCCCGGGAGAGCCCTGCGGTCCAGGAAGCGCTGGAGCTACTTGCGCTCATTCGAACGGCCCCACTCGCCGTGTTGTTGGACGTCCTGGAACCCGAAGTGGTTGCGGAGATGGAGTGGTCCGGTTACCTCCGCATCGAACCGTCAGGTGCCCGCCGGGTGGCGCTGCGCGACGAGTACATGGGTGAGGTCATTCGGGGCTGGATGGACCTGCCACGGCGGAATGAACTGCGGCGGCTCGCCGCCGGGGTGATCGGCAGCATTACCTGGGACCTGGATGCCGAGGCACTCCTGGGCTTTGCCTCTTCGACGCTGAATGTCCGCGAAACCCTTGAACCCGGAGTGGCCCTGGCGGCCGCGACGGCAGCGAACAGGCAATTCGATCCGTGGTTCGCCCTGGAATGCGCCCGGCAGATCGGGCGCGAGGACAAGGAATGGGTGGCTGCCGCCCAGCAACGCTGCGTTTCCCACGTCATTCTGGCCGAGCACCCGGCTGCGGTGGCAGCTTTGAAGGATGTGACGCCCGGGCAGCTTCGGCGCCTCCCGGCGTATGACTATGCGGACTATGTCCAGGAGCTCTGCAGTGCGCTGTTGTGGATTCCGGGTGGGCACCTCCAGGTACCCGGCCTGATCGCTGAGGCCGGGGAGGATCTTTCCCGCCGGTCGCAAGAAGTCGGAGCGGATGCCACGGAGATTGGCCGGGCATGCGGGATGCTCAGGCTCGCGAGTTTCGAGCTCCAGGTCCATCAGGGCGAGTATGCCGAAGTTGCAGAGACCTTGGAGCAGGAGTACCGGGATGGCAATGATCTTCAACAAAGGTTGAGCTGCGGGAGCCTGCTGACCATGGCCTGGGCAGTACTTGGCAGGGAAATGGAAGCCATCGAGCTCGCGCGCGAGTTGAAGCACAAGATACAGCGGGCAAAGGCGCGGCCGCGGTTGCACAACTGGTTGTCCGAAGGCTTGTTTGCCGCACTCCTTTGCAGCGGACAGTGGGAAGAACTGGCCCGGATGCTGACGGCGACCCTCGATCAGCAACCAAAGAACATCCACTACCTTGGCGGTGCCGCCGAACTTGCCCTGGGTGTTTCCTACACCTATGCCGGACGGGCTTCAGTCGCGATCGACACCCTGCTGGGGGCCCAGGCGCAGCTGGAGATCAGACGCAACTACTACGGACCAGCATTGGCCTACTCCGCGCTCGCTTTTGCCTACGCCCAGGCCGGCGACGTGAAGGAATCCCGGACTTTTCTCGAATTGGCTGAGAAGGGACAAGGGGAAACAGCGTGGTTTCCCGCCTGGATGGCCGAATTCTGCGTCAAGATGGCAAGGCGTTGGCTGAAGGATCCCGGGGCGAAGCAGAGCCTCATCGAGTCTGCCAACCGGGATTTGGCGAAGGGACGGATCACTACGGCATCCATCAGCCTATTCGGCGCGACCGTCCACGGCACCGAGGAGGAGCTGTTGCTCTTGGAGCAGGTCTCATCCCGTCGCCAGGGCAAGATGGCGGCAGTGAACCGGATGGTGGCGGAGGGAACCCGAAAGAAGGACCCGAAGACGCTGCTTCTTGCCGCTTCGGTCGCCCAGGAACTCAAGTTGGATGCGGTGGAGTCGCGCTGTGCCGTCCTGGCCTTGGACATCGCCCGGGAAGCCGGCGATTCCGGGTCTGCCCGGCTGGCCCAGCAACGGCTGGACCGCCTGGTCGGTACCGTGCCGGTGCTGCCCTTGACGCCGCACACTTTTGGACCCGAACTGACGGAAAGGGAGCGTCAAGTTGCAAAGATGGCCAGTCAAGGGTTGAGTAACAAAGAGGTAGCCAACCAGTTGCAAGTTTCCGTGCGCACGGTCGAAGGCCACCTCTACCAAATCTTCACGAAAATGGGAATCTCATCGAGGAGCGAGCTTGAAGGAACCGCGCAGTCATGACAACGCTGCGGTGGTGCACGGTCATGTCGGAGAAAGCGGTACAAGGCCGCCTGAACCGTGGCTCGACTATGGGCATTTGCTTCCTGGAATTACAGCCGCCATCCGGACCGATGATTGTTCGGCCGTCTTCATCGTGGGCGATTCCGGACTCGGCGCGTCATCTCTCCTGGCCCGGCTGGGCAGCGTCTTTGGTGGCGAACTTGCGGTCGTTCCGATTCACGGAAGTCCGTCACTGACCGCTGTCCCGTATGGGGTGCTGGCGCCTTTTCTTTCCCATCTTTCACTTGCTGACATATCCTCCCGGGTCGCTGTGCTTCGCTCACTCTGGGATCACCTCGAGGCCATCCGCGTGGGTACCGGACCAGCCTTGCTGCTCGTCGATGACGCGCATTACTTGGACGATGCCACGTGCGCGATGCTGACGGAGCTTGTCCAGGCAGGATGGGCCAAAATCGTGGCCGCTTGCGTTCCACGGCCGGGAGTTCCAGGGCCGCTCTTGCGCTTGTGGCACGAGGGAACTGCCGAGTGGTTTGACCTGGAGCCATTGACTGCTGAGCAAGGCCACGAACTGTGCGAGGCATTGCTCGGGGGAATCGTCCTGAACAGCACGAGCCATGGGTTCTGGACCGAGGCAGGGGGCAACACGCTTCTTCTGAAGACCCTTGTCCGCGAAGCCGAGAGCTCGGGTACCCTCGTCCAGAGACACGGCGTTTGGCTCAAGACGGCCGCAACACCGGTCCACACGGTGAAGCTGGAGGCCGTTGTCAAACTTCAGCTGATGCGCATTTCGGCCGCGGGCAGGGAAGCCTTGAGCTTGATTGCATTGGCAGAACCGGCGGACGAGACGTTGATTAACGTCGTCGCCGGAGAAGCGGCCGTCCAGGAACTGGTGGACCAGCATTTGATCAAGCCGGCAGGCAATGGGTTGCCAACCCTCCGGCTCGTCAATCCGGTCTACGGAGAGGTGCTCAGGAGCATCGTCCCGGCCGCGCAGAGCCTCCAACTGCATCGGCAGCTGATCTCCCGGATGGATGTATTGGAGGACAACCCGGATTCCTTGTTGCGGATGGTGACGTGGTCACTTGACTGCGGGGCGGACGTACCGGATCGTCTTTTGATCCGGGCCGCGGTCCTTTCGGCGAGGCTACTGCAGAGCGAGACGGCATTGCGCATGGCGGCTGCGGTGCGGGACACGCAATGGCAATCGGTTGCTCAGGCGGTTATGGCCCGGTCATACTTCAATCTCGGCCGCCGGGACGAGGCCGCGGCAGTCTTGGCCCCCGAAACAGTGGATGGCGACGCCGGGCCCTCCCACGTAGTATCCGCCAGCCTCCTGCGCGCGGTCACGCGTGCCGCCGTCGGGCAGTCCGCTTCCTTGATCCGGGCAGAGGCCGAGGGGCTCCGCGAATGGGGCAAACAGCAGCCTGGCCTCGAGGGCCAGCGGACGCCGGACGCGAAAGCCGCGGTGCCGCTCGCCGTCACCATGATCGGGTTGCTTGCCGGCTCCGTGGACGGCGACTACGAGGGGATCGGCCCGGAACTGGAGCGCGTGCTTCTTCAGTCGGGAACAGTGGAAGGCTCCTTGGCCCCACTATTCAGGGCCCTGGCGCTGGCCCTGAAGTCAGAAATGCTATGCGCCCTCGGCCGCGGGCGTCAGGCAAGGCTGTTGGTTCTCGAGGCTGCCGCCCTTGTGCAGCCGCAGGAGAACGATGTCTTCTTCATCCCCGAGTTCATCTCCGCCCGCCTCGTCATTTGCGCATTGGCTGTAGGTGACTGGGCCGACGCACAAAAGCTCCTCGACAGGTACTACGAATCGTCGGGTGTCTCGATGGCATCCTTCGGCGGGGCGGCCTACGTGGTGGCCGGGTACATTGCCATCAGGCAGGGAAAATCCGGCGACGCCTTGCCGTTGCTGACTGCGGGACTCGAAGCCTTGAGGGACAGCGATCCGCAGAATCTCTTCGGACTGTGTGCTGCCATGGCTTTCTATGCCGCAGCCGGCGCCGGGTTGACTGAAGCCGAACGGTTCCGGGCGGACTACAAGGCCTGGGAACAACACAGCACCCACCTTCTCGCGTCACAGGCAAACGGTTTTTTCGACGCCGCACTGGAACTCCTCAACGCTGACGGCTCCGGCCTGGAGGCGTTGCACCGCAACGCCGACAACGCGGCGAAGGAAAACGCCACATACCTTGAACTTCATGCCCTGGAGCTTGCACTTGGCCTGGGAGACCTCAGCAGGCTGGACCGGTTCTGTGAAACCGCGGCTGCAACGGAGGGCGAATGGGCGCAAGCGCTCGCCGAATACGGGCGGGCACTTAAGTCCGGGGGTGCTGCCCGGTATCTATCCGCAGGAGAAAAGCTACAGGCGGCCACCGTCTACCATTTAGCCGCGAAGGCCTATGGTCTCGCGCTGGCAGCACCGGATCGCGGCAGCACCAAAGAGCTCAGTGCCGTTGCGCGCGCGGGCCTGGCGCGCTGCAACGAAGAACTGGGCCAGGGCAGCGAGGAAACCCAGAACGAGTCCGTGGTTCCAAAGCTGACCAAGAGGGAATGGGACATTGTCAATCTTGCGGTCCAGGGCCTCAGCGACCGGCAGATTGCGGACACGCTGCTTATCTCGGTCCGGACCGTCGAAGGGCATCTGTACCGGTGCTATTCGAAATTGGGGATCACCGGCAGGGACGAACTTGCAGGGGCCGCTGCCGTCGCTCAGGAAACGTCGAGTACAAGCTGAAGTCCGGAATGGCCTCAGGGCAGTAGTAGTGCACTCTCGATTCGAACGGGGGCCACTGCCAGCGACGAGTACCCGCCACCCGGGGCAAAGGTACTCACACCCGCATACGAGTATGCGGCAGTAAGAAAGTCGAGTACTCACTACTGGTGTGGGCCTGACGGCCAGCTGGTTAATTGGGGGGTGTCACCACTCGATCACTGGGGGTCTCGCTCATGTTGACAGCAGGCAGTGCATCTACGGTCCATGCCGTTCGGTCCGGGACCGGGTCCCGGTACCACGCATTCGACGCATCTTCGGCTCCGTCCTCGCCTGAAGGAACCGAAGGCAAATCGGTAATTTCGACGGCCTGGCCGCCGATTGGACCTAGAGCCGCTGTTGAGGACATTGCGCTTGCGCTAGCAGCTTCCAAGGGTGGCGTCCTTGTTACGGGGCCGTCGGGGAGCGGCAAGAGCTATTTGACTACTCGTGCCGTGAACGAACTACGCGGGCGCTCGTTCGTCGTCGTCATCCGCGGAAGCGCAGCATTGGCGAGATCACCGTACGGCGCCCTCAATATCCTTTTGAGCGATCTTGACCCGGGATACCTGGCCCATCCCGTCCTGGTGTTGTCGGCGCTCACCAATTTGCTCCGTGAGCGCTCCGAGGGAAAGCCGGTGTACCTGGTCATTGAAAACGCGGTCGAGCTTGATGAGTTGGCGGCGATGACAGTGGCCCAGCTCGCGAGGAACGGCACAGCGCAGCTTGTCCTCACCTGCACCGACCCGCAGCGGCTCGGCGGCGAGATCACGCGGCTTTGCGGCGATGGGTTCTTGCGCCGGATAGACCTCAAACCACTGACTTTCCACGAATCGCACGCCTGGCTCGAGGCCGGGCTGGGAGCACAGGTCTCTCCGTCCGGCGCCCATGCCCTGTGGACAGCCAGCGGGGGCAACCCCCACTACCTCAAGATGCTCGCGGCGGAGCTCGCCGAATCGGGTTCGCTCCTGAAAAGCGACGGCGTCTGGGTCCTGACATCCCGGAGCGAACAGCACGGCAGGGCAATCACCGACCTCATCACCACGCGGCTTGGGCGAATGGGCGACGGTGAGCGCAAAGTCCTGGAGGTCCTTTCACTGGCCAGGGCCGTGCCCCTGGAATCCCTGCTGGCACTCGCATCGGCGGACGACGTGGATTCCCTTGAGAAGAGGAGCGTCCTCGTGGTCGACGATTCGCTGCCCAGGATGGCTCGGCTCCAAAGCCAGCTTGTGGGTGACGTAGTCCGGGCGAACGTTCCCCCCGGCCGCAGCAACGAACTCCGGGGCCTGCTCCTTAAGTCGATGGATCCGGCCCTGGGCCAACGCTCGATGTTGCTATCCATGGCCGCCTGGGCATTGGACTGCGGAGCCAAGCTCGGCAGGGAAGAAGCGCTTGAAGCTGCCGCGATGGCGAACCGGCAACTTGATGCGCGGCTCGCCCTGCGCTTGGTCCGGTCCATCCCGGGCCACTCGACGGTGCCGGGAGCAGTAGCCGAGGAGGCCCGTGCGATGATGACACTCGGTGACGTCGCCGGGGCCCGGGACCTGCTGAGTCTTCAGCTGGATGAACCCGGGAATGGCGCCACCCTTGCAGAACTTGCGGAATGGGTCCGGCTCAAGCTGGCCGAGGCCGTGGTCCTTCTGGCCCTTCCCGAAACCACGGCCCAAGCTTGCGAGACGCTGGCACACGTCCGTCGGCGGCTCGAAGACGAAACGACCACGGCCGCCGAAGGGCAGGACATGGCCACCCTACGGGAGGAGCTTGTCCTGGCCGAATCGCAGGCAGCCAGCTATTCGGGTTCCTACGCTGAAATGGCAGCAAGACTGGAAGAGGTCCTTCAAGACTTTGAATCGCACGGCACCGAGTTCCGCCTCCTTGCCGGAAGCTGGCTGTGCGAGGCATGGGCCCTGACGGGACGGCAATCCGAGGCGGCGGACATGGCGGAACAGCTGACGGCTGACTGCCATGATCCCGCTGTTTCGGTCGCCGCAGCCCGACGCGCCACATCGCGGCTGCGGTTCGCCTTCGTACTTGCCGGGCGGTGGGACAAAGAGGGGGAGATGGTCCAACCCGGCGATGACCTCTTGGTCTCAGCGGCCGAGGCACTGCCCACAGCGATCGATCTTCCCAAAGCGATCTTCCGGTGCCTCCAGGGACGGGGCCAGGACGGTTTGGAAGCGCTCATTCCGGTGATAAGCCAGTTGCGGGTCCAGGACAACGAAGGCATGCTGGATGTCGCCTGCACGGCAGCGGCCTACGCCTCGGCCTTGCAAGGCGACCATGAGCAGGCCTTGCGCTACCTGAAGGAAGCTTCCACCCAGCTGCGCCGGCCGACGTGGCGGAAGGAGCGGACCAAGAGGTACCTCGCGGCGTTGGCCCGGGATCGAGTCAACGGCCCGGAGGCCGCCGTCGAGGAGCTCCTCCGCCTGGCCGACGCCGACCGGGACGAGGGTGCCCCCGGTCACGAGATCTTTTGCCTCAGTTCAGCCGTCCGGCTCGGCGCGGTGGCAGCCGCTCCAAGGCTGTTGGACTCGGCCCTCCGCTGCCAGGGACGATTCGCCGAACTCTGCGTTGCGTACGCACGGGCGACGATGTCCGGAAGCGCAGAGCTTCTTCTTGAGGCAGCACGGTTGGCCGAAGACATGCAGAACGACAGGTTCGCCTTCGATATCGCCGAGACCGTCTTGCACATGGACCAGGTTCAGTTGGACAAGACGGTCCTCAGGAAGGCGCGCCAGCTCGCGGAGACGTGCAGGCAGCGCTTGCGCACCCCGCAAAGCGGCAACCAAGAGGGATTGAAGCTGACGGCCCGCGAGATGGAGATCGCCAGGCTGGCAGCGAACCGGGAGAGCAACAAAGGTATCGCCGCGAAGCTCCATGTTTCAGTACGCACGGTGGAGGGGCACCTCTACCAGATCTTCGGCAAGCTGAAAATCGTGGAACGCTCCGAGCTGAGCTTCGCGCTTGGCAACGTCGAAGGTGGTGCGAAATGACTGAGGTGGTTTCGGCTGATGCACTCGTAGGACGATTCAACGTGATGGCAGCCGTCGTCGACTGCCTTCTCGATGTCAACGGCCCCGGAGTCTTGCTTTTCGGCGACGCAGGCATCGGCAAGACGGCGCTGATTAACGAAGTGGTCCATGAATTGGGGCACCGTGTCCGCCCCTTCAGGGTCTTTGCGGGTCCCACCTTGGCCTCTGTACCGTTTGCCGCCTTGGCACCACTGCTGACAGCCTTGACCCCAGGCCAGATCAATGAACCGTTGTCGGTCCTGAGGGCCGTAGTCGCGGCGTTGAACCCGGCAGGCCAGCCGCATCCGGCACCAGCCGTCCTGATCGTCGAGGACGCACACCACATCGATGACAGCAGCGTGGCTGTCCTGGCGCAGTTGGCGGCGGCGGAAGCCGCCAAAGTCGTGTTCTTGTGCCGTCCGTATCCCGCGCCGCCAGCAGAGGTTTTCTCGATGTGGTCCGAGGGGCTCGTGGACCGATTCGACTTGCAGCCGCTCAACGAGCAGGAAGTCAACCAACTTTGCGCCCAGGCCTTGGATGCGCCCGTCGTCCAAGGTACCAGCGCCGTCCTCAGCAAGTACTCCGGCGGAAACCCGATGTTCCTGCTGGAACTCATTGAGCACGCCAAGTCCTTGGGCCAGTTGATCTGCCGGAACGACGCCTGGATGCTTTCGGGCGAGCTTCGGGGCACCAGCGTGCGTTTGATGGACCTTGTCCGGAACCAGATCCTGATGCTGGGCGCCGCACAGCGTGAGACCCTGGAAACCGTGGCACTGGCGGAGCCTGTCCCGCTGAACGTAGTGCAACAGGCCAGCGACTCCAGCGCCGTGGACGAACTGCAGGAGCTGCATTTCATCGAGATCGCGTCCGACCCCGCCCGGCATGTCCGGCTGGCCCAGCCGCTGGTTGGCGAAGTGATCCGCCAGCTGGTCCCGACCGCCCACAGCATGACCATCCGGCGGCGCATCGTGAACCTCATGGAGTCCAAGCCGCAGACCATGGACGGACTGCTGCGCTACGTCTCCTGGGGATTGGAATCGGGCACCGAGGTTCCGGACTCCGACATCTTGGAAGCGGCCCAGCTGGCCAACCGCTTGTTCATCCCCAGCTACGTGGAACGGGTAGCCGGAGCAATCAAGGATCCTTCCCTGAGACTGGCAGCCCAGGTGGAGGTGGCGCGCGCCAAATGGTACCGGGGCGACATCAGGGGTGCAGTGTCCTCGCTTGCCGGGGTCGTGGATCGGACAAATGATCCGCGGACAGTCCGGCAGGCATCGATGTTGGCGGCCCAGCTTGCCGGGCGACAAGGCGTCGGGCCGAACGCCATCAAACAGGCAGCGTACGAATGGGAGGCGGCCCTGGCCAGGCTCGCCGAATCCCGCCAGGGCATCGACCCTGATGAGCTGGAACGCGGGAAGCTGGGAAGCAGGCTCCTTTCGCTGGAGGGCCTCCAAACCGAAGGCCACTACATCGAGACGGAGCGGGAACTCCGCCAGATCTGGAAAGAAGCGGACGACGACGAGTCCCGCCTTGTGGCGGGCACCCTCCTCGCAGAGGCCATGGCGGTCACGGGACGGCCGGTTTCCGCCATCCAGATTCTGATGGAGATACAGGAGATGGTCGCCTCAAGCGGCGACTGGAGCCTCCAGTATGCAGGAATGGTGATGCGCCGCTACATCCTGGCCTTGCAACAGGCAGGCGAGTTCGGTGTTCTTGAAACGTTCCTCAAGAACCATGTTTCCCAAGCACCGAACTCCCTGATCTATTCAGGAGGGATGCTCCACCTCGCTGCCGGGATGGTGGAACTGCGCCGCGGAGACCTGGGGGTGGCGTTGCCACGGCTCCGCCAGGCGGTCAGCATGCTGCGGGTCTCCGACATGGGAAGCGACCTGCCCGACGCCGTTGCTGCCGCCGCGTACGCGGCGTCGATCCTGAAACGCCGGGACACTGCGATGACGTACTCAAGCGAATACGACGCATTGATCCGGGAAGGCGTGCACCCGTCGCTGCTGGCACAAGGTCATGCGGCAGTGGCGCGAGCCGAGCATACCGGAACGCAAACGGCGATCGCGAGACTCATGTCCCTTGCGGATTCCGCGGCCGCCGACGGAGCTATCGGTGCTGAGATCGACATTCTGATGTTGGTCCTGAGACTGGGTGACCCTGGTGTGGCGCGTCGGCTGATAGCAGTGGCCGAGGGCAGCGAAGGCCGCACTGCGGAGTTCGCCTTGAGTGTCGGGCTTGCCCTCGCGCACAAAGACGCTGATCGCCTCATTGAGCTGAGTGATTCGGCATCCAAGGACGGACTGGAGCTTGCCGCCGCCGACTGCGCCAGCTACGCCCTAAGGATCCTGGAAAGCAGAGGGGACAAGGCGCGCCAGCTCGAAGGACAGCGACTCCTCAAGCGCCGCACCGCGGCTCTCGACAAGGCCGGACCGGCGGTTGAAGGCGGCTCTCCGGATCTCCAGAAGCTGACCAGGCGCGAACAGGAAATCGCAACGCTTGTGCAGTCGGGATCGAGCAACAAGGACATTGCGCTCAGCTTGGGCCTGTCATTGCGCACCGTTGAAGGTCACTTGTACCGGATGTTTGCCAAGCTTGGCATCAGCCACCGGGAAGACTTGATGAACGGTGCCCACGGCACGCAGGGCGTGGGCTAGCCGCCCGCGCGACTCATCTGCCCCCTGCGATGGGGTGGCCGCTTCCCGGAAGCCGCCTTCCGCCGTCGTGCTCTCCAATAAAGGGCACGCAAAGGGCGCGAGGCCTCAAAGCGAGTACTGAATCGAGTGGTTAAAAGTGCCCGGACGGGTAGTCAATGGCCTCGGAAGGGGCCGCGTATCCAAAGACGGGTAGAGCCCACTCGCGCCCGCCCTAGGGGTTCGTTAATACGCTTTTCCTGATGGCAACCGCCACTCATTTGGGGATAAGTGGGTCTCGAGATGAAACGCAGGAAGAATTCTTTGCTTCAGGAAAACCACCCGGTAATCCGGCGAGAAGTCAACTCCAATGCAACCGGTCTCCCGCATTCGGCGGGTACCCCCACAATCGAGCCGGCGGCGGGCGGTCATGTGCCCTCTGAGACCAGGGCACGTCCCGTTTCGTCGCCGGCTTTCTTTCACACTGGAGACAACAGGCACCGGGAGGTCGACTGACCATGGCACCGAACACGAAGGTAAAGACCCTCAAGGCAGAGCCCAGCGGGAACGCGCAGTCCTTGCACACGCAGGCACCAGCTTGGCCGGAGGGCGCGGGAACACGGACAACCACACAGGACCAGGCTTTTACTTTCGACGTGGCGATCGTAGGCATGGGCTATGTCGGCCTGCCCACGGCCCTGGCCATCAACGCCTCGGGTCGGCGTGTTCTCGGCCTTGACGTGTCCGACGCCCGCCTGGCCGTGATCCGGGAGCAACGGGCAGATCTTCTGGACTCCGACAGGGAGCGGCTCAGCAACGCGCTGCTGGACCCGACCTTCATGCTGAGCAGCGATTTGTCGTTGCTTGCCCACGCGGCGGCCGTGGTTGTGTGCGTTCCCACCCCCGTAGACGAGTACTTGGTCCCGGACCTCTCGATTCTCCGGGCGGCCTGTGCCTCGGTGGTCGATTTCGCCACCACTGGCCAGTTGCTGATGCTGACCTCTACAACGTACGTCGGATCCACGCGCGACCTTCTGGCTTTGCCCTTGGCTGCCAGGGGACTTATTCCAGGCCGTGACGTGTTCGTGGCCTTCTCGCCCGAGCGCATCAACCCTGGCGTGGATTCGTTCTCACACGAAGACGTCCCCCGGGTAGTTGGCGGAGTGACCCCGGCCTGCGGCGAAGTTGCCGAACGGCTTCTGAGCGCCAGCACCAAGCTGGTTCACGTTGTACCGTCGGCGGATGTCGCCGAAATGACCAAGCTGGTGGAGAACACCTTCAGGGCTGTCAATATCGCCTTGGCTAACGAATTCGCTGATATCTGCCACGAACTCAACATGGAAGTCATGGACGTTATCGATGCGGCTTCCACCAAGCCGTATGGATTCATGGCGTTCACCCCAGGTCCTGGAGTCGGCGGACACTGCATACCGTGCGACCCCCACTACTTGCTGTGGCAATTGCGCAAGGCCCGCTTGACGGCCCCGGTGATCGAGCAAGCGATGGCCGGGATTGCAGGCAGGCCGCACCAGGTGGTGGAGAAGGCCCGGCGTATCCTGTCGGACCGCAACCACGGTGTTGCCGGTGCCCGCGTCATGGTGCTCGGGGTCGCGTACAAGCCCGACGTCGAAGATCTCCGGGAATCCCCGGCGTTGGAAATCATTGCCGCCTTGATTGCCGATGGGGCGGAAGTGGCATTCTCCGATCCTTGGTGCCAGACGGCTCCCGATGGTCACGGCGGGACACTCCAATCCGAGCAGTCGCCTGCCGACTGGGGTGCGGATCTGGTGATCCTGCACACGAGGCACAGCCAGATGGAACTTCACTGGTTGGCCGGAGCCCCAGCAGTCCTGGACACGACGTACCGCTTGCCCAAGGCCGACAACGTAACCCGGCTCTAGATCCACCAGGTTTTCGACGGAAGCAGGAGTAATGAAGACAGCAATAACCGGCGGTGCCGGGTTCATAGGAAGCCATCTTGTTGAGCACTTGTTGGCGGCGGGGGACGAAGTCGCCGTGCTGGACAACCTGTCGACCGGACGCTTGGAGAATCTCAAAGGCGTCATCGGCCACAGGAACTTCCACTTCGTCGAGGGCACCATCCTCGACCGTGATGCAGTGGACAAGGTGGTGGCGGGTGCCGACAGGGTCTTCCATCTGGCAGCCGCGGTTGGCGTGAATCTGATTGTCGACCACCCCTTGGAGAGCCTCCGCACGAATATCCATGGCACCGAAGTGGTCCTGGACTCGGTCCTTGAATCAGGTGCCTCACTGTTGCTGGCATCCACAAGCGAGATCTACGGCAAGAACACCTCGGACAGCCTCTCGGAGGAAGCGGACCGCATCCTGGGATCCGCGCTCAAATCCCGGTGGACCTACGCCGCGGCCAAGGGTATTGACGAGGCATTCGCCCATGCATACTGGCGCCAATTCGGGTTGCCGGTTGCCATCGTGCGGCTCTTCAACACGGTCGGTCCGCGGCAGACAGGTCGTTATGGAATGGTTGTTCCGCGACTTGTGCGGCAGGCGCTCGTCGGTGAGCCCCTCACCGTTTATGGAGACGGCCACCAGACCAGGTGCTTCTCCTACGTCGGCGACATCGTTCCTGCCATCGTCCGCATTTCCGAGGAACCGCTTGCCTACGGAAATGCATACAACCTCGGTGGCAGCTACGAGATTTCCATCCTGACGCTGGCCGAAAGGATTGTTGAACTCCTTGGGAGCGGCAGCGCTATCACCTTGGTGCCTTATGAGCAGGCGTACTCGGAAGGCTACGAGGACATGCGCCGGCGGGTTCCGGACAACAGCAAGTCCTTCGGGCTGGTTGGCTTCGACCCGAAGACCACCTTGGATGAAATCATCCTCAACGTCGCGGCCGACTACAAGCCGGCAAAAGTCCTGGATCCCGCAGGTTGGAAGATCACCCTCGCGTCTTGATCGAAGGGACGGCATAACCTACAGCTAAGGACAGGCGGCTGGGTGAGTGGAGTATGCACTAACCGGTCGCCTGCCCTTGTCCAAGGAAAGATCCGACGAACCCTTTTCCAGGAGCACGACGTGAATCGCTCAGCATCCGGACCGAGGCATCATAGCCGGGGCGGAGTTGCTGCACTTGCGGTCTTGACCCTCTTGACGGCAGCGTGCGGTGGACCGAGCCCGAGTCCGACCCAATCAGCCACAACAGCCGGCCGGTATCCCTGGCACACCGGGATCGTGTCCACGACCTTCTGGGTTGGCGAGATCTTTGACCCCAACGCGGCAGATGGGAGCCAAGTGATGTCCACTTACGACTCCCAATGGATGCAGAGCTACGGAGGCTGTGACGGCGTCGTGACGAACGGCTGCCGGACCGAGTCGAGAACGCAGGCCAAAGGCTACGCGCCGACCAGCATGACTCCGAAGGAGAACCCGTTCTACCTCGATCTTCCTTACGATGACATCAACGATCCCACCGCCTTCGCGGAACGGGCGAGTGTCATCCCGTGGGCCAACGATCCGGGTTTCGCAGGCAATGCCCAGAACCGTTCCTTCAGTTACATGAAGAACCAATGGGTCCGGATTCGGATGGGCAACCGAGAATGCTACGGACAGATTGAAGATGCCGGTCCGGGCCAGTATCACGACAAGGACTACGTTTTCGGCTCCAACGATGCGCGTCCAGCCAACAAGAATTTCAACGGAGCCGGAATGGACGTCTCGCCGGCGCTCAACGGATGCCTTGGTTTCTCCGAGCTGGATGGCGAGTCGGACAAGGTCGACTGGCAGTTCGTGCCACGGGACCAGGTTCCCGCGGGACCATGGCTGAACATCGTCACGGTCAGCCAAGTGAAGTAGCACCGGCCGCCGGGGCCGTCCAAGCAATCCGGTACAGGCAGTCCCTCGAAAACTGGAGGTATCCATGCAGTGGCTTAAGAAGCTGTTTCGGCACGGCAACGGGAGGCACCTCGCCCGCCCGTCAGAAGCCAAGAACGAGAACAGGATGGAACGTCCAATCCAAGCATGATCCTCTGTTATTCGGCGAGGTCAAGGCAGTTTGGCGTGGAATCCTGCACTCAACAAATCGGAGAAGCGCTGGGTTCCTTGATCGATCCCGCTACACACGTGGTTGGCCGGATCCTCCGGAGTGTCCTGCGGGCACGGCATGTCCCGGTTCAAGGACCACATGGACACTCGTTGAACCCCCTTGCTGATGGCGAAGGAGTTCAACCCGCGAGCCGCATCAAGGTCAAATATCTCGCCCGGGAGGTCGTTCCGGCCGATCATGGGAGTCAACCCCATCTTTCTCCAGATCTGCTCGCTGTTGAGGGTAATTCCTGAACGCTGATAGATGATGCTGAGCTGATCGTGGGTGGACTGGGCCGCTGACGTTCCGGCGTCGAGCATGCTTTGCGATCCACTCCGGCTTGAACCGTAGTTCATGGTCATGATATTGACCCCCGCCAGCTGGACACCGGCGGCGAGCATCTGGTCAACAGCGGAGGTTCCGGCGTCGGTCAGTCCTTGCGGGGTCACCGGAAGGGTCAGCCAGATTGAGAGGGCATGACCTTCCCTGCTCCGTTCCTTCTGGAGGGCAGCGATAGCTGCGGCCCGGCGCTGCCAGGCTGCACTGTCCGCCAGGTTGTCGCCCTCGATATCAAAGTCGATGGTCTCGGGGTTGTAGCGCTCCAGGACGGCCCGGTAGGCCCTTTGCAGATCGGCTGCATCCTGGCAGGAGTTTGCGAGCTCACTGTTCACTGAGCCGCCGAAAGACACAGCGAACGCGCCTCCGTTCGACCGCAGCTTGGCGATGCGTTCCTCGAGATCGAGCGAATTTTTCGCGGCATCAAGGCTGTAGGTGCTGCCCCAACTGGGTGTGCAGGGCTGTCCCGCCAGTGCCACCACGAACGCCAGCGTGACATTCTTGGTGCCGTCGCCCATGGGTGTTTCGAAAGCGTACTGAGGGACCACGGTGACGTCGACGTAGCCGGAAAACCAAGGTGGTCCGAGGGAGCCGTTTGCGTCCGAAGTCAACCGCCACACGAGCAAGCCTCCGATCCCCACCAGCACCAGCACCAGGGCTGCGGCAATGCAAGCCCGGGCGAAGGCTGGCAGCCGGCGGCGAGGTCCATTGGCGGGGGAGGGCGAACGGCGGATGTCCCGCGCACTGCCTTCCTCAGGCGCAACGGAAGTGCCGCTTCCCTGTTTCCTGGACACTCTCTTCCGCCATCCTTAAACTCCGACTGCCCTGATTGCACCATTTGACCACGAACAGATCGGATTCGCCCCCGTCCGCGCCCCGGGGTTTGATCCCCGTGTTCCGCGTGCAGGGCACGAGTAGTGACGCTGTCCGGACGTCAAGGTTGAGTGTAAAGACGGGTAGATGCTACTCGTGTCCGTCGTCGTCCTGATTCATACGCTGATGGTGTCAGTTGGTTGAGGGCAACGGGGGAAAGACAGGTCTCGCAATGGAAACGGACGCTCTGGTCCGAGCGGCATCAGGACGCGGCGGATTTATCCGAGAAGGCGTTTGCCTGGAGTTCGAGACTGCTCTTGGGGGATACAGCACGGTCCCTCCCATAGACCTGGCGCCAATTGACGGTGCTGCCCAACGGCGGCGCGCCCTCATAGGGAGGGCCCCTGAGCGGGGGCCGGTGGTGAATAAGCCTTTGAGACCGAGGCTTCCCCCAGTCGCCACCGGCCCCTTCAGGAACCACGGCAGCGCGGGTTGGCGATGAGTCCCCGGGGGAAGGGCATCGCATCCGGCCCGATCCGCACTTCGAGGAAGCGGGCAGGTCTATGGGCTGCCTCGTGGGTGTCGGTGCTGCTCCTCTTGACAGGGGCAACGTCCCTGATCAGCCGAAGCCAGGGTCCTTCTGGGTCCGGGTCCGGAAACAGCAGCCCCACGCCTTCGGTCGCCCCGCTCTCATCTGTCAGCTTGACGTTCGATGCGGGCCGGTCAAGCCAGATGGACGCCGCCCGGATCATGAAGGACCACGGCCTTCGGGGCACCTTTTTCATCGACTCGGGTTTTGTTGGCGCACCTGACTACATGACAACGGACAATCTCCATAGCCTCGCTGCGGACCAAAACGAGATCGGTGGCCATACAGTCACCCTTGCCGATGTGACTTCTGTGGAACCGGACGAAGCGTCGAGGCAGATCTGCAACGATCGGGCGAACCTCACGGACTGGGGCTTCAAGGTCACCTCCTTTGCCTATCCATTTGCGGCTTCAACGCCGAAGTCGGAGGAGTTGGTCGCTGCCTGCGGCTACAACAGCGCGCGAGGCCTCGGCGAGATAACCACACCCATTGACTGCGTGGGCTGCGCGGCAGCAGAGACTGTCCGCCCCGCCGACCTGTTCCGGACACGGGCAACATCAGAGGTTGGCAGCAACTGGACGTTGGCCGACCTTGAGGCGACTGTGGTGCAGGCCGAGAAGGCCGGAGGCTGGTTGCAGCTGACTTTCTACGACATCGACAACAGCGGCAGTCCCCGCTCCATCAGCCCCGCGTTGTTCGAGCAATTCGCCACTTGGCTGGCGGCCAGGACCCAACAAGGGACCATGGCCGTGCGCACGGTACATGATGTGATCGGCGGCGTGGCGAAACCCGTGGTGAATGGTCCCGTGGCGGCGCCGGCAGCACCGGGAACGAACGCCCTTCGGAATCCGGGGCTGGAAATCGCCGGAAAGTATGGCTTGCCGCAATGCTGGCAGGTGTCGTCGTACGGCAAGAATGCTGTGGTCCTGAGCACCTTGACCCCGGGACACACGGGTGCGGTGGCCCGCCGCCTGGACGTGACCGAATACTCGTCCGGTGACGCAAAACTGCTTCCCGTCCTCGATCTCGGAGCATGCGCTCCGAGCGTGAGCGCGGGCCACGGCTATTCGCTCAGGGCGTGGTACCAGTCCACCGCGCAGACCCAATTTGAAGTGTATTACCGCAACAAGCTCGGCACGTGGACCTACTGGACGGCCAGTCCGTGGTTCGCGGCCAACACCAGTTACGAGCAGGCGATCTGGGAAACGCCGCCCGTTCCGGCAGGAGCCGAGGCCATCAGCTTTGGAATGAACCTCTTCAGCGATGGCCAGCTTGCTACCGATGATTACGAAATGTACGACACAGTGGGAGCTCCGTCGCCGTGATAGTTCTTTCGATCTTTTTGGTTCTGGGGGTAAGCACGATCTTTTGGTCGCTTGCCGGGCTGGTCCGTCTGGCGGGTGAGGAGTCGTGGCGCGCCCGGGGGGTGTCCTACCGGATCCGCGGGTGGATCGCCTGGCTGCGCGGCGGCAAGGCGCCGATCCCTCGACGTCAACGGGGCCGCCATCGTTCGAAGGGAGTGCGCATCTCCCCGGCGAATGTCGCGGTCCTCGTGGCGGCCCACAACGAGGCCCTGGTCATCAGGGAGACCATCCTCGCCGCGTCGGCTTTGGTCCCTCGACGCAACATCCACGTCGTTTCGGACATGTCCACTGATGACACCGCGGCTATTGCGCGGGCCGCAGGGGTGAAGGTCCTTGACCTCGAACCGAACCGTGGCAAGGCAGGGGCACTCGCGGCGGGCATCGCCCACTTCGATCTGTGCAGGCGGTTCAAAGTGGTCATGCTCCTGGACGCAGACACGCGTCCGACGCCGGACTACCTCGAAACGGGGCTGCCGCTGTTTGACGATCCCACGGTGGTCGCCGTCGCGGGACGCGCCAAGTCGATCATGAGCCCGGCACCTCCGACGGCGATCGGCCGTTTCCTGGTGGCCTACCGGGAGCGCTTGTACATCGTGGTCCAACTGCTCCTCAAATACGGCCAAGCGGCGCAAGGGGCCAATGTCGTCTCCATCGTGCCTGGATTTGCCAGCATGTACAGAACCAGCGCGCTCGCAAAAATAGAGGTCCTGGCGCCGGGATTGGTGATCGAAGACTTCAACATGACGTTTGAAATCCATGCGAAGAAACTGGGACGTATCGCCTTCCATCCCTCCGCGGCTGTTGCGTATACCCAGGATCCGGACAACCTGAAGGACTACATCAAGCAGGTGCGGCGGTGGATTCTTGGTTTCTGGCAGACCGTCAGGCGGCACGGCCTGCAGTTCAGCAGATTCTGGTTTGTCCTGGGGCTGTACATTGTTGAACTCGTAGCCAGTTGCCTCTTCTTCGTGCTTCTGGTGCCGGCATTCCTGCTATCGTCCGTCGCTGCCATCGAGGTGTGGATCTTCGGCAATCGATCGGAGGTCTTTATCTTTCTGTCAGGTGTCCTGCGCCCTCAGGACGTTCTCATTGGCGTCTTCCTGCCGGACCTCTTCTTGACAGTCCTTGCCGCTGTTTCGATGCGTAACCCGCGCTTTCTGTTGATGGCACCCTTCTTTCCGCTGATGCGGATCCTGGACGCAGTCATTTGCCTTCAGGTCTTGCCCAGGGCGTACTCGTCGAGTTCGTCAGGAGTCTGGGTCAGCCCCGTCCGGAGGATCCAACGCCAACCCCAGGAAATCGCGACGCCGGGGCCTTCCGTGGTTCGGACCGGCTAGGACGCAGTCGCAGGGACAGTCGCTGACCTAGTAAGCGGACACGCGGACGCCCATGCCAGGCAGCCATTGCGGCTGTGTGGCATGGGCGTCCGACACTCCACGACTGCGTAGTATCCTGCTGACCCGGGGGTCCCGGGATATTAGTTGGTGACTCCCGAAGTGGTGACAACGTTCAGCCACGGACCGGCCGGCACACTGGCGCGGTCAACGAAACGCCACGATACGTGGTCATTGTCGCCGTTCAGCTCAGCAAAGCCCAAGCAGCCGTTCAGGGCAGGGGATACATCCATGCCAGCACCCTGGCTCGGGTCGCCGGAGAACTGCTTGTTGGCAGGACGGGCGTTGTTCGCGCCGAACACGTAGGCGGAATCGTGGTAGAGGGAACCGCTCGAGGGGCCGGCATCTTCAACTTGTCCGTAGCAAACGCCGCCATTGGGTCCGGTGATCTGGACCCATGCGTTCTTCATGTAGCTGTAGCTCGAGTCCGCACAGTGGTTGACGCCGGTTTTGGCGTTGTCCGCGGCGGCCCACGGAATCACCTTGCAACGCTCAGCGAAAGCGACGCTGTCATTGACGTCGTCGTAAGGCAGATCCAAATAGAACGGGTTCTGCAAGGGCTTGGGCTGGTGCAGCGGGAAGTACCCGTTGCTGGCTACGCGCTGTTCCGTGGCGCACTGGAAGCTCGTGCCGGTGCCGGAACTGACTCCGTCGCAACCGCCGTAAGTGCTGCCGGGGCAACCGCTCGCGCTGGACGGAGTGGCCCCCATGTTGACGCCAGTGTGCTGCAGAGCCCACTGGCCGTTGTAGGTGGAGCACACCTGGGAGCCGTCCGAGAGGCTGGCATTGAAGATCTCGCCTACCCAGAAGGTGGTGCTCACGATGTTGGTGTGCAGGGGGTATGTTCCCGTGACAGGCAGGGGCGCTGCTGTTGGTGCGGGCGCGCCGGCGGCTGTTGCGGCTGGAGCGGGCGCGGCTGGAGCGGGTGTGCTCGACGGCGCCGCGGCCGGAACATTGCTGGGCGTCGGCGTCGGCGTCGCGGTGCGCGTTGGCGCGGATGAAGCGGAAGGCGACGGGCTCGGCCGCGAAGATGAACCGCGGTCGCCGGCCTGATAGGAGGATTTGTGCGATGACTGGACAGCTGAAATGGTGGCGAACCCGCCGAAGGCAAGGAGCGCCACGGCGACGAGTGCTGTGAACAGGTGTTTCATATTTTGGGTGACATATCTGTTGGGGACATAGACATACGAGACCTGGGCAATGGATAAGGCGATCTGCAGCCGAACACGCCGCAGCGTCGTACACGGCCAAATGGTGTGTCACGACAGAGTTGTTACGAAAATCGGCTGCGCTTCAACTCCCCAGAAGTAGCCAGCCAGAACCTACTCTTGCGGCACCAGCTTACACAGTTAGATCACAGGGCGGTAACAGAGGGTGCAAATCCGGTGCGGGATCCGGGCTGGAAACGAAGCCTTGGCACCTGGCCTGGAGGCCCCGTGGAGCGGGGATATTCCGCGCTAGTAGCCCCGGAAAACCAAGTAGTTACCACTCAATCCAGGGCTGAAACCCGGAGGTAACGTTTGGAAATGACACCGGTCCGTGCCACAGCCGTCAGGAACGTGTGTCCGGCGGCCCGAAGATGAGACAGGACCATGGACGATACCGAAGGGACCCACACCTCGCCCCCGATTATTCGGGCAGCCGAGCTCCAGGAGATTGTTATTGCCTTGTCAGGGCCGGAACCGGCCGGGATAGTCATCTCGGGACCGGGGGGCTCCGGAATGACCACCCTCTTGGACGCCGCGGCTTCAGTGCTGGCCGGGTCCTTCAGCGTGATCGCCCACAACGTCTCGGAGTCATTCGCGGATATTCCCTTTGGAATCGCCATGGCGCTTGTTCCGGACCTGCCGGCCAGGGACAAGGTGTGGCCGGGTTCCATCGTGGCGGCTTGCCGCAAAGCAGTGCGGGGCGCTGCGACCTCCGGATCCGCCGCCTTGCTGGTGCTGGACAACATCGATTTCCTGGATGACATGTCCCTTTGGCTCCTGAGCCAGCTGCTTGTTGAACCGGACATCCGCCTGATTGCCACACACCGCTCGGACCGACCCTTGAGGATGGAACTCATGGAGTCTGTGGTTTCGCGGCAGCTTTCCGTTGTGACGCTGGATGACCTCACGGAAGAGCAGCTTCGCGAATTCCTTGACGATCGCCTCGGCGGGCGTGCTGCCCGCAGCCTGGTCCGGGACATCCATGCCCTCACCGGGGGCAACCTGCAGACCGCGAAGTTGCTTCTGGACGAAGCCGCAGCGCGCGGCGAGATCGTGGAGCAGGCTGATTCCTGGATGTTGTCCGGACCGATCCGCATGGACGGTTCGCAAGCGCTTGAGCTGACCCGCCACCGGCTTGAGGGCTATTCCGTGCCACAGCGGCAGGTCGTGGACATCCTGGCGGTGGGGGAGCCGATACCGCTGGCCGTCCTTGATCAACTTGCCCAAAAGCGGGCGATCGAAGCGCTGCGGGGCGACGGAACGATCCGTATCCAGAAAGACAGCCAAGGGACGGCAACGCTCAGCCACGCCATCGAGGGGAGGTTGGCCCGGCAGCAGCTGGGAGCTGCACGGATCCTCGATCTTCGCCGGAGCATCTACGCAACGTCCTCACCCGTTGCCGATGACTCGCTCTGGACGCTGTTCCGTCGCGTAGACCTCGAACAGGAAAGCGGCTTGCCGGTGCCCGACGCCGATCTTTTGGCCGTGGCCATTGCCGCAAACGACATCCACGACAATCGGAGGGCCCGGCGGTCCGCGGAAGCGGTGCGGGCGCCGGAACTCGGTCTGGTTGCAGGTGTGGAACTGGCAAGGGCGCTCTACCAAACAAGGGATTTCCCCGGGGCCGTCAGGGTCTTGAAGGGTTTGGTGGCAAACACCCCCGATGCCCTGACTCTGGATTTCGCCCACGCGGTATGGCTTCTGCTGCATGCGCTTTTGCCGACATCGCCCGGAGCCAATGTGCTGCAGGCGGTCCTCCAGGATGCCCGACGGCGGCTGGAGGCTGCCGCCGTCGGCATCCAACCGGGCGAGCCAGGCCATCTTGACGAGTCTGCCGTCCGGGACGAACTGGATGTTCTCCAGCTGTATCTAGATGCCCAGAACGGTAGCTGGCCTTCAGCCAACGGTGAGCTGTTCCAAAGGCTTTGCCATAGCCAATTGGTCGATCCTGGATTGCGTACGGAGCGCCATCCACCACCGCCCACCCAGGCCAGCGTGCTATTGATGGCGCTTGTCTCCCAAGGGCTGGCCGTCAGCGGACGATTCGCGGACGCTGTCGCTCTTTCGACGCTGGCCCTCGAAGCCGTGGGGCGGCTGCCACGGTGCCCCGTGGACTTCCACTCCACTGTGCTGACCATCCACGGGTCCAATCTGATCTGGCGCGGGCAATGGGGTGGCCCCGAAATGTTCTGCGCCGGCAGTTCAAGCTTCAGCAACCGGATGAGCTATTTCGGCGGGTCTGCGCATCTGTACAGGGCACTCGTACTTGCCAGGCAGGGGAGCCTGGAACTGGCGTGTGAACAATTCCGCCAGGCCAAGGCGCGGCTGGATGAAGCCGACCCTGAGGGGCTCCTGCCACCGGCCCTCGGCGGACTTGCCGCGGCTGCGTGGTTGCTGGGCGATGTCAACCAGGTGCGTCGAGCCCTGGCGGCCTACGACTCGCGGGTCAGCGGTGGGAATTATCTAGCCTCGCAGCTTGCCGAAAGCTATTCGTCCGCCGCCCGGTCAGTGCTGATTGGCGCAGAACACTCGCACCGGAAACTGGTGCAACTTGCCGGTTCTGCCGCCAAGAAGGGACACCGGGCGCTCGAAATGTTGAATCTCGGCCTGGCCGCCCGTACCGGCAGCCGGGGAGACCGGCAGCTGGGGGCCGGAGTGTCCGAGCTGGTGTGGAGCGTCGAGTCCGGGATGCCGTCGGGACAGGAAGTGGGACAGGAAATGGGAACAGGACAGCTAAGCAAAGGTGAACCTCAGCAAGCGTCAGACCAGGAGGAGGCTTTCGTTTTTGACGAGCCTCACCCGGCCAGTGCGGAGGCCGGGTCCTCGGTCCTTCCCGGCGTCGTCAAGCTTTCCCAGCGTGAACGCGAAGTGACTGCCTTGGTGGCCTCCGGGCTGAGCAGCGCGGAGGTGGCTGCCCGGTTGGGTATCGCCGTGAACACGGTCAACGCCCACCTGCAGCGGGTTTACGGCAAGCTCGGAGTGTCGCGCAGGCAGAAGCTTTCCGAACTGTGGGACGAGTTGGCGAAACCGGAGGAGTAGGGCCAACGATCCGCGGATGAAGGCAGTGAAGCCGATTGGTGGGACAATTACTAGGTGACGCCGCCACTCCTGGCGGTCAGCCGCTGGCGATTGCCACGTAGTCCTAACAAGGAGCACCGGTTTTGACAATGGTTTCCACCCCCGCGTGGGGAGATGCCCAGGTTTCCGCACTCGATGACGATGAAGTGCGTCGCATCCGTAACGACTTCCCCGTTCTTGAGCAGGAAATCAATGGCAAACCGCTGGTCTACCTGGATTCGGGAGCTACCTCGCAGAACCCCCGGAGCGTGCTCGAGGCTGAGCAGGAATTCTATGAACAGCGGAACTCGGCCGTCCATCGCGGCGCGCACCACCTTGCTGTAGAGGCCACGGACGCCTTCGAAGACGCACGTGCCACCGTGGCACATTTTGTGGGCGTGCAGGACGATGAGCTGATCTGGACCGCCAACGCCACCGCGGGGCTGAACCTCCTGGCCTATTCGTTTTCGAACGCCAGCGTAGGCCGGGCGGGTGGGGAAGCCGGGCGCTTTGCCCTCAAACCGGGCGACGAAGTGCTTGTCACCGAAATGGAACACCACGCCAACCTGATCCCGTGGCAGGAACTGTGCCGGCGGACCGGAGCGAGCCTACGTTACATTCCCCTCGACGACGCAGGTGCGCTGCGTCTTGAGGAAGCAGCACGCCTCATGAGCGCGCGCACCAGGATCCTGGCCTTCACCCACACTTCAAACGTGCTCGGTAATATCAACCCCGTGGACGTGTTGGTCGCAATGGCACGGGAAGTGGGCGCCTTGGTGGTCCTGGACGCCTGCCAGTCCGCGCCGCACCTACCCTTGGACTTCAAGGCCCTGGATGTGGACTTCGCCGTATTCTCCGGCCACAAGATGCTGGGGCCCACGGGAATCGGCGCGGTCTATGGCCGCAGCGAATTGCTCAATGCCATGCCACCGTTCCTGACCGGCGGTTCCATGATCACGACCGTGACCATGGAAGAAGCCCAATACCTGCCTGCCCCCCAGCGCTTCGAGGCCGGAACCCAGGCTATTTCGCAGGCTGTGGCCCTCGCTGCCGGAGCAAACTACCTCAGCGAAACAGGAATGCACCGGATCGCTCTTCGTGAGGCGGAGCTCGGCCAAAGGCTGGTCAGGGGCCTCAGCGCCATCGAGGGCGTGCGTGTGCTGGGCCCCGGGCCGGGGGAAGAACGGACCGGGCTTGCCGCGTTCGACGTCGCCGGAGTGCACGCGCACGACGTCGGGCAGTACCTCGACGAGCTGGGTATCGCTGTGCGGGTGGGCCACCATTGTGCCCAGCCCTTGCACCGCAGGCTGGGCTTGAGCGCCTCCACGCGGGCCAGTACTTACCTGTACACGACATTCGAGGAAGTCGACCTGTTGGTTGATGCGGTTGCCCAGATCAGGCCCTACTTTGGCGTAACGGCCGGAGCCACATCGTGAGCGGCCTGGACTCCCTGTACCAGCAACTGATCCTGGAGCACTCCAAGACCCGCAGCGGCGGAGACCTTGCCAAGCTTCCGGCTGCCGCAACGGGCGACCCCGCCACAGGTCAGAGCCACCAGCTCAATCCTATTTGCGGGGACGAAATCACCCTCCGGCTGAGTCTTGGCACCGCCGGAGACGGACAGGCCGTCACGGAAATCCATTGGGACGGTGACGGCTGTGCCATCTCGATGGCGTCGGCGTCCATACTCAGTGAAATGGCACCGGGCATGTCCCCGGTATCCCTCCGCCACACGATCGATCACTTCCGGGAATTGATGCGTTCGCGCGGCAAGCTGGAAGCGGATGAGGAGCTCCTCCAGGACGCCGCCGCCTTGGCCGGGGTTGCCAAATATCCTGCCCGGGTAAAGTGCGCCATGCTCGCATGGGTGGCTGCGGAGGACGCGCTGCGCCAGGCCGAGGCGAGCCAAGGGGTGTCCCGGGCTCTCTAACGCGGGTGGGTGGAGGTCGAGTACCGTCCACTCTATTTCACGCAGCGGTCCGGACTTAGCCTCGAAGCATGATTATCCTGGAGAGCAGGCGCGAATGGCGCCGGAGCCAGCATCGGGTCCGCCGGGCGGAATTCGTGGTTGTGGGATTGTTGCTCGTCCTCGTCGCCGCGACAATTCTCGCCGCCGTCGCCGGACTGGTGCAGTAAGGGCCGAATGCTCCAACGCAGCCATGCTGCGGCATTCACGGCTGACTATTTATCGCTTGGAAAACCGTACGGCAAAGAAAAGCTCGGACCCGCAAAACCGGTCCGAGCTTTTTTGTACCGTTGGCTTTGTCATCGCATCATTTGGGTACCGCTGCGATGAACACCGAAATCGTCATGAGACCGAGAATTGCCCAAACAAAGAACAATGACCAGTTCTTCTCTTGGGCTCTCCTGTGGGCCCCATGCCACACTCGTTCCATACTATTCGCGTCCATAGCAGCAAGGTATTCCTGCCGATACCGCCCAAACAGCGTGCCAACCACCCAAATTGAAAGCGGCATTACTCCAATTAAAATGCGGGCTACTCGTATGCGGCCCCGGCACTTCAGGCGCGGGTAAAAACGTCAGGCACGCCGTCGCCGTCGTCGTCCCTTTGTTCCTCCAGCGCCACGCTGCGGTAGTGCCGGTTACGGGCTTTGAGTACGACGGCGGCAAGGACCGCCGCGGCGAGGGAACCTGCCAGGATGGCCACTTTCGCGTGGTCATCGTGCGGGGAACCGGTGCCGAAGCCCAGCTCGGCGATCAGGAGGGAGACGGTGAAACCGACGCCCGCCAGCATGGCGAGTCCAGCGACGTCGATCCATGCCAGACCGTCATCCAGCCGCGCGCGGGTGGTCTTTGTGATGAGGAATGTGGTGCCGAACACTCCCGCCGTCTTTCCCACCACGAGGGCCAGGACGATGCCAACCGCCACGGGATCGCGCAGGGCGGCTCCCAGTCCCTCAGCCCCGCCCAAAGCCACGCCGGCGGAGAAGAACGCGAAAACAGGAACCGCAAAGCCGGCGGAGAAGGGACGCAAACGGTGTTCGAAGGTTTCGGCGAGCCCGGCGGCAGGCTCACCCTTCTTGCCTGAGGCCACGACCGGCACGGCGAAACCGAGCAGGACCCCGGCCACGGTGGCGTGGATTCCCGAGGCGTGGACGAATGCCCAGGTGGCGGCAGCCAAAGGGAGTAACAGGTACCAGCTCCGGACGCGTTTCTGGACCAGGAAGGTAAAGAGCGCCAGCGGCACGGCGGCGGCCAGCAGCATGAAGGGCTCGAGTCCGCTCGAGTAGAAGAACGCGATGATGCCGATGGCAATCAAGTCGTCCACCACCGCCAGTGTCAGCAGGAAGGTCCGCAATGCCGCGGGCAAATGCGTGTTGATGACTGCAAGGACGGCCAAAGCGAAAGCGATGTCAGTGGCGGTAGGGATGGCCCAGCCCTTGAGTGTTTCCGTGCCCGAGCCGAGGTTGATGACCACGTAGATGAGAGCGGGAAGGACCACACCGCCTACTGCTGCAGCGACCGGGACGATCGCTTTGGCTGGATTCCGCAGTTCCCCGGCCACGAATTCACGCTTGAGTTCCAGTCCCGCGATGAAGAAGAAGACGGCCAGAAGTCCGTCGGAGGCCCAGTGGCCCAGACTCAATTCAAGATGCCAGGGAGCGTAGCCGATTTTGACCTCGCGCAGTGCGAAGTAGCCATTGGAAAGGGGCGAGTTTGCCCAGACGAGCGCGGCCACCGTGGCGGCGAGCAAAAGCGCGCCACCCACGGTTTCAGCGCGGAGGATAGCCAGGATCCGTTGGTACTCGGGGAAGCTGGAGCGGCTGAAAACCCTGGACGGGGCAGCGGGGTGCGGGCGGTTCGCCATGTGGCTCCTTGGGGAGTTTGGGCTCGACAAAACTGTTGCCGACCAGACTTCCCGGCGCACCCGCATTCCATTTTACCCGAGGCCCCCCAACTGGCTCGCATTTATTGTCGTTATGAGGCGTCAAAACGACAACAAATGCGGGGGCCCACGCCGCCAGGGTTCCCTGGCCGAGCTTGCGAGGCGAGGGTGGCGGTGGGGACAGTTGGGGACGGAAGGGGCGTTACGCGAGCAGCGCCGTGATCCCGATGACCGCGGTCGCGAGTCCGAGCACCATCGAGATAGTGACCAGCACGACGTGGACGCTGAGGAACTTCGTGGCTTTCCCGTTGGCGTCGCGGGTACGGGGGTCCGACATGACCCGGCGCAGGAACTGTGGCCACACGATGAGGGACCACGCACCCGCGACGATCAGCACAATCGAGAGCCAGGCTGCCAGCTGCACGCTAGTGGCTTTCGAGCCAGGCCTGGGCCTGCTGGGACTGGATGTTCAAGGCCTTGCCCACCATCGGTTCGGCTGCGTCGGCGATCTTGCCGCCGAGGAACGGTACCGACGACGTGACGGCACCTTCGAGCTCGACGCGGGTGTTGCCGCCGTCGGCCACGAGGCGCTGCGCTGCGGTGACATCCAGCGGGGCGCCCGAGATCTTCAGGGAGATGTTGCTGGTCCGGGAGCCATCGGCCGTCGGGGCGTCCCACTTCTCGGTCTGGGTGACCGTGAGCTTCTCGCCCACGAACTTGCGGGCGATCTCCGGGAGGCGCGTGGTGGGCAGGGTGCGGACCGTGATGGTGGTGAAGGCGCCGGAGGTGTCGCCGTCGATCTGGAATGATTCCAAAGTGCCGCCGACATACTCGCTCGTGTGGCGCAGGAAGTCTTCGTCGATGAAAGTAGCGGCTACGCGGTCAACGCCGTAGGGCAGGGTGGTGGATGCGTTCAGGGCCATGGGTGTCCTCCGTGAATATCTCGGTTGAAAGCTCTTGCGGCTCCCAAACATCCTACGGTGTGGTCGGGGTAGGCTAGGAACGCCCCGGGATTCGAGAGAATTTCGGGTTTTCGTGCTGCCGTCCCCTATCCGACTTCCCTCTCCCGAGGAGTGCCATCAATGAGCCCCAAAGGCCAACCGTCTGCGGTCAACTCCGGAATCAGCCCTGCCGGCACGGTCCCATCGCTTGATGGATTGCGGCGTGCCCTGGGTGAGGACCGGACGTTCGCGCGGGTCAGGCCCGAGGCGTCACGGGCCTTCAGTGAACGCAGCAGCGACTACCAGATCAGCGCGCCAACCGGCTTGAGGGCGGCTCTGCTGGCGGAGATGGCGGACGGCCTCGCGACCCAAGATCTTGAAGACAACGCTGTGGTGTTGGCTGTGACGGCCACGGGCCGCGAAGCCGAGGACCTCACCGCGGCCTTGGCCGCCTATCTTCGCGCGGACTCGGTGGCGGCCTTCCCGAGCTGGGAAACCCTGCCGCACGAACGGCTCTCCCCGCGCTCGGACACGGTGGGCCGCAGGCTCTCAGTCCTTCGCCGCCTGGCCCACCCGGAGAGCTCGACGGCGGGTCCCCTGCGGGTGGTCGTGGCGCCGGTTCGCGCCGTGGTCCAGCCGGTCGTGGCAGGCCTGGGAGAACTGGTCCCGGTGACATTGAAGGTGGGGCAGGAAATGCCCTTCAGCGACGTGGTACGCCGCCTTGCCGATGCTGCCTATTCGCGCGTGGACATGGTTACCCATCGTGGTGAATTCGCCGTCAGGGGCGGTATTTTGGACGTTTTTCCACCCACCGAGGACCACCCGATCAGGGTGGAATTCTTCGGCGACGAGGTGGACCAGATGCGCTGGTTTGCGGTGGCAGACCAGCGTTCACTCTCCGGCCCGGCCGTGCACCACCCCAGCGAATTGCACGCCGCGCCTTGCCGGGAAATCCTCATCACGCCGTCGGTCATGTCCCGCGCCGCTAAGCTCAAGGCCGAGATGCCAGCCGCCGCGGACATGCTGGAAAAGATCGCGGGCGGGATCGCCGTCGAGGGTATGGAGTCCTTGGCCCCGGTCCTGGTAGACGCCATGGTGCCTTTCGTGGACCAGCTGCCGGCCGGTTCGATCGGTGTGGTCATCGAACCGGAGAAGGTCCGCACGCGTGCGCATGACCTCGCGGCCACCAACGAGGAGTTCCTTGAGGCGGCCTGGTCCACGGCGTCCGACGGCGGGGCGGCGCCCCTCGACCTCGACTCAGTATTGGGCTCCCAAGCCGCTTCAGCTTTGCATGCGGCGAGTTTCCAATCCTTGACGGACACCCGGAGTGCGGCGCTGGCCCACGGTGTCTCCTGGTGGTCCATCACGTCCTTGGCGACGGACGAAGAACTGGTCCTCGACATCGACGTCCTGAACCTGCACGCCCGTGAACCGCGCGGCTACCAGGGCGACGTCGCCGAGATGCTCGAATTCATCGGTTCCCACGTGCGGGACCAATGGCGCATCGTGGTGGCCACGGACGGACCCGGGCCTGCCCAGCGTCTCGCCGAGTTGTTCCATGATGCTGATATTCCGTGTTCCCGGGTCGACTCCCTGGCCCACGAGCCCCAGGCCGGAATCATCGAGGTGACCACTGCCGCCGTCGGACGCGGTTTTGTCTTGGACGGCCTCAAGCTGGGGCTGCTCACGGAAGCGGACCTCTTGGGCCGCACCTCGGCCGGGTCCACGAAGGACATGCGGCGCATGCCCTCCAAACGGCGCAACGCCGTCGACCCCCTCCAGCTGCACGCCGGTGACTTTGTGGTCCACGAACAGCACGGGATCGGGAAGTTCGTGGAGCTGATCCAGCGCAAGGTGGCTGGCTCATCTGCCGGTCCCTCAGGGGGAGACGCCGGTCTTCGCGAGTACCTCGTGCTCGAGTACGCGGCGTCCAAGCGCGGTGCTCCCGGCGACCGGCTTTTCGTGCCGACGGACCAGCTGGACCAGGTGACCCGCTACGTCGGGGGCGATACGCCGTCGTTGAGCAAGATGGGCGGGGCGGACTGGGCGAGCACCAAGTCCAAGGCCCGCAAGGCCGTTAAGGAAATCGCGGGCGAGCTCATCAGGCTGTACTCCGCCCGGATGGCCTCGCGCGGGCATGCTTTCGCTCCGGACACGCCGTGGCAGCGGGAGCTTGAGGAAGCCTTCCCGTATGTGGAGACGCCGGACCAGCTCACCACTATCAACGAGGTCAAGGCCGACATGGAACGCGAGATCCCCATGGACCGGCTGGTCTCTGGCGACGTCGGCTATGGGAAGACCGAAATCGCGGTGCGGGCTGCGTTCAAGGCGGTACAGGACGGCAAACAGGTCGCAGTTCTGGTTCCCACCACGCTGCTCGCCCAGCAGCACTATGAGACGTTCACCGAGCGCTTCTCCGGGTTCCCTTTGCGCGTCAAGCCGCTGTCACGGTTCCAAGGTGCGAAGGAAGCCAAGGAGACCATAGAGGGAGTCAAGAACGGCTCCGTGGATGTGGTCATTGGCACGCACCGCCTGCTGTCCAAGGACTTCGAGTTCAAGGATCTCGGCTTGGTGATCGTCGATGAGGAGCAGCGCTTCGGTGTGGAGCACAAGGAAGCGCTCAAGAAGATGCGCACCAACGTGGACGTCCTGGCCATGAGCGCCACTCCCATCCCGCGTACCTTGGAGATGTCCCTCACGGGTATCCGCGAAACGTCCACGCTGGCCACGCCGCCGGAGGAGCGGCACCCGGTGCTGACGTATGTTGGCCCTTTCACCAACAAGCAGACCTCAGCGGCGATCCGGCGTGAACTCATGCGCGAAGGCCAGGTGTTCTTCGTCCACAACCGTGTGTCCTCGATCGAGCGCATCGCCGCCCAGATCCGGGAACTTGTCCCGGAGGCCCGCGTTGAAGTGGCGCATGGACAGATGTCTGAGAGCCGCCTGGAAAAGATCATCGTGGACTTCTGGGAGAAGCGCTTTGACGTCCTGGTCTGCACCACCATCATTGAGACCGGCCTGGATATTTCCAATGCCAACACGCTGATTGTGGACGGCGCGGACAAATACGGCCTCTCCCAGCTTCACCAGCTGCGTGGCCGCGTGGGCCGTGGCCGTGAACGCGCCTACGCCTACTTCCTGTACCCCTCCGAGAAGCCCCTGGGCGAAGTGGCGCTCGAACGGCTCAAAGCCGTCGCGGCCCACAACGAGCTCGGAGCGGGTATGCAGTTGGCCATGAAGGACCTCGAAATCCGCGGCGCCGGCAACCTGCTGGGTGGGGAACAGTCCGGGCACATCCAAGGGGTCGGCTTCGATCTGTACATCCGGCTGGTCGGCGAAGCCGTGGCCGAGTACCGCGGCGAGGCTGAAGAGAAAGCCGCCGACATGAAGATCGAGCTGCCCGTCAATGCCCACCTGCCCCACGACTACGTGCCCGGCGAACGCCTGCGGCTGGAGGCCTACAGGAAACTGGCCGCGGCCATCACCAACGAGGCCATCGACGAGGTATTGGCTGAACTCGTGGACCGTTACGGTGAGCCGCCGCTGCCCGCGAAGAACCTGATCGCCGTCGCCCGCTTCAGGGTGGGTGCCCGCGAAGCCGGACTGTCCGACGTCGCTCTCCAGGGCAACTTCATCCGATTCTCGCCTGCCCAGCTGCCCGAATCGAAGGTCATGCGGCTCAACCGCATGTACCCGGGCTCGCAGATCAAACCGGCCCTCGACGCCGTGCTGCTCCCCAAGCCCAAGACGGCGAGGATCGGCGGCCGCGACCTGCAGGACGCCGAGATCCTTGAGTGGGCCAACACCGTGATCGAAGCTATCTTCTCGGCTTCGCCGACGTCCAGCGCTTCGCAGACCGCAGGCTAAGCGATGATGGGAGGACACCACGCCGCGTCCGGAGCCGCGGCGTGGATAGCTATCGCTTCAACCGGCCCGTACGCCTTGGGCTGGTACCCGCTGGACGCCACTGGAATCCTCATCGGAGCGATGACGACGGCGGGAACTGCTTTGGTGTGCGATTGGGACCACCGCTCGAGCACCATCGCCCACTCGCTGCCGCCGCTGTCCAACGTGATCGCCGTCGGGATCGAGAAGGCCAGCGGCGGGCACCGCCAGGGAACCCATTCATTGTTGGGCGCCTCGGCTTTTGTGGTGCTCGCCGCCATGGCCGCCCAGTTCCAGCTGGATACTCCCGTGGGTCGTTTGTCCTTGGGCGCCGGGCTGTTGTGCATGTTCATGATCAACCTGGCCGCCAAAGCCCTCAAGCTGTTCCCGAATACCGGGTGGATCGCCAACTGGGTCTTCGCTCTTGCCATGGCCGGGCTGGTCACGTGGTTCGCCCCGCACCAGTGGAGCTGGCTGCCCTTGTCCATGCTCACCGGCGTTGCAGTCCATATTGTGGGCGACATGATCACCACCGGGGGAGTGCCGCTGCTGTGGCCCATCGTCATCAAGCCGCCGAAGTTCTGGCGCAAGCTGCCCCTGGTCAGCGGGATCTGGCGGGCCAACGGCGCATTCTCCATCCCGTTGCTAGGCAAAGCCGGCTCGCGGCGGGAATGGCTCGTCCTGATTCCCGTGAGCGGTTACGCCATGGTTGGCCTTGGCCTGGCGGCGTGGGCATTGGTCCGAAACCAGTGGCCGGCGCTCCTGGCCCTCATGTTGGGGGTGGGTAGATGACGGTGGACTTTAGAAACTGCCGGTTCTGACGCCGGGGCGCCCGGCGTCAGAACCCTGTCTTACTTGCAGAGGTAAACGGCGTTGTGCCGAGGGCGTTCCCGGCGAGGTCAGTGAGGCCCGCGACCGGCGTGTAGGACGGGAATCCAGCGGTGACGCCGGTGGACACCGTACCGGTCTTGGCTCCGAGGACGATGGTGAGCTTGGAGGTCGCCGGATCCCATTGAACAGTCGACTTGTTGCTTCCGTTACCCTGGAACGATGCCGTCCCCGAGCTGATATAGCTTCCGCCCAAGGTCACTGTCCCGATGTTGAGGGTGGTCGTGCAGGAACCGCTGGTGACCGTCAGTGTGTCGTTGGATCCGTTGTCATGGAGGGTGACCACCACGTCGCCGTTGCCACTCAGGCTCTGAGTTCCTGTGTTGCTCCAGTTGGCGCAGAACTTCGTGGCGTCGATGCGTTCCGAATAAGTGATGACCACGGAGTCTCCGCCGTCCGCGGTTCCGTTACCGTTACCGTTCGTCAGTGCGACCCCTGTAACCGTTGGCGCCACGACGTCCTTGGTGCTGCTTGCTGTACCCGCGGCGCTGACATTGCCGGCCGGGTCCGTGGCTGTTGCCGAGAAACTGATGGCACCAGGGTTGAGCGTGCCCAAATTGAGTCCACTGAACGACCATGCTCCCGAGCCATTGGCCGTGACAGTTTGGCTGACCGTGTGCGTGGGGGTGCCGACGTCCGTGACAGTAAGGCTGACTGACGCTCCGGCGTCGGACGTTCCGCTGACCGGGACACTGGCCACGTTGGCACCGTTCACATAGGCGGGAGCGTTGACCACCGGAGTGGCGGAAACCGTGTCCTTCGTGTCCGTCGCGGTCGCAGTGGCGCTGGCGTTGCCGGCCGCATCGGTGGCGGTCACCTGGTAGGCGGCCGTGCCCTGGTTCAGCGCCGTGAGGTTGAGTGCAGTCGTGGACCATGCACCGGTTCCGCTGGCCGTCACGGTTTGTAGCACCGTGTGGGCTGAACCGGGGTCCGTGACGCTCAGCGCAACCGTTGCGCCCGGCTCGGCGGTGCCGCTGACGGGGACGTTGGCCACATTGGCGCTATTCACGAATGGTGGAACGCTGATCGTCGGTAGTCCGGGGGCGAGCGTGTCCTTGGTTTTGGTAACCGTGACCAAAGCCCCGGTATTACCGGCGGCGTCGGTAGCGGTTGCAGTGTACGTGACGGCGCCCTGGTTGAGCGAGGACAGGTTGAGCCCGGTTGTGGACCAAGCACCGGTGCCGCTGGCCGTTGGAGTCTGCGTCACCGAATGGGCGGCCCCGGCGTCGGTGACGACTAGCGTGACTGCCGCGCCAGCCTCGGCCGTGCCGCTGACCGGCACGTTGGCAACGTTGGTGCTGTTGACGTACAGCGGGGCGGAGATCGTCGGAGCGGCCGGGGCGAGCGTGTCCTTGATGCTGGTGACGGTCACCGTGGAGCCGGTGTTGCCCGCAGCGTCGGTGGCTTTGGCGGCATACGTGACGGTGCCTTGGTTCAGGGAGGTCAGGTCGAGACCGGTTGCCGTCCACGCTCCGGAGCCGTTGACTGTCACTGTCCGTGCCAGCGTGTGCGCGGCACCGGGATCGGTGATTGTAAGGGTCAGTGTTGATCCGGGCTCAGCTGTGCCGTTGACCGGGACAGCGGCAACGTTGGCACTGTTCACGTACGTGGGCACAATGATCGAAGGTGCGCCGGGTGCCACCGTGTCGATCTTGATCGCAAGATTCTGGGAGGTGCTGGCGTTGCCTGCGTTGTCCGTCGCGAAATACGACACGACATGCGTTCCGTCGCCACTGACGGTGACGGATGCGCTGGCGGCGTTCACCGTGGTCTGGCTGCCGGAATCAACGGCGTAGGTGATCGACGCGACGCCGGAGCCGCCTGCGTTGTCCTGGGCTGTGAGGTTGACGATGACAGGGCTGCTGTTGTTGAAGCCGGACGCGTTGGGCGTCGGGGAAATGGACGCAACGGAGGCCACCGGCGGCGTGCTGTCACTGCTGACGGCATCACTGCGAGGGCTTTCAGTGCCGGTCCAAAGTGCGATGACCGGTGTGACAGTGTAGAACCATATTCCTCCGGGGACGTTGTGTTCGGCACAGCTGGCGACCGTAACGGTGCCCGCGCAGGCGCCTGTCGCAGGGGTCTTGGATCCGCCCGTGGCCGCGTTGTACCGGGCCACGGTGTAGCCGGTAACAGCGTGGCCCCCCGCCGTCGTACCAGGTATCCAGCTCACTGAGATATCGGCGCCAGTGGCAGAGGCGGATGGCTTGCTTCCAGGCATGACGGCGTCCCCAGCGGCAGCGGCGAAGTTGCTGCTGCTGATGGACTGCCAGAACGCGTAGGCCGCCGAACCGATGCCGGACACCAGGAGGATTCCGATCAGTACCCACGGCGCACGAGTCCTCAGCCAGCTGGCGGCGCGGGGCATATGGGGCCGCGGTTGAATGCTCATTTTCGGACCGCCAACGTGACTGGAAGGTGGAAGGTGGAGCCCTGGCAGGCCGACTGCGAGGTTGCAGCCATACCTGCCGCTCCGGGAAGAGTGACCAATGCGGTCGAATTCGCTGCGATGGAAACAGTCGGGCTGAGTGGACCGGGGGAGCCGGTGAAGGTGATGCCCGTGGTGGTGCAGGAAGGATGCGCGGTGTCGGAGGTGACGGGTCCATTGCCCGTGACGCTGTACACCTGGACCGGGTAGGGGTTCGGGTTGGTCACCCGCAGCACTACGTCGGCAGTCCCGCCGGGGATCAGCGTCGACGCCGGGCCGTCTCCGGGAACGAGCGCGTCCACGGTGACGGTTTGCATGTCGCCGGCGGCGGCGGAGCCGCTTGCGGAGCCGCTCGTAGTCCAATATGCATACGCCGCCGCCGTACCGAGTGCCAGGGTGAGCGCGCCTGCCAGGAATGCGGCCTTGACGCCCCGGCCCCCGCTGATCTTCAGCCATCCGTTGGAAGTCATCTCAGTTACCCTGTCCCGTCCCCGAGTAGGAAAGCTGGAGGGTGGCGCCTTTGCAACCGTCCTGGTTGAGCGAGCTATTCAGCATTTTTATCTGCGGCCATTGAGCTGCCGGAATTCCGCTCCCTGATAGCGAGGAATTGCCCGGCGGGGCGGTGATCGGATAGCTGCCGCTGAATTGGGTCACCGCGTAGTCCGAGGGATTGCACGGCCGGTTGTTCGCCGTGGCTTGTGCGGTCCGGGTGATTCCCGTGACGGAAACGGTCAGGCCGGTGACGTTGAGGTTGGTGTTGCCCGGGTTTGCCAACTGGAGATCAATCGACACGCCGTAGCCCGGCGCGAGAAGTCCCGCGGGGCCGCCTGAGATGGTGAACGGTTGGTGCTGGCCGGCGGTCACCGTCAAGGAAACGACGACGACGGCGGAGGCTACAGTTCCGCTGCTGCCCTTGAGGCTGAGGGAGTAGGTGCCCAAGGGCGTGGCGGATGTAGTGGACACGTTGAGGGTCGCTGACCCTGATCCGGATCCGACGGCTACGGCGGCGGGAGAAAACGATGCCGTGGCACCTGTCGGCAGCCCAGTGGCCGACAACGAGACATTCCCGGAAAACCCGCCGGTAGGCTGGACAATGACGTTGAAGCTCGCCGACGTTCCCTGGGTGGCGGACCTGCTGGTGGGTGCAAGCTGCAGCGTGATGCCCTTTTGGGCGGCTTGATTGTTGCTTGCGGCGAGCACTACGCCTGACGTAAGGGTCACCACTAGAAAGCCTGCCAAGAGCAGCAGGGCTCCTGCGCGTACGGTGCGAATTGGCGAGCGGAAGAACTCCGGGATGCTCGGCACCTGTGCCTCCTTTGGGTTTCTACGTGGTTTTTGGAATGACCGGACAGCACAAGCTGGTGGGCCATTGCAGGCCCACCAGCTTGACGGCTAGAGGCTGCCGACGGTTACCGTGATCGTGGCGCCCTTGCAGGAATCCTGATTGGCGGGATCGTTGAGGAAGGTCAGGGTTCCGCTGCCGACGGACGTGGCGGATGAATTCGGCGCGACGGCGGAATTCGACGTCACGGCCGTGACCGTAAACCAGGATGCGAGGCAGTGTGTGGGGTCGCTGGTGGATACCGTAGCCGAGAGCGCCCCGACCACCGTTCCGGTGTTGCTGGAATTGTCGGCCGTATACGCCACCGAGGTGTCGTTGCCCGGTGCGAGACCAGCATTGAACGTTGCGTGAAGGCTGACCGTGCCCCCGCCGGACGAGTTGGCCGCCGCTCCGGACCCGGTTCCGGTGGTGGTCCAGTAAGCGTACGCAGCTCCGCCGCTTGCTGCGACGAGGGCAACTGCTGCTGCCGCCGCGTAGACTTTTCCTTTTTTGCTCAATTTGCGCATGAGTGAGACTCCTTTTTGAATTGGTATTCCCCAGAACAGGCGACAGCGGCAACGAATTCGAAATTTCCAACCCTTGCTTCGATTGCCCATTCAATCGATGACCAAATGTTGGCATGGGCCGTGTTTAACTAACAACGAGTGGTGTTACCCGTCTTTCGCGCTCCAATACGAGTGGTACTACTTGGCCCCGGTCGTGGAGCCACATTTAAACTACTGTGGCCCCGGACTAAAAAGTCCGGGGCCACAGCTTTTGCAGTTGGTTGTTAGCTTTCGCCAGCCGAGTTGGAGCGGCCGAGGACGGTCTGCGGGATCCAGAAGGCGAGGCCAAAGAGGACCAGGCAGATGGCCATCGGCCACGTGTTCTGCAGCGTCAGGTAAGTCAGGGAGTAGATGGCGCCGAGGAACAGGACCATGCTGATCACAAAGAGCAGAATGCTCTGGCCCAGCGGGTTCTCTTTTTCGATGGGCTGGCTGGCGTTCTGGGACATGCTTTCCTCCTCGGCCCCGGGGGGCTCAAAAACTATGGCGGCTGCCGGGAAAATCAATACGCGGATGAACCTTGTCCACCTTTGACGATAGCGATTCCGGAGCTCGCACCGATACGTGTTGCACCAGCAGCAATCATAGCCTGTGCGTCGGCCAGGGAACGTACTCCACCGGAGGCCTTGACGCCGAGATCCGGGCCCACTGCCTTGCGCATGAGGGCCACGTCTTCCACCGTGGCGCCGCCACCGTTGAAACCGGTTGAGGTCTTGACGAAGTCTGCTCCGGCCTCCACGGATGCCTCGCAAGCCAGGACCTTCTGCTCGTCGTTCAGCAGGGCAGTCTCGATGATGACCTTGAGGATGGCTCCGCCCGCGTGGACCGCCTCCGCTACGGTCGTGATGTCATCCACCAATGCGCCTTTGTCCCCGGCACGGGCCGCGGCGATGTTGATCACCATGTCGACTTCATCCGCACCGTCCAACACGGCTCCGCGTGCTTCGAAAGCCTTGACGTCGCTGGGAGTGGCGCCCAGCGGAAAGCCGACAACCGAGCAGGTAAGCACTCCGGAACCCTTGAGGGCCTTCGTCACGGTCTTGACCCAAATCGGATTGACGCACACCGACTTGAACTTGTACTCGGCCGCCTCGGCACAGACTTGGCGCACTTCGGCTTCGCTGGCCTCTGGCTTGAGAAGAGTGTGGTCGATGAATGAAGCGATGCTTGCACTATTGTCCAGTGCGGTGGAGGCTTCGTTGCTCATGGAGGTCCTTCCGTGGCGGGCCCGGTGTGCCGCAAGGGTCGCGGCTCGTCAAATGACCATCTTGCCACACTGCCCCGCCGCCGTGGAGGCTCCCTCAGGGGGCCCGGCGGCCCGGGTATTCGGCCCCTGAGCCTGCCCCCAGCCCGCCTCAGGCCGCGGCGGCGGAGCGTGCGGAACGCGGGGACTGTGTGGGACCGGAATTGCGGAGCTTGGCGTCTTCCTCAAGCCGGGCGGCGCAGTGTGCCGCTGCGGCATTCGAGGAGAAGACGAGCCCAAGGCGCATGCCCTCCCGCGAGGCGGCGTCGCCGATCGCCCAGATGCCGGACACCGAAGTGGCGAAGTCGCGCCCCACCCTGATGCCGCCGTCTGGAGCTGTTTGCAGGCCTGCACTTTCAGCGAGCCCGTTCCGGGGGAGCCGTTCCTCTGCGAGCACCACAAGATCGCCGTTCATGCTGCTCCCGTCCTCGAAGACGATCCCGGTAGCCGGCAGGACCGAACCGGCGACGGAAGGCATGACGGCAGCTGGACGCAAGGTGGTACGGACAGGCCGGACTCCGCGGGCACGCAGGACCGCCTCGGCTTGGCCGGCTGCCGGACCGGTCCCAACCAATATTCCCAGCGGACGACGTCCCAGGACCTTGGTGATGTCCTTGACCGCGGTGCCGATCTCCTCGGCGTCGTCGATCGTGGAGTAGCTGAGGCCGCGTGCTGCGCCTTGGACCGGCGGGTACATGGGGGAGGACCCGGTGGCAATCACCAGCTGATCGTAAGGGAACTCGAGGCCTTCGGTGGTCGTCACCGTGCGGGCCTGGACATCGATGAAGCTCGCGGCCTGGCCGAAACGCACGGAGACCTGGGGGAGGGCGGCTATCTCCAGCAGCGCATCGGGGCACTCGTCGCGGTTGCTCAGGACCGTGATGGTGCCGTGGAACGCTGCCGTTCCCGGCTGTCGCGAAGTAGCGCTACTGCCTGTCAGTTGGCGGACCAGGGCCTGGGCTGCGGGCCCGGCTCCTGCGATGACGAGGTGGATGGAGCCTGCGGACGGGGTGTTGGACATGGTGGGTCCCTTCGCTGAACTGAGCTGTGGTGGATGTTCCTGTGCCCAGCGTAGGCGCGGGGTTTTTCGGTGGTGTTTCCCCGTTGTTGCCATTTGGCGGGGACCCGTTCCCTGATGGTTACCAGTCGGTAATGAGCTGGGTCACATGGGGGCGGGGGCCGTTGAATTGCGGACAACCAACTCGGGCGTGAGGCGCTTGTCCGCCATCGGAGCGTCGGGATCATTGAGCCGCTCCATCGCCACTGTTCCGGCGATGCGTCCCAGTTCCACCGCGTGGAGGTCGACCGACGTCAGGTCGATACCGTGAAGCCGGCCGGACCGTGAATTGTCATAGCCCACCAGCGACAGGTCCCCGGGAATGGCCAGGCCCCTGGCGTAGGCGGCTTCGCGTGCCGCTAAGGCGAACTGGTCATTGTGGGTGAAAATTGCTGTCGGACGGTCCACGGAGTCAAGCAGTTCGGCGGCGGCGCGCTGTCCGGCATCTTGTGTGAAGTCGTCTGCCGGCACGGTCCAAGGAACAATGCCGGCGCCGCGCATTGTTTTCTCATAGCTTCTTCGGCGGACCGTATGGCCGTCATAATCGGGTCCGCCAAGGTGGGCGATCCGGGTGTGTCCGAGGCTGAGGAGGTGTTCGGTGGCGGCACGGGCGCCGGCGTCGTCGTCCGAATACACGCTGTCGACGCCGGGGACCGGCCTCGCGACGCTGACGATGGGGACCATTTGGGCCAGTTCCCGCACTCGTTCGTCCGGATCCAGCAGCGTTGCGGCGATGATGATCCCCACCCGTGCCTCGATCAGCGAGTCCACGGCTCCCGGATCCATGCCGTCGATAGTCTGGGAGACGCTCAGGATGAGCCGGTTGCGGGCCTGGGGGAGTGACATCCTTACGCCGCTGAGGATGTCGGCATAGACCTCGTTGTGGATGTCCATCAAATAGAGCCCGACGGCGGAGCGATGCTTGCGCGCCAGATCGGCGGCGGCCGCGTTGGGCCGGTAGCCGAGACGATTTGCCGCGTCGAAGATGGCCTGTTTGGTCTCGTCGCTGACACCGGGAGCATCTCGGAAGGCGAAGGACACGAGCGTCCGGGAAACTCCGACTTCGCGAGCCACATCGCTCTGTGTTGCGGGACGGAGTTGCCGGTCAGGACCCATGCCCTCATCTTCCCATAGTGAAGAAGCCTCAATTAAGTCATTTGTTAGTTTGACCTTACATTTGGGTCTTTCGCGCGTTAGTCTGGTGTTCAGAGCGGGTGTATGACCCGCACCACAAGACAAAGGAGTCCTGATGTCTGCTACTCAAAATCACGGCAGTGCCGGCAGCGCAGTCGCGCTTCCACCTTTGACCAACGGCCCGCATCGTAAGCGCCTTGGCCTGGTCGCCCTGATCGCCACCTTCGGTGGCCTGCTGTTCGGTTATGACACGGGTGTCATAAATGGCGCCCTGAGGCCAATGACGGCCGAACTCGCGCTCACGCCGTTCACCGAGGGCATCGTTGCCAGCTCGCTCGTCTTCGCGGCGGCACTAGGCGCGCTCTCGGGCGGACGCATCTCCGACGGGTGGGGGCGCCGCAAGACGATCATCCTGCTGGCGGTGCTGTTCTTCCTCGGCACCTTGGTGTGCGTGTTCACACCGAGTTTCGGTGTGCTCGTCGTCGGTCGCATCCTGCTCGGCCTCGCCGTGGGTGGCGCCTCGGCGGTGGTCCCGGTGTTCCTGGCGGAGATGGCACCGTATGAGATCCGCGGCTCCCTGGCGGGCCGTAACGAGCTCATGATCGTCGTCGGCCAACTGGCGGCCTTCGTCGTCAACGCCATCATCGGCATCGTGTGGGGCGACGTCCCCGGTGTGTGGCGCATCATGCTTGCGGTCTGCGCGTTGCCGGCGATCGCGCTGTTCTTCGGCATGCTCCGAGTGCCCGAGTCCCCGCGCTGGCTCGTGGAGAAGGGCCGGCACGATGAGGCCCTCGCGGTGTTGCGGTCCGTCCGCTCCGAGGACCGGGCGCTTGCGGAGCTCGGTGAGGTCGAGAACGTCGCCAAGGAGGAGCAGGAGAGCCAACAGATCGGCTGGCGTGCGGTCTTCAGTAACAAGAACCTGTTCCGCATTCTGCTCGTGGGCATCGGCCTCGGTGTCGCCCAACAGCTGACCGGCATCAACTCGATCATGTACTACGGACAGACGGTGCTCGTCGAGTCGGGCTTCAACGAGAGCGGCGCGCTCATCGCGAACATCGCGCCCGGCGTGATCGCGGTGGTCGGCGGGGTCATCGCCTTGTCGTTGATGGACCGGATCGACCGTCGCAAGACCTTCATCCTCGGTCTCACGCTGACTACCAGCTGCCACCTGCTCATCGGGTTCGCCTCAATGATGTTGCCCGTGGGCAACCCGATCCGCCCGTACGTGATCCTCTTCCTGGTGGTTGCCTTCGTCGGGTCCATGCAGACGTTCCTGAACGTGGCGGTGTGGGTCTACCTGTCGGAGGTGTTCCCGCTGCACATGCGCGGCTTCGGTACCGGCGTCTCGATCTTCTTCCTCTGGGTCGTGAACGGGTTCCTTTCGCTGTTCTTCCCGTCGCTGGTCGCGGGGGTCGGGATCACCGGCACCTTCTTCCTCTTCGCCGTCGTCGGGGCGCTGGCCCTGATCTTCGTCATCAAGCAGGTCCCCGAAACCCGCGGCCGCACCCTGGAAGCACTAGAGGAAGACGTCACCACCGGTGCCATCTACCTGGTCCACAAGAACCAGGTACCGGTCGGTTCGTAGCGATTCGCGCCGTCGCCTCCTACTTCGCTCTCCTCAGCATCGTGACCGCAAGGGGCGACACCGTGGCCGCCGAGCAGGCTGTGAAGAACCTGTTCGGCGGCCATGGCTGCCGTCAGCGCTGAACGATCGCGCCAACAACGTCTGTCTGCGGGTGCGGAGCGGATTCGACGGCGGGCCATCGGACGGCCGGCGCGCCGGAGCATCATTGACGCTACGTGGATACTGGGATACCGTCTCTTGGAAACGTTTCCATGCGCTTTCTGGCTATGTCAAGGGGGACACAGCAAATGAAGATCCGTATCCTGGCAAGACGGGCCAGACGCATGAAGTCGCACGCAGCGGCATCCCTTGCGATCGCCCTCGTCGCGGGGCTGATCGGCCCGGCCCTTGTGGCGCAGCCGGCCTCCGCGGCTGGCCCCATGGCCAACCCCGCGGCATCCGTCAACACCTTCATCGGCACCAAGGACGAAGGGAACACCTTCCCCGGTGCGTCGGCGCCGTTCGGCATGGCCCAGGTGAGTCCGACTGGCAAACATTTCGCGGGCTGGCAATACGACGACACGACGGTTCGGGGCTTCGGTCATTCCTACCTCTCGGGCGCCGGATGCTGGGAACAAGGCGGTCTGCTTTCCGTGCTCCCCACGACCGGCGAGGTCGGCCCCGGCAAGGCGTTCGACACCTCCAACGGGCGCACCTTCGATCACACCCGATATGCCGCGACCCTTACCCATGACGGCGAGATCGGTACCGCCGGCTACTACAGGACCAGGCTCACCTCCTCCGGTGGAATCGACGTCGAAGCCACCGCATCCACCCGCGTCGGGGTGCAGCGATACACCTTCCCCGCGACCGGCAACGCCAATGTGTTCCTCAACACCGGCCAGGCCAATCAAACTCTCAAGGTGAAGAACTCCTCGATCACGATCGTCGGTGACCGCACCGTCGTCAGCGAGATCCGCGTGCAGGGATTCTGCTCGGGGAAGGACTTCGAGTACACCACCTGGTTCGCTACGAGGTTCGACCGGCCTTTCGCGTCCTCGGGAACCTGGAATGAGACCGGCGGCATGCCAGGATCGACCGCCCAGCCATCCGGGGCCGGGCAGAAGGGCGCCTGGGCGAGTTTCGACACCCGCGAGAACCGCACGGTTCAGCTCTCGACCGGACTCTCCTTCACGGGCATGGCCGGTGCGATCGCCAATCTCGCGGAGGAGGGACTCGATGACAACGGGGCCATCATCCCTTTCGAGGCCGTCAAGGATGCGACGGTCGCGGAGTGGAACACCGAACTTCGGAAAGCCACCACCTACGGGGGCACCGCCAACGACAATGTCACCTTCTACACAGCGCTGTACCACGCATTCCTCCAGCCCATCACCTCGACAGACGTCGATGGCCGTTACCGCGGCTTCGACGACAAGAACCACGTGGCGGACGGCTGGACCTACTACCAGTGGTTCTCGCTGTGGGACACCTACCGCTCACAGAACCAACTGCTCGCCATGCTGCAGCCGGAACGCGCGCAGGATATGGCCAGAAGCGTTCTAACGATTCAGCAGCAGGGTGGCTGGCTGCCGCGCTGGGCGTATGCGAACTACGAGGCCAATGTCATGACGGGCGATCCGGCTTCCCCTTTCCTCGCCGACCTCTGGCGGTTCGGGGCGGTGCAGGGCGGGGTAACGCTCGGCGCTGGGGACACCCTGTCCGGCACGGCGGTCGAACTCGATGAGAAACTTCTGCTCGCGGCGCTGCTGGAGAACATCGACACTGCGCCTCCCGCCGGGAGCCAGTTCGCCGGGCGCTCCGCTATCGCCGACTACATCGCGAAGGGGTACGTGCCCACCAACCGCTGGGCCCCGAAGAAGGGCATGGACACCGACGAACACCACGGCGGTTCGGCGACCATGGAGTACGCGGTCGGCGATTGTGCCGTCTCGCTCGTCGCGGAGGGATTGGGCGACAACGCCACGGCTGTGCGTCTTGCCTCTCGTGCGAGCAACTGGAAGAACGTGTGGAACCGGGCCGCGACCGAGACTGGATACACAGGCTTCCCGCGCGAGAGAAACGCCGACGGCAGCTGGGGCGGCAACACCGGGGGATTCCTGGAAGGAACGGCGTGGCAATACCAATGGCTTGCCTGGCAGGACGCGGACGGACTCGCGGAGGCAATCGGCGGAGTCGATCAGGCCATCAGCCGCCTCGACAAATTCTTCGACATTGGACGTGTCTTCACCGATCCGTCCGGTGCCGCGAGGGGATCCTGGGTCACCGGAGCGCTTGACTACAACCGGATCGAGTACAATCCGAACAACGAACCGAACCTGCATGCTGCGTGGATGTATAACTTCTATGGGGAACCCGCGAAGGCGTCGGCGGTGAACCGGGCGGCCCAAACTCTTTTCACCAACAAGCCGAACGGTGTCACCGGAAACGACGATCTCGGAACCATGTCGGCATGGTACGCCTTCTCGGCGCTCGGCATGTATCCTTCGGTTCCCGGTTCCGGTGATCTGCTGTTGCACGCTCCACGCTTTCCGCGGCTGGACCTCGACTTCGGTGACACGACTCTGACCATCAAGGCAGACGGCGCCGATGGATCGAAACTGCAGTACATCGACGGAGTCTCGTTCAACGGCACTCCCCAAACCGCGAGCTACAGCAACTGGGATCGGTTGAAGAAGGGCGGAACGCTCGAGGTGACGCTCACCGCCGACGCATCCACGACCTGGGGAGAGGCTAGCGCCGACCGCCCGAAGGCTCCGTGCTCGTCGGTCGTCGACGAGGTTGCGCCAACGGTGCGGTTGAACACGGCGCCGGTGACTCCGGCATCCGGCTGGCATACCGTCGGGGTCACCGTTTCGGCGACCGCGGATGACAACGACCCCCGGACGCCGAGCGTCGAGACTCGTCTCGACGGCGGCGAGTGGCGGCCATACGCCACGAAGATCCTCTTCGCTGAGGATGGCGTTCACATTCTCGAGGCGCGCGCGATCGACAAGGCCGGCAACATCTCGGAGATCGCACGCGCGCGTGTGGCAATCGACATGACCGCTCCCGTGACCACGGTTCAATTGCCCGTCGCCGATGCGAAGGTCACGACGGTCAAGCTTGTGTTCGATGCGGAGGACGCCCTCTCCGGCGTTGCATTCACCGAGTATCGAATCGGCGAAGAGGAGTGGAGTAGGGCGCCCGCGGACGGGGTGAACTTCGACAAGGCCGGAAGCCATTCTGTCTCGTACCGCTCGACAGACCGCGCAGGCAACGTGGAAGCGGCGCGATCACTGACTGTGACCGTCCGAGACGGCGGTACCGACCCCGTGGTCACGACGACTCTGACGAGGGACGGCGGGCTCGCAACGACAGGATTCAGCATGGCCGGGCTGGGGCTGCTCGCCACGCTGCTCGTGTTCACCGGAGCCGTGATCGCGATCGTTATCCGGCGCCGTCGAGCCTGATCCACATCCCGTCGGGCCCGCGGTGCGACATCGCGGCCCGACGGCCGGGGGGCGGGTTTGGCACGTGACACTCGAGGGCTAGACCCGGAGCCGGTAACCCCGTTTGACCACCGTTTCCACGAGCCTTCCGTCCGGCAGCGAGGAGCGCAAACGGCTCACCGTCATGTCCAGGGCATGGACCGAGCCGCGCAGTTCCAGAAGATCGGAAAGCGCCTCGCGGGACAGCACGGCGCCCCCGGCTCCCAAAAGCGCTCGCAGCAGGAGCAGCGGAGCCGGGGCCAGTTCCACCACGGAACCATTGACCTTCAAACAGCGGCCGCGCAGTTCAATATGCCCTGCGGGGGTGTCGAGCCGGCGCACATGGTTCAGGGCCAGGTGTTCGGTGACGAGCCGGATGAGCGCGCCCATGCGGTAGCGGTCCGGGATGAGCGGGGCGAGCCCGGCGTCGATAAGAGGCTGTGCGGTGACAGGCCCGACGGCGGCAACCGTCACCTGGGTCTTGAGGGCCTCAATCAGCTGGCGGTACAGGCCCATTTCGTGGGCAGTACTCCACATGGCGTCTACCGCGGGCGCGCTCGTAAAGGTGAGCACATCCAAGTCTCCACTGCAGGCAGCTTCGATCAGGCGCGGCAGCTTGTCTTCGCCGTCGGGCTTTACCCAGCGGTAAGGGGTGACGGTGAGGACCGTTGCGCCGGACATCCGGAGGCGTTCCAGCTGGCGGACGTCGGTGTAGCCGTGCAATTGCACGGCGACAGTCTTCCCCCGGACGCCTTCGTGAAGGAGCATGTCCACCAGTGTGGCAGTGGTTTCGTCACTGCTGATCCCGACGTCGGCAAGGCCTGCGGCGCGGACCGCACCGCGGGCTTTTGGTCCCCGCACGAACATGCGGCAGGCAGCCAGGACGTCGAGAAGTTGCTCGCCGATGCCGAAAGAGTCCGCGGCCTCACACCAGCGCCGCATTCCGTAGGCGGTCGTGGCGATGCAGATATCGGGTTTGGCCGCGATGATCGTTTTCGTGTCCTCGATGAGCGTAATGTCTTCCTGGACCGGAGCGATCTTCAAAGCCGGGGCGTGCAGCACGGAAGCGCCGCGCCGTTCGAGCGCCTCGATCAAGTCGCGTGAACGCCTGTGTGATGTCACCCCGATGCGGAAACCGTCCAGTGGCGCATCGTCGTTTGGTACGGGGGTCGCCAACGGCGAGCCTGCATCGATGGAATCAAGCGCATTCAACGTAGTCATGTGTGTTCTTTCAGGCTTCAAGGAGGGAAGCCGCGAGGAGGTTGAGGTCTGCGGTGGCTTCGGCGTGAGTGCGGTTGGCTTCCGCCACCCGGACCACTTCGCCAATGACCAGGACGGCCGGGTTGGTGCAGCCAGCGGCCGCCGTTTCGATGGTGCCGAGTTCGGCGATGGTAGTGCGTTGTCCGGGGCGGTAGCCGCGTTCGACGACGGCCATGGGCATTGCGGGGTCCATCCCGGCCCGGCGGAGCCCTGCGGCGAGTTGGGGGAGGGTTCCGATGCCCATGAGGACCACGATGGTCCCGCCGAGCCCGGCCAGGTGCGTGTGCTCCTTTTCGGTCAGCGGTGCGTGGCCCGAGACAACCGTGAACATGTGGCTGACCTCGCGGTGCGTTACCGGAATGCCGGCGGCGGCCGGGACCGAGATGGCGCTCGTGATGCCCGAGATGACGCGGACAGGGATGCCCGCCTGCACGCACGCGCTGACTTCTTCGCCGCCGCGGCCGAACACATAAGGATCACCGCCTTTGAGCCGGACCACGTTCTTCCCGGCCAGGGCGGCGTCGACCATGAATTTTTCGATGTCGCATTGGGCTACTTTGTGGTGCCCGGGGCGCTTGCCGACGTCCACCATTTCCGCGGACGTCAATTGCGCCAGTTCAGCGTAGGGGGCGAGCCGGTCGTAGAAGACGACGTCGGCGTCCCGCAGCGCATTGACCGCGCCTGTGGTCAGCAGATCGATGGTGCCGGGACCGCCGCCGACCAAGGTGACCTGGCCTGGCTCGCCTGCAGGCGGTTCGCTGGCGACGGGGATCCCCGCTTTCCGGCAGCGTTCGAGCAGGGGTTCCCAACCGGGCTGGCCATCGTCGACGGCCGCGACCAGGAAGGGGCGTTCGGGCAGCGGGCCGTCAGCGTCGGCTCCGTCGGGGGTGCTGAGCCGATGGACGACGGCGCCGGCGGCTTCGTAGCGCCGGACGGCCTGCCGCGCGGCGTGGGCCGAGCCTGTGACCAGAACGACGCGGCCTGTGAGGTCGATGGTGAGCTGCATGGCTTCTTGTTCCTTAGTCCTGGCCGCGAACGGGGATCGTGCCGGCGATGAGGACGCCGCCTTTTTCCTCGTTGGTGGCGGGGCGGATCTGGCCGCGTTCGGGGACGAAGGTGATGGCTTCGTCTTTCTGGTCGGGGGCGTTGACGAAGGAGCGGAAGCGGCGGAGCCGTTCCGGGTCCTTGAGTGTTTCTGCCCATTCGTCCTGGTAGGTGTCGATGTGGCGGGCCATGGCGGTTTCGAGGTCGTTGGCGATACCGAGGGAGTCGTGGATGATGACGTCTTCGATGTGTTTTAGGCCGCCGTCGAGTTCTTCCTGCCAGCGGGCGGTGCGCTGGAGCCGGTCCGCCGTGCGGATGTAGTACATGAGGTAGCGGTCGATGTATTTGATGAGGGTGTCGTCGTCCAGGTCCTGGGCGAGGAGCTGGGCGTGGGCGGGCAGGAAGCCGCCGTTGCCGCCGACGTACAGGTTCCAGCCTTTGTCGGTGGCGATCACGCCGACGTCCTTGCCGCGGGCTTCGGCGCATTCGCGGGCGCAACCGGAGACGCCCATTTTGAGTTTGTGTGGGCTGCGCAGGCCGCGGTAGCGCATCTCCAGGTTGATGGCCATGGCGACGGCGTCCTGGACGCCGAAGCGGCACCAGGTCGAGCCCACGCAGGATTTCACGGTGCGCAGGCTCTTGCCGTACGCCTGGCCGGATTCGAAGCCGGCCTCGACGAGTTCCTTCCAGATCCCCGGGAGTTGTTCGAGGCGGGCGCCGAACATGTCGATCCGCTGCCCGCCGGTGATCTTCGTGTAGAGCCCGTATTTCTCGGCAACGCGGGCGATCACGCCCAGGCCCTGCGGGGTGATTTCGCCGCCGGCGATGCGCGGGACCACGGAGTAGGTGCCGTCCTTTTGCATGTTGGCCAGAGCGCGGTCGTTGGTGTCCTGCAGGGTGCCGCGACCCGCGCCCAGGACGTATTCGCTGTTCTGGCTGGCCAGGATGGAGGCGATGGTGGGTTTGCAGATGTCGCAGCCCGCGCCGGTGCCGTATTTGGCCCGGATGTTTTCGAAGGAGTCCAGTTCCAGGACGCGGATGGCGTCGAAGAGTTCCTGCCGGGAGAGCTCGAAGTGCTCGCATAGGGCCTTGGAGACCTCGATGCCGGACTTCTTCAGTTCCCCTTCGAGGAGTTTCTTGAGCATCGGCACGCACGAACCGCACTGCGTCCCGGCCCGGGTGCAGGTCTTCAGTTCGCCCAGTTCCCGGACGGGGGTGTTGCCTTCGCAGGAGCCGCACCCGTTGATCGCGTCGCGGATGTTCCCGGCGGGGACGTTGTTGCAGGAGCATAGGATCGCGTCGTCGGGCAGTTCGGTGTCGGGGGCGTCCCCGCCCCCGGCGGCGGTGAGGTAGGCGCCGGGCTCGGCGGGGAGTTCCCGGCCGAGCAGGGGACGCAGGCTCATGTAGGGGGTGGCGTCGCCGACGAAGATGCCGCCGAGCAGGGTCTTGGCGTCGTCGGTGGTGACGATTTTCTGGTAGACGCCCCGGGCCGGGTCCGCGTAGACGATTTCCAGGGAGTGCTCGGTCCTGGCGAAGGCGTCGCCGAAGCTGGCCACGTCCACGCCGGAGAGCTTGAGTTTGGTGGCGGTGTCGAAACCGGGGAACGTGGCTTGCCCGCCGTGCAGCCGGTCGGCCACGATCTCGGCCATGGTGTTCGCCGGCGCCACGAGCCCCAGGCACATGCCCTCGAAGTTCGCGACCTCACCGATGGCCCAGATGCCGGGGACCGGGGTGGCGCAGTGGTCGTTGATGACCACGCCACCCTTCTTGCCGAGTTCGAACAGCTGTTCTTTGCCATCGGTGAGGCCGTCCGCGTCGCCTTCCGCGTCGCGGAACAGTTCATCGCGGGGGCGGATGCCGATGGAGGCAATGACCATGTCGGCGGGGACGATGCGGCCGTCCTTCATGAGGACGCCGGTGACCTGGCCGTCGTCGGACAATACTTCGGCGGGGTAGGTTCCCGTAAGGACTTCCAGCCCCTTCGCAGTGACCAGTCGGCCCAATGCCTGGCCCGCGCCCTCATCCAGTTGGGCGTTCATGAGCCAGCGCGAACCGTTGATGACGGTGGCCTGGGCGCCCAACTCCATGGTGCCGGCCGCCGCTTCCAGACCGAGGAGGCCGCCACCAATGGTCACGGTCTTGACGGTCCGGCCGAGCTTCTCCGTAAGTTCGGCAATGGCCTTGTTGATGGCCCAGACGTCGTCGAGGGTGCGGTAGACGTGGGCGAGCTCGCCGCCGGGGAAGGGGAGCTGTGCCGCGTCCGAGCCGGTGGCCACTACCAGGTGGTCGTAGTCGTAGGTGTTGCCGGCCGCGGTCTCCACGGACTTGGCATCGGGGTTGATCTTGACCACCCGCTCGCCAGTGCGCAGGGAGATGGATTCGTGCTCCCACATGGACATGTCGCCCAAGGTGAGGTCATAGTCCACATCGGTCAGCGCCTTGCTCAGCGTGACCCGGTCATAGGGAACGTGTTCTTCCTCGGTCAGGACCGTGACGTGCCAGCCCTCGAGACCGCGGGTATGCATGGCATCGGCAAAACGGTGGGCCGCAGGGCCTCCGCCGGCGACAACAATACGGCGCTGGTTTTCTGGGGTGGAAGTGTGTCCGGTCACTGGTGGCCTTTCGCATACGCCGCAGAACGTGCTCCGCAACTTGTCACTTCAGACTACGGACGGGCAGTTTCTCTTCAGTTTCCCTTTTGTTTCGTGGTCTTAACTTCTGGGTCACGATTGGATGTCGGGACGTGTGAGGTCTCTTTTACGCACCGGACACATTGACTGCGTTCCGGTGAAACACTCCCCGCCTACCTTGAAGGTATGGCCGCTCGGCGGCCACGGCCTGAAAGGAAAGGGCAGCATTTGTCCGGCTGCAGGCATAGCGAGAGGGGTTGACATGACCGTCATTCTGGAACGGGAAGAACAACTGACGAGCGCACCGACCGCGTCCGGTTGGCACCGTGTATGCCCATTGGACGAGCTGGAACCGGCATGGGGCGAGGCAGCGTTGATTGACGGCGTGCAGGTGGCGCTCTTCCGCCTCGACGCGGACAATGTCTATGCGGTAGCCCAGCAGGACCCCGCAACCTTGGCTAACGTCATGGCCCGCGGCATCACCGGTTCCCGGGGATCACGCGCCACCATCGCCTCGCCGTTGCACAAGGAGGTCTACGACCTGCAGACCGGTGAGTGCTATTCCAACCCCGGGCTCCGGCTTCCGGTATTCAAGACCCGCATAGTTGATGGCTTCGTCGAAGTCGAACTCTAGGCTAGAGTCCCAGCGCTTCACGGACGTCGGCGAGTATGTGGTCCAAAGTGGTCCGCGCGGAGTGCCTGGTTTCTGAGAGTTCCGCCGCGGAACCGACCGATTTGATGACCTCCAAGTAACACTTGAGCTTTGGCTCGGTGCCACTGGGCCGGATGATGACGCGGCTTAGGTCCTTGGTCAGGTAGAGGAGGCCGTCCGTAGGCGGCAGCTGTTCGCTTCCTTCGGCCAAATCCACAAAGGTCTCGATGGCCGAACCGCCGAAGGACTCCGGCGGATCGGCCCGGAGCCGGTTCATCATGGCGTCCAGCAAACCAAGGTCAGCCACCCGGATGCTGAGCTGGTCGCTCGCATGCAGGCCGTGCACAAGGTAGATCTCGTCCAAGGTGTCGAAGATCGTCTTTCCCTCGGCCTTGGCCGCCGCCGCCAGTTCGGCGATGAGCAAGGAGGCGGAAATGCCATCCTTGTCCCTGACGAGTTCGGGCGCCACGCAGTAGCCCAAGGCTTCCTCGTAGCCGTACACAAGTCCCGGCACCCGGGAGATCCATTTGAATCCCGTCAACGTTTCCTCATGCGCGAAGCCTGCTGCCGCCGCGATCCGGGAAAGCAGCCGGGACGAGACGATTGAGTTCGCGAAAACGCCCCGGCTCGTGTCGCCTTGCCGGGTGTCCGCGGCGTGCCGGGCGACGACATGTGCTCCGAGCAGGGCGCCTACTTCGTCGCCCCGCAACATCCGCCAAGCACCAGTATCAGGGTCCTTTGCCGCTACAGCCGCGCGGTCGGCGTCGGGGTCGTTGGCCAGCACAATGTCGGCACCCGAACGCGCTGCGGCAGCCAAAGCCAGGTCGAGCGCGCCGGGTTCTTCCGGGTTGGGGAAACTGACCGTGGGAAAGTCCGGATCCGGTGTTGCTTGTTCTTCCACGAGCGAGACGTCCGTAAAGCCTGCCGCATTGAGTACCGACACCGCGGTCTCACCGCCCACGCCATGCATGGGGGTCAGGACGATCTTCAGCTCACGGGCCGGGAAGTTTTCGACGTCAGCCAGGCCGGCCATTGCGGCCTCATACTCGCCGGTGATGGAATCGGGCAGCTCAGTCCAGCCGGATTCGGCCAGTTCAATGGAAGCCAAAGGGCCCACGGCTTCGATGCTTGCGGCGATCTGCGAATCGTAGGGTGCCACGATCTGGGACCCCCGACCGCTTTCCTCCACGGTCCGGCCGCCGAGGTACACCTTGTATCCGTTGTCCTGCGGCGGATTGTGGCTCGCTGTGACCATGACGCCGCCGTCGCAATCAAGGGACCGGACCGCGTAAGCCAGCAGTGGGGTGGGAAGCGCTGAAGGCATCAGGAAGGTGTCGATTCCTGCGGCAGTGAAGATGGCGGCAGACTCTAGTGCGAAGACATCCGAGTTGTGCCTCGCGTCATAGCCGACGACGGCGCGCGGCCGCGTTCCGGGGGAAGCCGCCTCAACGGCGTCCTTGAGGAAGGCCGCCAAACCTGCCGCTGCCCGCCTGACCACCACGCGGTTCATCCTGTTGGGACCAGGACCGAGGGCTGCCCGGAGTCCCGCGGTACCGAACTGCAGCGTTCCACTGAAGCTGTCTTCAAGCTGTTGACGGGCTGCAGCGACGCCGCTGGAGGCGAGTCCGGTCAGTTCGGCCAGTGCCGCCGCAGTGATCGGGTCCGGGTCCTGGGCAGCCCACTCGCCGGCGTCGGATATCAGCTTTTCAAATTCGGCATCGCTCGATGTCATAGGGATAAAGCTATCGTCAAAGAGTATGAATGCGGAGGTCACCGGCTATGTCAGCCGTCACAGTGCGGTGTCCGCCCCACCCAACTGACTCGCAGTAGTTGTCGTTTTGAGGCGTCTAAACGACAACTAGTGCGAGTCAGTTGGGCTGCAGAGTGTCAGGTGTGCATCCGTGTGCTGCTGAGCTTGAAGTTCGCCGCGCCTCCCGCGCTGAAGGCTGCCGCACGCGTGTCGCCCCACTGCGGGAAGAAGATGTCCGAGATGACAGTCGATCCGTCTTGTGTGAAGACTTCCACGGACGAGGAATCCAGAAGGATACGGAGATGGACCTCGCCGTCCTTCATGGGCACGGAAGCTTGGTGGTAGGGGCTGAATTTCGGCGAGAAATTTGAGGTTCCGGCTGCCGAGCGGTCCACTTTGAGAGTCTGCGTTGCGCGGTTGTACGAGATGCGGAGGCCTGCCTTCCCGTCCGCGGAAGCCCGCAGTACAATGCCTGCGTCCGCGGAGCCCGCAACGTCCATTTCGGCGTCGATCAGCTGGGTTCGGGATCCAAAGTCGCTGCCGAGGGACTCCGTGGAGTCAGTGACGGTGAGGTTTTCGCCATGTACTTCACTGGTCTTTGCGTCCGTGAGCGCATCCGTGGCAGCCTGGGCAATGGTGGAATGGAGCTCGAAGCGGCGTCCCGTGTCTACGAGCGTGAGTTGGCGGGGGATGGCCATGGATCCGCGCCACGGGGTGCTCGGTACGGACTGCGCATAGTCCCAATTCCCCATCCAGCCGAGCAACACCGGCTTTCCGCCGGGAGCCGCGGTGATGGTGTTGGCAGCGTAGAAGTCCGCTCCATGGTCCAGCCATTGCGAGTCCGTCAGCGGGTCACCCGGTTTTGCCGCTTTTTCTGCCGTGAACCGGGTGCCGTCGAAATCGCCCACGAAGTACTGCATGCCGGAGCCTCCCGCGATGCCGCCGGGGTTGATGCTCAGGATCATGACCCACTTCTTCAGTCCATTGCCGCCATCGACGTCCATCTGGAGCAGCTCGGGAACTTCCCAGAGACCGCCTTGGGCGCCTACCCCCGAGAAATCGCTGAGGAAGTTCCAGTGCAGCAAGTCCGTGGATTTGAAGAGTTTCACTACTTGGGCGTCAGCGACCACCGTGGTCATGACCCAATATTTGCCGGGCTCGTACCAGGTGATCTTGGGATCCCGGAAGTTGTTCGACGCCGGCTTCAGGCTGAGCACCGGATTGCCTTTGTACTTGGTCCAGGACGTCCCGTGGTCCAGGCTGTAGGCCACGGACTGGGCCTGGCTACCCTTGGGCAGAGCCCCGCCGTCGCCGTATGAGCTGGTGTAGAGGGCAACCAGCGGTGGGTTTTGAGCGGTGCCCAGGCCGGAGGCGTTGTTGGTATCCGGAACGATGGCGCCGGAAAAGATTTCCTCGCTGGCGGAGCCTTCCATGGCTACCGGCTGTTGGGTCCAGTGCACCAGATCGGTGCTGGTGGAGTGGCCCCACGACATATCTCCCCAGAAGTTGCCGTGCGGATTGTGCTGGTAGAACGCGTGATAGGTGCCGTTTTCGTAGACAAGCCCGTTGGGATCATTGATCCAGTTTTGCGATGCCGTCAGGTGCGCGGCGGGCCGCCACGGATCCGATTCGGACGGCGCCGGGGCAGAAGTTCCGACGGCGGGCGGCGGGTTCCCGGCGGACGGTGAGGCGTCCGGCGTCGGGGTGCAGGAACTCGCGAACATTGCCAGGACGACGGCGACGACGGCGAGTACCGCCCTTCGGGCGGGCCGGAACGGGCGTTGGGGAGAGTGGAGCATGGGACTTCCTGGGTTGTGGAGCGGGGCGCCCGGGGTGAACCGGACGCCCCATGTTTGCCGGGCAGGCAGCAAATCCCCTGCCTGCCCGGCGGGTTTTGACTGTGGCCTACTTGTAGAGGCCTTCCCCGCCGACGCGGACGTTGGTGGGGAGGTAGCCGAACGGGCCGAGGCCGTTCTTGCCGAAGCTGCGGTCAACCTGCGTGATTCCACCGGCGAAGTTGATCTTTACCGTGGGGGAGAGGGAACCTCCACGGACTCCGTCAACGTTGTCGATGAAGGACTGCACCAGGCCGCCGGGCTGCACGTAGTGCGAGTAGGCCTGGAACTGACGGCCGTTCTGCTGTGCCGACTGGGTGCCGCTCGGGTTGTTCGCCGGCAGGTTCAGGTCGGTCGGCGAGCCGAGCGCGAGGCCCGAGTTGTTCACGGGCTGGAAGTCCGAACGGACACCGTTGCCAACAAAGCCGTAGACGCCGTCGGGACCACGCATGCCATCGGCGTAGGTGAACTGGTGGCTGATGGTGAACAGGTAGTACTTGTTCTGGCCGTTTTCATTCTGGATGAAGATCTGCGGGCGCTCGGTCTGGTCGTTGACGCAGTTGGCGGACAGGATCGGCGGCAGGAAGTGCCACTGGGTCAAGTCTTTGTTGTCTGCGACAGCCAGGCCGACGCTCGCGGTCTGGAACCACGAGCCCGTGGTGGTGTTCACTGTATTGGTGTTTTCGGCGTGCGGATCACCAGGCCGGTAGCCAAGGTCGGCGTCCGTGCACTTGTAGTCGCCGCGGTTTCCGGCGGTGTTGCCCTCGAAGACCATATACGTCTTGCCCGGGTGGGCCGGGTCTTCGAAGGTGTACGGGTCACGGAAGGCAAAGCCGGCGTTCTGGGCCTTGGTCTGGTACAGCTTGCCGTCCGGTTCGAGCAGCTTCGTGTGCTGGAACCCGTCGAAGGTCACACCGTTCTGGTCGGCGTGGATGTTGCCCAAAGCCTTGGCGATGACCGCGTCCGGAGCGATGCCGCCGCCGCCCGCGTTGCGCTCTGCACGGTCGTAGAACGTGGTGGCCGTGTAGAACACGTTGACGTGGTCGCCCTGCATGAGGCGCGTGGAACCGGACCATTCGGTGTTGCCGATGGAGGTGTTGTCCAGGAACAAGTGTCCGCCATAGTTCCACTTGTCCTTCGCGGGGTCTGCGTTGGTCTTGCGGAAGAAATAGCCGATGCGGGCGTTCCAGTGGCGCTGGTCGAAGCCGTAGCCTGCGTGGCGGTCGGCGACGAGGGAGAAGATGACGTCCCAGCCCTTGTAGCTGATCTGGTTGGCGTTCTGGTCCGTCAGGGACCACGTGTCCCAGACCCAGACGTCGTCGTTCATCGCCGGGAAGTCCTTGGGGATTTCCGGCATGGTGACGTTGGGGCTCATGGAGTTCTGGCCGGGGGCCACGTTCGGGTTGCTCTGGGCCATGACCTGCTTGGCATCCGCCCGCGTCCACTTGGACGTGAAGGCTGCTGCGGGATCAAAGGCTTCCTGTGTGTGGACCGTCGGCAGCGGGAATCCCGGCGTGGGGGCCGGCATCGTGGTGGCCGGCTTGTCGGCAGGCAGGTTTGCCTGCGCTGCCGGGGATGCCATGAGCACCGTAGCGGCCACGCTGGCAGCGGCCGCAAAAGCGGCTGCCGACCGCAGACGGCGGCGTGGCCTGTTGGGGTTTGAGTGAGATTTCATGCTTGCTCTTCTCGCGGAGGTTGGACTACGTGGAATGGGCGCAAGCCCTGGTCCGAACTCCGGCGTTCCCGGTAACACCGATGGCGTCGTCAGGAACGCCATCGTGTCGGGTGGATGGGGGATTCTTAGGAAGCCCCCATCCTTCGGTCCGGCACGTCGACTTGCCGGGACCGTTCAAAGCTTGACGTGCGCTGAATGCGGCTGCAACTCGTGTTTCGAGCGCCGTTCCCGGCCTCCGGCCGCATGTCAGACATATGTGCGCAAGCGTTTACATTTTTACACCGCGCGCGTGCCATGGAAAGTGTGGCGGGTCAAATGTTTCTGAATAAATCTGATTTATTTTTAAAGCTCACGCGTCATTAACGCGGGGGCGAATTGACTTGACAGGCGTTGGAAAATTGTCGTGGCGACGTCTGACGGGTGTCGCATGCTGCGTGCTGCGAGGTCGGCTGGATCGGGGGCGTGAACCCACCGGCAACCCTGAGCCCCTCCTACCATCTCGCTTCGGTGGCGTCGCATCGGATTTTGCCCAATCATTCGAATGGACAAACTAAGACACTCCGGAATCTCGCGGCCGCAGCCTGAGAGGGACGGAATGATCCAGCAGAATCCGACGTGGGTCTGGCGGAACGCGCCCCCGGGCTCGTTCTTGCGGCCCAATGTCCAGGTTTGCTATCTGATGCGGGATGCAAAACTGCCCGCGCCGGGGTCCGGCGCGGGCAGTTCGGTTGTTCGTGGGCGGCGCTAATTGGCCTTCGTGGAGCGGGTTCGCACGAGGGCGGTGACGCCCGCGGCCAGCCCGATGAGCCCGGCGGCCAGGCCGAACCAGCCGGCCGTGGATCCGGCGTCACTGGATGTGGTCGATGCCGCAGCTGACGGAGCCGGGGTCACGGGCGGGGAGGATGTGGGAGCCGCCGATGCGTCGGCGTCACTGGCCGTGGTCACGAACGAGGGAGCCGGGTGCTCCGGCTCAGGCTGTCCTTCAACGGTTTTCTCGTCCCACTTCACTACCGTGCCGTCGGTGTACGTCTGGATCGCTGGCAGGGTGATGGTGGTGCCGGCATCGGGCAGGACACCTACGGAGATCGAGAACGCCTGGTATTCGTCCTGCCCGATCTGGTGCGCTGCGTCCGCGGTCCAAACCACCGAACTGACCGCCTTGGTCACTGTTGCCCCTGCGACCGTGACGGGTTTGGGCAGGATGGTCGTGACGAGCTCGGCCGTCCAGCCCTCGACCGGTTTCACCGACACCGAGTTGAACGGCGTGTCGGCCGGGAGCGAGACTTCGAGTTTGTTGGTCTTGGCCGTCGGGGACTCGTTGGGGACGTTGAAAGTCAGGTGGGTGTAGCCGCCCGCTGCGGGGTCGTCGGGATTGACGTTGACGTGTGCGGAGGCGGCTGAGACGCCGAAGGCGAGCAGCCCGGCGGCCATCGTGGCGGCGCAGGCAGTCTTGAGGGTACGGCGGCGGGAGGTCTTCATGGCAATGATGCCCCTTCACAAAGGAAAAGCGGTGAGGGACCGGGCCGGACGTGTGTCCGGGCCGGCGAAGGCAGCGGGTCGCCGCCTGTCCCTGCCCGTAGGTGAAAGGGGAGAGTCTCAGGCGGCGGACACCAAAGCCGGCGGGCCACGCCGGGAGGGAAGGCGAAGGCCGGGAAGGGCACGAGGACGCACGTCCGGGGCCGGGCAAGGGGTGGGGGCGCGAAGTGGTTGGACCGCTGTTGGAGCGGGCAGTTGGACCAACGGGCGCAGCCACGCCGCCAGGGCCCATAGTGCTTGTTCGCCGCGCGCAAGCACCAGCGCCGTGCCCAGGGTAGCGACTGTGTGTGCCGCGAGCATTTGCCAGTCGCTTGCCGCGGCGGGGGTCGAGGCGATGGCGCTCACGGTTTCCGAGGCTGGCGCCAAGGGAACATGTCCGGCATGCCCGGACTGCACCGGCCCTGTGGAGGAAGCCCCGGACAGCGCGCAGAACGCCCAGTGAAGGCAGAGCTGCCCGGCCCCCAGCAGCCCTGCGAAGACGGGCAGCGACAGGCGGGTGCGCGTCAGGATGGCGACGGGGAGGATTGTCAGGGCGCAGAGCGCCGTCAGAATGGCTGGTGCCGGGAGGGTTCCGCCGCCGGCCAAGTGCCCACCCGCGGCGAACCCCAGAATGGTTGAACCGATCAGGCCCGTTCGCAAAAACCGGAAAGGCGCGGATGTCATGATCGGCGGTCCTTTCCGGGTCGAGCACTACGGCGGAGAATCACTCAAATTCTACTGTGCTACGAACTCCGGAGGAGCCGGGGAGCCTTGGCTCCCCGCGGCTCCTCGATCAAAGTTTGGCGATGATGTCCGCAAGGAGGCGCGAAATGCGTGCGCCCGCCGTCTGGCCTGCCTCGATGACTTCCTGGTGGCTCAGCGGTACCGGGCTGATGCCTGCGGCCAGGTTGGTCACCAGTGAGATGCCGAAGACCTCCATGCCCGCGTGCCGGGCGGCGATGGCTTCCAAAGCAGTGGACATGCCCACCAAATCCGCGCCGATTCGCTTGGCGTATTGGACCTCGGCCGGAGTTTCGTAGTGCGGGCCGGTGAACTGGGCGTAGACGCCTTCGTCGAGCGTGGGATCCACTTCGCGGGCCAGGCCGCGGATGCGGGAGGAGTACAGGTCCGTGAGGTCGACGAACGTGGCGCCTTCAAGGGGAGAAGCCGCCGTCAGGTTGATGTGGTCACTGATCAGCACGGGTGTGCCGGGGGTCCAGGATTCGTTCAGGCCGCCGCAACCGTTGGTCACCACCAGGGTCTTGCATCCGGCTGCCGCGGCCGTGCGCACGCCGTGGACTACTGCGCGGACGCCCTTGCCTTCGTAGTAGTGGGTACGCGCGCCCAGGACGAGGGCCCGCTTGCCCTCCTTCGTCAGGACCGAGCGGATGGTGCCCACATGCCCCTCAACGGCAGGAGCGTGGAAGCCGGGAACTTCCGACGCCGTGAGGGTCGCCGTCGTTTCCCCTATGAGATCAGCAGCCGCGCCCCAGCCTGAGCCGAGCACGAGCGCGACGTCGTGGGATTCGATGCCGGTCTCCGCCGCGATGTAGTCGGCCGCAGCTTTGGCGGCCTCGAATGGGTCTGTGTTCATCAGCTCTGTGTTACTCACTGGTACAAACTACAGTGCCGCGCGCGCTGTTGAACAGGGCACTGGTGGGGACGGCAAGGGCCCCTGGAGGAGTTCTCAGGTGGGGCTTAGTGGCGGGTCCGTCGGCATTAAGTGAGAATTGAACATTGTGACCATGCATCCTGACTTCAGCTCACCACGAATCGCGATCCTGGGCGGAGGTCCAGGCGGATATGAAGCGGCCATGGTCGCGGCGCACCTGGGAGCGCGGGTAACCCTCATCGAGCGCGCCGGGCTCGGCGGCTCAGCCGTCCTCACCGACGTCGTACCCTCCAAAACCCTGATAGCGACGGCGGATCTCATGACCCGCGTCGGCGAGGCGGGGGAGCTGGGAGTCAAGTTCGCCGTCGACGGCAGCGATGTGGCGCCGGGGATGCGCGCTGACCTGGGCCACATCAACGACCGGGTCATGCACCTCGCGCGGGAGCAGTCGGACGACATCCGGGTGGCCCTTGAGCACCTTGGCGTGGAGATGCTGATGGGCTCCGGAAAGCTCCTGGACAACCACACCATCGAGGTCATCACCTCGGACGGCATCAAGACGATTACGGCCGACGCAATTCTTCTCGCCGTCGGCGCCCACCCCCGCGAACTGCCGACGGCGAAGCCTGACGGTGAGCGCATCCTGAACTGGGCACAGATCTACAACCTCGAGGAACTTCCGGAAGACCTGATCGTCGTCGGTTCCGGCGTGACCGGCGCCGAATTCGCTTCGGCCTACAACGGCCTTGGCTCGAACGTCACGCTCATTTCGAGCCGCGACCAGGTGCTGCCGGGTTCGGATACGGACGCCGCCCAGGTCCTTGAAGGTGTCTTCAAGCGCCGCGGCGTGCGCGTATTGTCCCGCTCACGCGCGGAGGCCGTTGAAAGGACCGACGCCGGCGTGAAGGTGACGCTCGGCGACGGCAGCACCGTCTCGGGCAGCCACTGCCTCGTCTGTGTCGGCTCCATCCCCAACACGGCCGGAATCGGGCTGGAAGAGGCAGGCGTCGCTGTCACGGAGTCCGGCCACATCAAGGTCGACGGCGTTTCCCGCACCACCGCGCCGAACATCTACGCCGCTGGCGACTGCACCGGGATCTTGGCCCTCGCCTCGGTCGCGGCCATGCAGGGCCGCATTGCTGTTGCGCACTTCCTGGGCGACGCGGTCATGCCGATCAAGCTCCACCAAGTGGCCTCCAACATTTTCACTTCACCGGAAATCGCCTCTGTGGGCGTCTCCGAGGCCGACCTCGAATCCGGCAAGTACCAGGGCGACGTCGTCATGCTCTCCCTGCTGAGCAACGCCCGCGCCAAGATGCGCAACTCCAAGGACGGCTTCGTCAAGATCATCGCGCGTAAGGGCTCGGGCACCGTGATCGGCGGCGTCGTCGTCGGACCGAACGCTTCCGAACTCATCTTCCCGATTGCCGTTGCCGTGAAACAGAAACTGCACGTCGACGACCTCGCGAGCACCTTTACCGTGTACCCCTCGCTGACCGGATCCATCTCCGAAGCGGCGCGACGGTTGCACGTGCATATGTAGGCTTTGCAGCCGGTTGCCTAACGCCCTAGAAGCCCACTCAGCCTGTCCAGTGATTCAGGGTGCGCGGCGATCTCCACATTGCCTTCGTCCGTCAACACGGTCATTGCCTCGATTCCATAGACCTGGATGTACTTACGGTCCTTGCCGCTGACTTTTCGGCGCCCAGGTAGCAGACCCTGGACCTTGATCGTCGTCGCCCGTCCTGACGGCTCCAGGGTGTCGTACACCGCTGGCTGGAAATGGATAGACCCGGCGCTGGGGGTCGCGATACCTTGGTTCCAGATGCTGCTGAGCGAGCCGGGCCGGGAGCCCGGGTAGCGGATGTAGGCCATGATTTGGCCGTTATCTTCGAGACGGGCTTTGGTCTTACGGCTTCGCCGTATTCCGAAGACCGCAAGAAGCCAGTAGCCCAATGTCCACACAAAGGCGGTGATAGCGGAGTCCGCTAGGCTGTGCCGTCCAACTGCCATCCAAACAGCTGTGGCGAACACAAAGAAAAGAACATAGCCGATGGCCATGGCAAGATATGGGTGCTGCCGGGCCCATTCCTTCATGGGCCAATACTAGGTAAGCGCGTCACCCTGCAACAGGGTCACGATGACTCTTGGTCAAGGTCCGCGGAACTGCATACCTTGCCTCAGGTGAAACCTCCGTCTATCGGCGTGGTTGGGCGCACTGCGTTTGCTAGCGTCGAGCACATGCCTTCTATCTACCCGCCCAAATTTCGTAGCGGTGACTTGGTGCGGGTGGTCGCGCCCGCATTGAGCCGCGCTGTGGTCACGGAGCACGACAACACCAGCCACATCGAGAGGCGTTTCGCCGAAATGGGGTTGCGACTTTCCTTCGGGGAGCACGTCGACGAAATGGATGGGCTTCTTACGTCGTCGGTGCAGTCGCGAGTTGACGATCTTCATGCCGCCTTCTCGGATCAGGAAGTAGCGGGAATCCTGACGGTAATCGGCGGATTCAGCAGCAACGAGTTGCTGCGTTGCTCTTCTTGGAGGATGACTTCGAAAGCCACCCGGCCACATTTGCGAGGGACCTTGCGTCGCTTTTGCAGACGCCTGAGGCAGCGGGCATACGGGGTCTGGTGATAGGTCGCTTTCAGGAGGCAAGCCGAATGACGAGGGAACTGCTGGCGTTGATCGTGGCCAAACAACCCGTTCTTGTAGGCTTGCCGGTGCTCGCCAATGCCGATTTCGGCCACACCTCGCCTATCTTCACGTTCCCGATCGGCGGTGAGGCCGAAGTTTCTGTCGGTGACTCGAGCGCGTTGAGGATCACTCGCCACTGACAACGGCGAATATTGCCGCCGGACTCCCTCGCGGTAGATTTCGCGGCGACGACCGGCCTGAACGACGACGATGACGAGTCGGCCGTCGTCGATCTGGTAGAGCATCCGATAATCTCCCGTTCGGACGCGCCCCTCGACCCGCCCTGCCAGCTTCTTGGCGCCGGGGGGGCGGAGTCTCGGCCAGCAACTCGATGGCTGCTTGGACTCGACGGCGGCCCTCGGGCGGAAGCTTGCGCGACGGCCCGGATGTCTTCAAGTTCTTCCGCGGCTTCGCGAAGGCGCTCCAGCTCGGCGGAATCAATCACTGCCGCGACCCGAATTCCGCGGCGGGTCAGGAATACCGGCTCGCGCTCGCGGTGTGCCGTGTCCACAATGGTTGCCAGATGGTTCCGGGCTTCGGTAATGGCGATATCGGTCGTGGGCTCGATAGTACGGAAAGTGCAGCAAAATGTACGTTGCGTACAGAACTGTCCATAACGTGTGGTGCGTTCCCGATCGTAAGCGGGTTATTTTGTCGGTGCCTGCTGGCAGAGTATTGCCATGGAAGCGATCGGACATCTCACCAGCCGCCAGGGCGCTGTGCCCGGCGGGGTGCGGGCGCCGCGGATGGTGGCTGCGGCTGGTCACGCGCCAGGGCTGCGCGGGCTCGCTCCGCTGGATCCGCGCGAGGACCGCTTGGGCGCTCACGGCTGCGGTGACGGTGGTCCGCAGCGGGTTCTGGAGGGTGCTCTTGGAGCGTTGCGGTCGCTGGCGCGGACCGCGGTGGACGACGTCGGGCCGCTGGGGTTGCAGGACTCGGCCGCGTTTGCCTCCGGCGTGGAGGAACTCTCCCGCACCCTGGACTACTTGCAGCTCGTCGCCGCGGGGCAGTTGCACCGGATCCGGCAGCAGGAGCCGACCGCCGGGACCGGCTGGACGACGGGCTGGGGAGCCGAAGCCCGCGCGGGCGGTTCCAGCGATGGTCCCCGCAGCCCAGAAACTGAAGGTGGAGCAGCCGGTGACAGGGCCGACGCCGAGGGCGGCGGGCTCGCTGCCGGTGACGCACTCGCCGCGGTCCGGGAGTTCCGGAACACCGGCGAGCACCTGCGCTCGCTGCTGCGGATCGGCGCGGCGGAGGCCCGGCGCCGCCTTGCCCTGGCGGAGGACCTGCTGCCGGGCCGCTCGCTCACGGGGCAACGGATCGAGCCGCGGTATGGGGAAGTGGCCGCGGCCCTGGCCTGTGGGAGCATCGCGTCCCGGCCGGCCACCACCATCACCATGGCTCTGGAACGCGTCCGGCCCCTGTGCAGTCCCGAGACGGCCGCGGACATGGAACACGCGCTGACCATGACAGCGGTCGAGAACGACGCCGATTTCCTGGCCAGGATCGCCCGCCGCTGGACCGACGCGATCGACCAGGACGGTGCCGAGCCCAGCGAAGAAGCCCTGCGCCACCTCCAGGGCGCTTTCCTCCGGAAACCCAAACACGGGCTGCAGCATGTGGAAATCTTCGCCACCCAGGACCAGTACGAGCACCTGCTCACCGTGATGAACACCGCCACCAATCCCCGGACGCGCACGTCCGGGGAGCCCGGATCCGGGGACCACGCGGTGGACGCGAGCGGCGGGAGCGGGGCGGCAAACGCTCCGGCAGACGGTCGGACAGATGGTCTGCCGGGTGGTTCAGGTGATGATGCCGCGTCTCTGGACCGCCGCACGAGGGCGCAGAAACTCCTGGACGGATTGCTGGGCGCCTGCAAGATTGCCCTCGCCACCGGGGCGATGCCCGCGGCCGGAGGCCAGCGGCCCCAGATCATGGCCACCATCGATCACCGGGACCTCCTGACGCCGCTGAAAGAAGCCGGGCAACTCACGTTCCTCGGGCAATCTGGACAACCCGGGCGCTCCGGCGGATCGCGACGCGGCACGGGGAGCTTTACGTTCAGCGGTCCGGTCCCTGCGGCCACGTTACGGAAAATCGCCTGCGACGCCGACATCGTTCCCGTGGTCCTCGGTGGTGAAGGGCAGGTGTTGGATATCGGCCGGTCCTCCAGGATCTTCCCGGCCCACATCCGTAAAGCAATTACCGCCCGGGACAAAGGCTGCGCGTTTCCTTCGTGCACGATGCCGGCTCCGTGGTGCGAAGCCCACCACATCACCTATTGGTCGCAGGGTGGAAGTACCAGCACCGACAATGGCGTCTTGCTCTGCAGCTTATGCCGATGTCGGCATAAGCTGCATAGTGGGTATCCGGTTAGCTCAGGTATTCTGGGTAAATGTCGAGACCGGATTTTCCGCGGACGATTCTGGAGTTCCAGTCGCGGTTTGGCGACGAGAAGGCGTGTCTGGACTATCTGCTTGAGTGCCGCTGGCCGGAGGGCTACGTGTGT